>JACCWH010000021.1 GCA_013697735.1 Trueperaceae bacterium | reverse complement strand
GCCACGGGCTACGTGGTGATGCGGCGGAGCGACGCCGGGCTGGAGGTGCTGGTGATGGAGGACCTGGACTCCATCCGTGCCGACGGACGCAACCGCCTCGAGCTGCGCGCAGATGGCAGCTCGGTCGGCGTCGCGATCAGACGTACGTCTGCGACAGGTACATCCAGCACGTTCGTTGCGATCGGTGGCCCGCCCATGGGCGCGCCCGCACGGTCTCGAATCGGTCGGTGGGGGCTTGCGCTGCGTATCCTTCTGGCATATACATAGGAGGTGGCGGCGGACATCGTCGAGCGACTCGTTCGATGCACAGGCTTCGACTGGGACGAAGGGAACGCTCCGAAGCTGCGTGAGCGCCACGCAGTGTCGCAGAGCGAGTGCGAGCAAGTGTTCCTCGCTGAGCCACTGCTCGTTGTGTGGGACGAGCAGGACGCGCAGGTCGAGGAGCGCTGGGCGGCGCTCGGTCGAACGTACGAAGGTCGACGGTTGCTGGTCGTGTTCACCGTTCGCGGCGATCGGATTCGCCCGAACTCGGCGCGCGACATGAGTCGGAGGGAGCGCAAGCGATATGCCGAAGCCGAAGCTGAAGACGATGCCTAGGTTCGAGACCGAGGCGGAGGAGCGGGCGTTCTGGTCCGAGCAAGACACGAGCGAGTACTTCGACTGGTCGAAGGCGCGGAGGATCGTGTTGCCGGAGTTGCGGCCGTCGACGACGCCCATCTCGATGCGGCTTCCCCTTCCGTTGCTTACGGAGTTGAAGCGGCTCGCGCACGAGCAGGACGTTCCCTACCAGAGCCTGATGAAGGTGTATCTGGCGGAACGCGTCGCTCTTGAGCGGCGTCAGCGGAAGCAGAACTCCTGATCCAACGGCGGAAGGTCGAAGCCGCATGGTTCGCCGCCGCCGCCGACGATCGACGCCGGGGTGCATCTGGGGTACGCCGTCCAATGGTTCGCGTTCGCGCTCATCACGGCCGCCGGCTACGCCGCGTTGTCCGCCGCGTCGGTCGCGAGGAGTCCGCCTCGCATCGACCGCGCGGCGCCCAGGTCCCGTCGGGCGCCTGAGCACGGGCGTCGCCGGGCGTCAGAGCATGCGCGAGCGTAAGGGGGCGCGGTCGCCGCCGTCGCGGTGCAAGATGCGCGCGGCGATCTCCTCGATGGAGCGCACGGTCGTGTCGACGAAGGGGATGGCGTGGCGTCGGAAGAGCGCCTCGGCGGCGGCGACTTCGTGGCGGCACCGCTCGAGGCTGGCGTAGTGACCCTCGGGTCGCCGCTCGCGGCGGATCTGGTGCAGGCGCCCGGGCTCGATGGTGAGGCCGAAGACGCGCTCCCGGAACGGGCGGACCACCTCGGGCAGGTCCTCGAGCGAGCCGTCGTCCGAGGTGAGGGGGTAGTTCGCGACGTAGGTGCCGTAGGCCATGGCGAGGTAGAGCGACGTCGGGGTCTTGCCCGAGCGCGAGACGCCGACGAGGATGATCTCCGCCTGAGCGTACTGCTGGGCCCGCAGCCCGTCGTCGGTCGTCAGGGCGAACTCGACGGCCGCGATGCGCGCCTGGTAGCGCGACACGTCTCGGATGGCGTGGAAGGCGCCGACCTCGGCCTCGGGGGCGACGCCGAGACGCTCGGCGAGGCGGCCGAGGAACGGCTCGACGACGTCGAGGACGAGCGCCGGTGCGGTGCGGAGCTCGTCGAGCACCTCAGCGGACGTGATGCTCGTGAAGACGATCGGCCGTTCCGAGGAGCCTGCGAATTCCGCCACGAGGTCGCGTGCTTTTGCGACGGTATCGACGAACGGCCGCGTCGAGAGCTCGGCCTCGAGTGAGCCGAAGCGCGCGAGCAACGACCGCCCGAGGATCTCGACGGTGACGCCGGTATGATCGGAGACGAAGAACACCCGATGCACGATCCCCCCTCGTCCCACGCCGCTGCGGCACATCGCCGTCGCGACGCGGCCCACCGAGCGTACATTCTTGGGTGATGGCGGCACCATGCAGACGCCCGACGGGAGGAACGCCATGCGCTACGTTCGCGACTTCGACGAGATCCGGCTCGGCGACATCGCCGAGGTCGGTGGCAAGAACGCCTCGATCGGGGAGATGATCTCCGAGCTGCGACGTGCCGGCGTGCACGTGCCGGGAGGTTTCGCCACGACCGCGGACGCCTTCCGCGAGGTGCTCGCCCACGACGGCCTCGACGCCACGATCGCACGCAGGCTACGCGACCTAGACACCTCCGACGTCGCCGCCCTGGCACGTGCCGGGCGCGAGATCCGCGAGCTGGTGCGGCGCACACCCTTCCCCGACGCCTTCAGCGAGGCGGTCACGACCGCCTACGCGGCGCTCGAGGCGACGTCGGATGGTGCCTTCTCGGTCGCGGTGCGTTCCTCGGCGACGGCCGAGGATCTCCCCGAGGCGTCGTTCGCCGGACAGCAGGACACGATCCTCAACGTGACGAGCGGTGAAGGCGTCCTCGAGGCGATGCACGCGGTGTTCGCGTCGCTCTTCACCGACCGCGCCATCGCGTACCGCGAGCACCACGGGTTCGATCACGACGAGGTCGCGCTCTCCGTCGGCGTGCAGCGCATGGCGCGGAGCGACCTCGGCGCGAGTGGCGTCGTCTTCACCCTCGACACCGAGTCCGGCTTCCGCGACGTGGTGCTGGTGACCGCCTCCTACGGCCTCGGCGAGCTGCTCGTGCAGGGGGCGGTGGAGCCGGACGAGGTCTTCCTCTACAAGCCCGCCTTGCGCGCGGGGAAGGAGCCCGTCCTCTCTCGACGCCTCGGCTCCAAGCGCCTTCGCATGGTCTACTCCGACACCGCGGACGAGACGGTTCGCGTCGAGGACGTGCGGGAGGGGGAGCGGCGCAAATTCTGCCTCGACGACGACGAACTCGCCGAGCTCGGTCGGCAGGCGGTGGCGATCGAGGATCACTACGGGATGCCGATGGACATTGAGTGGGCGAAAGACGGCGCCGACGGCCGGATCTACATCCTGCAGGCCCGACCCGAGACGGTCGTGAGCCGCTCGACGCGCGTGCTCGAGCGCTTCAGCCTGCCCGAGCGGGGCACGGTGCTGGCCACGGGTCGGGCGATCGGGGCACGCGTCGGCAGTGGCCGCGCGCGCGTAATCACCGACACCTCGCAGATGGGGGAGGTGCAGGACGGCGACGTGCTCGTGACGGACATGACCGATCCCGATTGGGAGCCGATCATGGCGCGCGCGGCAGCGATCGTCACGAACCGGGGCGGGCGGACCTGCCACGCGGCGATCGTCGCTCGCGAACTCGGCGTACCCGCCGTGGTCGGGTGCGGCGACGCGACGGAGCGCATCGGCGAGGGGGCGACGGTGACGGTGTCGTGTGCGGAGGGGGACGACGGCTACGTCTACGAGGGCGAGGTGCCTCATGAAGTGCGGCGGATCGAACTCGACCACATGCCCAAGCTGGACGTGAAGATCATGATGAACGTCGCCTCGCCCGAGCGGGCGTTCTCCTTCTCGCGCCTGCCGCACGCGGGCGTGGGGCTGGCGCGGATCGAGTTCGTCGTGAACAACGCGATCGGCGTCCACCCGCGAGCGCTGCTCGAGTTCGACGAGCAGGAGCGCGAGGTGCGCGAGGAGATCGAGTCCCGTATGGCCGGCTACGCGGACCCTCGCACCTTCTTCGTGCGGAAGTTGGCCGAGGGCGTCGCCACCATCGCGGCGGCGTTCGCCCCGGAGCCGGTCATCGTCCGCCTCTCGGACTTCAAGACGAACGAGTACGCCCACCTCCTCGGCGGCGAGCGGTACGAGCCGAAGGAGGAGAACCCGATGATCGGCTGGCGCGGCGCCTCGCGCTACACGTCCGAGGCGTTCCGCGCCTGTTTCGAGCTCGAGTGCGAGGCGATCCTCCACGTGCGCGAGGCCATGGGGCTCACGAACGTCGAGGTGATGGTGCCCTTCGTGCGCACCGTGGGCGAGCTGCGCGACGTCCTCGCGATCATGGCGGAGGCCGGACTCGAGCGCGGCTCGAACGACCTCCGCGTCGTCATGATGTGCGAGGTGCCGTCGAACGCCGTGCTCGCCGAAGCATTCCTCGAGCACGTCGACGGCTTCTCGATCGGCTCGAACGACCTCACGCAACTGACGCTCGCGATCGATCGCGACTCGTCGCTCGTCGCGAACCTCTTCGACGAAGAGGACCCGGCCGTGCTGGCGCTCATCGACCGCGCCATCGGCGCGGCGAAGGCGGCCGGCAAGTACGTCGGGATCTGCGGCCAGGGGCCGTCCGACAGCCCGACCTTCGCGCGCTGGCTCCTCGATCGCGGGATCGACAGCATCTCGCTGAACCCCGACACCGTGCTCGAGACGTGGCTCTTCCTCGCGAACGAGGGGGTGCCCGAGGGGCGTATCGCCGACGCCTGAGCCGGCCGCGGGTCAGCGCGTCGTGCGGGAGAGGCCGGTCCGCTCGACCGCCCGCTCGATCGCCTGCATGAGCGCGCCGAAGGGCGTAACGAACTTCTCGACGCGCTCGCGCTCGAGGGTCGGGGTGGTTTGGTCGATGCCGAGGTCGGCGAGCGCGCGTAGGGTGCGCTCCGCCCCTTCGAGCCCGGGAGGGTTCGGACTTCGTGCGGAAGTACGACCCCGCAACGCCAGGCGCCTGGCGGCGGAGTGCCGAGGTGAAGGTGAGCGTTGCGCCGTACGACGAGGCCTTCGTCGACTGCCTCACGAGCGTCGCGCAGTAGGTGTTACGAGAAGCACGGCAAGTTCCCCGGCACGACTACGACGATGGTGCTCCCCTGCTACGTCCAGGCGCAGCACATGGACACCGACTTCTACGACGCGCACTACGGCCCCGCGTCTTACCTCCGTTCTCACGCCGAGCACATGGCGCGCTGGCATTCGGATTGTTTCTAATGCGGGGCCGTAGGGAGGGGCGTGCGCCTGCGCCTACTCCTCCATCTGTTCGAGTTGTGCACCCGAACCCTCGCGCGCCTTGCCGAGATCCGGTTCCTGCCCCTGGGGCTCCATCGGCCTCGTCGTGAACTCACCGCGACCGTCGATGGACTGGCCGCTGCTCCAGCGCCCCTCGGGTGGCGCCAGCGTGTCGTCGCGCAGGAACGACAGGAAGGCGTAGTTGAACTCCTGATTCTCCTGATCCTGTGGGAAGCTGTTCGGGATCGGGTGCACCTGGCCGAGCTCCTCGAGCACCGCCAGCCACTGGTTCTGGTGCATCGTGTCGCGTGCGATGAGGAATGAGAGCATCTCGCGCATGCCCGGGTCGTCCGTCATGTGGAAGAGGCGGACGGCGAGCGTGCGCCCGGAGGACTCGGCCGTCACGTTCGCCAGCATGTCGGCGGCGATGTTGCCGGTCGCGTACACGTGCGAAGCGTCGAAAGGGACGCCGTTCGCATCCGACGGCAGTGCCGCGAGTCCGGTCGACAGGATGTGCCGCAGGTCCATTCCGTTCATCACGCTGCCGGCGACGGGATCGGCAGCCATGTCCTCCTGCAGGGACAACGGGGCCTTCTCGAGATTGAGAGCCACGGCGGTCGCGAGCATCTCGATGTGACCGAGCTCCTCCGCGCCCGTCTCGAGCAGGAGGTTGCGGTACCGCGTGTCGCCGCGGCCGCCCCACGCCTGGAATAGATACTGGAGCGCCACCCGGATCTCGCCTTCTACGCCGCCAATCGCCTGCTGCAGCGCGCGCGCGAACCGTGGATCCGGCCGCTCGACGCGGACCTCGAACTGAAGTGAACGATCGTGATAGAACATGGATCCTCCTCGTGGCTTCGGACGACGCGGTGGCGCGCCGGCCGAGCACCGATCTGCTCCCTGGACGAAGTCGCGGGGCACCGTCAATCCCGTCCCGGTCCCCTTCGCGCGCATCGAGCGCGCGTGGGTTGCGCTCTGCTCCAGGCGGCGTCACGTCGGCCAATCGTAGCTACACGCTCGCCGGCGAGAGACGAAGCCGTCACATTGCGTGCCAGACGCCCTTTCGGTCCAGTGAGTCAACTCACCGCATCTTCACGACGCACCCACCTTCGCCTGCCGCTCGCACCCGGAGGTGCTACCAGCATCCGATCGAGCAAGTGAGGTTCGCGCGGATTGGTCGCGGATCATCGTCGCCAGCGCGGCGGTCGACGCCTTCGGGTATCTTGCGGAAAGCGTGGCTCTGTAGCGGCGTCAGCCGAAGCAGAACTCCATAACCAACTGCGGAAGGTCGAAGCCGCATGGTTCGCCGTCGCGGGAGTGGCTTTTTCACGTGGACATCGTGGACGGGGTTGTAGGCGGAAGGCTCACCCACCAGAAGACGCTGGTCGAAGGCAGGGTGCACACGGAGGGACTCGATGGTCGAGAACAAGACCCGACCCACGGACGCGAGCGTCGCGGACTACATCGCCTCGCGGGCCGACGCGCAGCAGGCTGCGGACTGCACGGAGCTGATGGCGCTCCTCGAGAAAATCACCCAGGAGCCTCCGAGGATGTGGGGACCGAGCATCGTCGGCCATGGCGTCTACCGGTACACCTACGACAGCGGGCGCAGGGGAGATGCCGGTCGTCGGCTTCGCCACCTCGCGAAGCCCCTGTACGCGGCGATTGGCTTCGACGAGACGGGCTTGCGATCGGACGATGAGGTCGTGGCCCGGCTCACGCTCGCGCCGGCCGAGGGAGCGAAGAAATCGCCGCCCGTCGGCTCGAAGGCCGGCGACCTCGTAGCGTCGAGGGCCGCGCGCTATGCTCCCGACACCATGGACCTCACGACCATCACGAGAGGGCGCCTTCGTCGTCGCCCGGTTCCCTGCCACGGGTCCGGACGGACCGCCGAGTGATCGAGCGCCTCCGCAAGGGCGAGGGGCCGCGCCTCCGCGCGATCCGCCTTCGCGCGCTCGCCGATGCACCCGACGCCTTCGGCTCGACCTTCGAGGTCGCCGAGCGGAAGGGCCCGGAGGACTGGGAGACCCAGGTCGAGCGCCTGCCGACCTTCGTCTGGCGCGAGGGCGACACCGACCTCGGCATGGTGCGCGGCGCCCCGCACGATGGCGACGCCGATGCGGGCTACCTGATCTCGATGTGGGTGGCGCCCGAGGCGCGCGGCCGCGGGGTCGGCGCGGCGCTCGTGGGCGAAGTGATCGCCTGGGCGCGCGGCCGCGGGTTGCGGCGCCTAGTGCTCGACGTCGGGGCGCATAACGAGCCGGCGCGGCGGCTCTACGAGCGACTGGGCTTCGCGGCGACCGGCGCGACGGGGGCGCTGCCGCCGCCTCGCGATCGGCTGCGGGAGCTCGAGATGACGATCGATCTGGTCATCGACCTGGCGGGTCACGACCCGGCGGCGCCTCACCACACGCTCTAGCTGACCGTGCTCGCCGAGACGCTCATCCTCGCCGGGATCGACGTCGGGCGGTACGCCCCGCCCCCCCGGCTCACTTGAGCCGCTCCAACCGCCCCTTCCGCTTGACGATGTTCTTGTAGTCCCACTGGATATCGGCGGCCTTGCGAAGCCAGCGCGCGAGCGCCTCGTCGTCGACCTGGTCCACGGCCGTGAATCGAACCCCGGCCGCTTGGAAGGTGCCCTCGGGATGCAGCTCGGGCTCGTCGAAGGAGCGCCCACTCCAGAACAGCAGCCGCACCGCGTCCTTCCGTTTGGCGTACCCCACGATCGGGTTGCCCTCGAGAAACCAGACCGGATGCCCGTGCCACACCTTGCCGTCGGCGCTCGGCAGGCCGCGCTCGATCGCACCGGCGAGCCGTCCGCAGGTCGCTCGGTCCTCGGGCGCCAACCCGTCGTGGTAGCGCTCGATAGCCTCGTTCATCCGGGGGCCTGGAAGAAGTAGACGACTTTCCCGTCGGCGTTGGCGGCGATGCCGTCGGTCTCCTTCGTGGTCCTCGTCTTCTCGGCCATGAGCCCTCCCCGGACGTTCGGTGAGCCGCAGCCTAGCGTATGGGCGCCGCCGACGAGGAACTTCAGCTTGCGGCGGTCCGCTGCGTAGACCGACCACACTGCTACCATCGCCCGGCAATGGCGCGCTTTCCCTTCCCCCTGACGGCGCTCATGGCGCTGGTAGTGTGCGCCGGGGCGGAGGCGCCGGTGGCCGACGGCCCCGTGATCGCGGGCTGCCCGGTCTTCCCGGCCGACCACGTGTGGAACGTCCGCGTCGACGCGCTGCCGCGCCACCCGGCGTCGGACGCCTTCGTGGCGGCGATCGGTGCGAACGCGACAGTGCACCCGGACTTCGGCGCCGGTCTGTGGGACGGCCGCGCGATCGGCATCCCGTTCGACGTCGTCGGGCCCGACCAGGCGACCGTTCCAGTGCACTTCTACTACGCCGACGAGAGCGATTTGGGCCCGTACCCGATCCCGGCCGACGCGTTCGTCGAGGGCGCGCCCGCGCCCGGGCAGTCGGTGCCGGACGGCGACCGCCACGTGGTGGTCCTGCAGACCGGCACCTGCACCCTGTACGAGCTCTTCGACGCCGAGCGTCAGGGAGACGGCTCCTGGACGGCGGGGTCGGGCGCGGTGTTCGACTTGCGTGGGTACGAACTGAGGCCCGCCGGGTGGACCTCGGCGGACGCGGCTGGACTGCCGATCCTACCGGGGCTGGTGCGCTACGACGAGGTCGCGGCGGGCGAGATCGGCCACGCGTTGCGCTTCACCGCGCCGCGCACCCGGCGAGCCTACGTATGGCCGGCGCGGCACTTCGCGTCGTCGGACACCGACCCCGCGTTGCCACCCATGGGCCAGCGCTTTCGGCTGCGTGCGGACGCCGACGTGAGCGGATTTTCGGACGAGGCGCTGGTGATCGCCCGTGCGCTGCAGACCTACGGCATGATCCTCGCGGACAACGGCTCGGCGTGGTTCCTCTCCGGGGCGCCGGACGATCGTTGGGACGACGACGCGCTGCGCGACCTGCGGCAACTCCAGGGGAGCGAGTTCGAGGCGGTCGACGCGAGCGGGCTCATGGCGTCGCCGGACTCGGGGCGGGTGGCCGGCGGCGGACGCTGAGCGGAACGCTCGCGAGGAACTATTGCGGCGATGCCGACGCCGGCGACGAGGCTGAGCGCCTGCGCCTCGCCCCGCAGCCTACGTGATGACGCGATGTGATATCGTTACATCATGCGCACGATCGTCGACCTTCCCGAACGCCACGTCGAGGCGCTCGATCGCCTGGCCATGCAACGGCGCGAATCGCGCGCTGCTCTCGTTCGCGAAGCGGTCGGCGTGTTTCTCGAGCGACAGGCGGTGGCTGGCCGACAGGCTGCCTTCGGCGGCTGGGACCGCGATGAGGACGGGCTTGCCGTGCAGCGACGCCTTCGTGGCGAGTGGGACGATCGGTGAATGCGGTCGTCGACACGAACGTCTTGATCGACTACTTGCAAGGGCGCGACGAAGCCGCGCGTGAACTCGAGCGTTACCGCGTCGTCGAGGTGAGCGCCGTTTCGGCCGCCGAGTTGTGGGCCGGGGCGACGACGGAGAAGCGCGAGAATGTCGTCGAGTCACTCCTCGCTACGTGCGTGGTGGTGCCGGTCGACGACGTCGTGGCGCGCGAGGCCGGCTGGCTGCGCCGAACGCGCCGCGTACGACTCCCGGACGCGATCGTGTGGGCGACGGCGCGAGTCCGTGGCTACCTCCTAGTGACGCGGGACGAAGGGTTCCCGGCGGATGCTCCCGAAGTGCGGCACCCGTACCGCTTGGAACCGTAGGAGCCGACGAATCTCCTAGCGGACCGTCGGAACGTCGGTCAGTTCGTGGGTCAGGCCCACCCCAAGGACCATCACGCCCATCATCACTGTCAGTCCTCGACGAGCCGCCCCCGGAGCGCGCGCCGCAGGAAGGTGAGGCTCCGTTCGGCCTGATCGATGGTGCCGCACTCGACCGATAGCGTGATGGTGCGATCCAAGGGGTCGAGGATCTCGATGACGCGGTCCCAGTCGACGACGCCGTCGCCGCAGGCGCAGCCGACCGGCGTCCCGGTCACCTTGCCGCGCTCGCGATCGGCGTGCTCGAAGGCAATGTCCTTCGCGTGCACGTGGCGGACGTGGTCGCGAACCTCCGTGAGGGCGTCGTAGGGATCTTCGGCGCCCGCCAAGTAGCTGTTGCCTGTGTCCCAATTGATGGCGATCCAGTGCGACGGCACCAACTCGACGATGCGCAGCAAGCCTGCGGCGGTCTTCGTGAACTCTCCGTGCGGCTCGATGCAGATGAAGACGCCGTGGCGCGCGGCGACCTGCTCCATGCGCGTGAGGGTGTAGCGCATGGTCTGGTGGGCGAACGCGTCGTCCATCCACGCCGGCCTCAGCATCTCGTCGGTGTTGACGATGTCGGTCTCGACGAAATGGGCGAGCACGATCGCGCGCGTCAAGCGGTCCACGGCGGCCTCGGGCTTCATCAACGGGCTGTGGCCCGACAAGCTCGAGACCCTCAGGCCATGCGATTCGCAGATCTCGCGCATGAGCTTCGGGTCCTCCTCCATCGAGAACGAGTGGAAGTAGCCGACCTCCGAGAGGAGGCCCCACCCCGTGTGGACCATCGGTTCTACGTGGGTGTACCCGATCTTGGCGGCCACCTCGACGCCATTGCGGAAGTCGAGGTCGGCGCTGCGGACGAACTCCATGTTGACGGCGATGCGGAAGTGAGCCATGGTCCTCCTGTCGGTGCAGGTCGAGCCTAGCGTCGCGAGCGCTCGATGTCGTTCGCTCCCGGTGAGTGGCGGATTCGTACCATGGCGACATGAAACGCGCGACCTATCGTGACGCCGACCAAGTCGTTCGGGCCGATACCTGCAAGCCCTTGCGCGAGGCCGTCGCGGACGGAAGGGTCGAGCTCCAGGCCCTGGCGCGACCACCGTACCCGGGCGGGCAACTGGCGCCTTCCGAACTCGCGGGTGTGGTGAGCGTCGGTCGCTGGAACGCGCCCCACGACCAGGATTGGGGCCTCCCATGGCACTTCAACGAGGGGATCGAGCTGACCTACGTGTCCCACGGTGCGGTCACGTGCTCGGTCGAGACGGGGCGTGGCATTTGCACGACGACACTGCGCGCGGGCGACGTGTCGCTGACGAGGCCGTGGCAGCGGCACCGCTTGGGGGATCCGCACCTCGAGGCGTGTCGGGTCCACTGGTTGATCCTCGACGTGGGCGTGCGCCGTCCCCACCAGCGCTGGCGCTGGCCAGCCTGGTCGCTCCTCGGACCGTCGCTGCGACACACGCTGCGGAGCGTGGTGCAGCGCAGCGACCGACCCTTCTTCCGGGCAGACCCGAGTCTCGGTCACGCCATCACGGCGTTGACCGATCTAGCTACCGTTGCCGCCGGACCCGCCCGTGCGGCCCACTTGGCGGTGGCGGCGAATCAGGTGTGCGTGCAGCTCGTCGCGACGTTGGAGCGCGCGCACCCGCCCCTGGAGGACGCGCTCACGGCGACGCGATCCGCGGTGGAGGCGTTCCTGCGGGGACTCGAAGCGCGCGCACAGGAGCCGTGGACGCTCGACACGATGGCGACGGCCTGCGGGCTCGGGCGAACGCAGTTCGCACGGCACTGTCGTGCGATCACGAACATGAGTCCGTGGCAGTACCTGCGGGAGTGTCGACTGAAGCTCGCTCGCCAGCTGCTGCGCCATCGACCCACCATGAGCGTGACCGACGTGGCGTTCGCCTGTGGTTTCGGCTCCAGCCAGCGCTTCGCCGTGGTCTTCAAAGACCGCCACGGGCTCAGCGCGAGCGCGTTCCGTCACGCCCCTCGCGAAGGGTAGCCGATCGTCGGGACGTGCGGAGCCTCCCCGTTCGCGCGCTGACATCGACGTCGTCGCCGAGCTCCAGCGGCCCGAGCGCCGGCTTCGTCGAGGGCATCGGTCTGAGCGGGGCAAAGTGCAGGCCGAGATCGGCGTCGAACATGCAAGACCTCCTTCACGAGCGGCATCGTAGTGAGGAACGTGGCTGGACCACATCGCCCGACGGGGTGATGGCCGCTCACCCGGGTCGCAGGTAGCGTGCGCCGGATGAGGAGGTCTCGATGATGAGGATCGATGCGACGGGTACCGGTACAGGGGGCAAGAAGACGCGGGTCGCGCGCGCACTTCGTCGCGCGTTTATCGTGCACGCCGCGGTTCTCGCGATGCTCGGCGTCGCGTTCGGGGGCTGGATGGCGGTGCCGCCGCGAGGCAGCGGCTCAGGCACGGTCGAAGTCCTGCGGGCGGCCGCACCCGACGCGATTCCGCAACCCCGGACCTACACGACTCGGGATGGATCCACCCTGCAGTACCGCCTGTACGGGAAGCACGCGGACTTGCTCCTGCTGCTGGTCCACGGCTCGACCACCGACGGCAGGTCCCTTCACCTCCTGGCATCGCGGCTCGCGTCGACGGGTGCAGCAACTGTCGCGGTGCCCGACCTCCGCGGCCACGGTGAGCGCCCGGCACGGCGCGGCGACGTCGATCACGTCGGCCAGCTCGAGGACGACCTGGCAGATCTGCTGGCGCACCTGAGAGTCGCTCTCCCGGCGACCCGCGTCGTACTGGGAGGGCACTCGCTCGGCGGCGGACTGGTCATACGCTTCGCGGGCGGTGCACGGGGGTCGAGCGTCGACGCCTACCTGCTCCTGGCGCCGTTCCTGCACCATTCCGCGCCCACCGCGCGGCCGCAGGGCGGTGGATGGGCGGTGCCCCACGTCGGCAGGTTCGCCGTGTTGAGCATCCTGAACGCGCTCGGCGTCCATACGTTCGACGGTGCCACGGTCATCGCCTTCGACGTCCCGAGCGACCGACTCGACCACCACACCACGAGCACCTACTCGTACCGGATGCAGACCTCGTTCGCGCCACGGGACTATCGGACCGACATCACCTCGATGTCCCAGCCCTTGCTGCTCGTGGTGGGCCGGGAAGACGAGACCTTGCTGCCCGAGGCGTTCGAAGTGGCCGTCCGGCCGCACCATCCCACCGCCGAGATCGTCGTGGTCGACGGAGCTACGCATGTCGGCATCGTCACCGACGCCACGGCGGCGGACCTCGTTCACTCGTGGCTCACCCACGGATTCAAGCTGCGGTGAAGAGCACGACCTCGGCGCCGATCGCTTCAGCGGGGAGGATCATGCCGCATCCACGCGGGATCCTGATGGCGGGGTGCGCGCTGCAGGTGAAGGGGGGAGCGGTTGGGGCGGCGGGCGTCGGGCCGGAGCTATGGCGCCGTCAGGAGCCATTCGAGTCCCGCTCGCGCCTCCGGCGCGGGCGTTCCTGCCGCGACCGCCGCGAGCGCCGCGCGCCACGCGCCCATCACGACACCTCCTGCATGACGGGGCGCCGGGCCCAGCATCGGCTCGAGGACGGCGGCGAGCACGTCGTCCTCCGGTTCGATCGGCTCACTCAGGAGCCGCGCGGAGTGGAAGTGGACGGCGGCGTCGAAGCCCACGAGGAGCGCCGCGGCGACTTCCTCACGACCCCCCGCACCGGCAGCGCCTGCCGCCACGGCGGCCCAAGCGCCCTCCATTCGATCGCGAACGCGCCGCTGCACCTCGGTGCGGATCACGACGAAGAAGGCACGTTTGCTCTCGAAGTGGTGGTAGAGGGATCCGGTCGTGACGTTCGCGTCGCGCGCGATCTCGATCACGCTCGCGGCTTCGTAGCCTCGCTCGCCGAAGTGCCTCAGCCCCGACTCCACGAGTCGCGCCTTGGCGCTGCCTGGGACGGGAATCCAATCGCGCACGTTGGCAGCGTAACATGGTTGTCAGATCACATAAACGTGTTATGGTAGCCCGATCAACCAGGAGGTGCGGTCGATGAAGCTGATCTTCGTGTACACACCGGTGCAGGACCTGAAGGCGAGCCTTGCGCTCTACCGAGACGAACTCGGCTTCGAGGAGGCGTGGCGCGAGGGCGACACGGTCGCCGGTCTCACGCTGCCGGGAGTCGACGTCCACATGATGCTCGAAGAGGACCCAGCCGAGGTGGGAAAGCCGGGGCCGATCTTCGAGGTCGACAGCGTCGACGACTTCTACGCCGCGCGCAGGGATCGTCTCGCGTTCACCGTCATGCCACATGACATCCCGCCCGGCCGCTATGCCGCCTTCGATGATGCGTCGGGAAACCGGATCCGGATCCTCGACACCTCGAAGGAGCACTGAGCGCCCACGAGGTCGGGAAGCTGGCTGCAGGGGCGCGAGAAGGGTTCTCGCACATTCGACGTCCCCGCTCCCACGCAGCGGGGGTGAGCTGGTCACGGCCGATGCGGTTGATTCACGTGGACGACGGCTCCGCCGCGTCGACCGCATGGCCTTACGGAAAGAACGCGCGCTCAGCATGGTGCGGCGACCCCAGGTCACAATTGCCCGTCGACACCGGCCTCTACCTGAGGGTGGACGTCGCGGCGGCCGCGGCGCACAGACCGCTGGCCGTCATCCTCGCCGTACGTGGCCGGAGCGTTGTTGCTATAGCGATAGATGCACGGTCATCGCGATCAAGACGGCGTAGGAGCGACGACGTCGAAGCCTTCGCGGCGAGCTGCGTCGGCCAACCGCGTGTCGAGGCAGACAAGCGGCAGTTCGGAGGGGCGTCCTGAGGCGGCCTCGATGGCCGCGGCCAACTGCAGGCTGTCGGCGGCTCGTAGCGGATGGGTCCTGAGGAGCCGCTCCGCCGTGGTGCGCACCCGCTCCGTAGGTTGCACCTCGTCGAAGGTGCGCACGAGGCGGCGGAGACGCTCAGCGGCCCTGCTCGTCGCTTGTGTGGTCGCCGTCCCCTCGCGTTCGAGGCGCGCAAGTGCCGAGACGCACTCCACCGATGTCGCCCACCAGACGACGACCTGTGGGTCATCACCGAGCAATGCCTCCACCGCGGAGGTGCTCGACTGCCGGGCGAGGAGTGGCACGATGGCCGAGCTGTCCCAGAACCTCACCGGTCCTCCTCTCGATCGTGCAGGAGGGCAACGAGGAGGTCGCCGTCGACCGACGGGATTGGCGGGAGATGGCGAAGGATTTCTGGATCGTGCGGCGCCTCGGCCCGATTGAGGACACCCCGCCGCTCGAGTTCGATGCGGCGAGCTTCGATGCTTTCGCTCGCAGCGGCGTCGAGCGGTACGAGGCGAGCGATCGGCCGGCCTCGGTCCGTGATGAGGACGGCTTCACCCGCGCGCACCAGGTCGAGGTACGAGGAGAGGTTGTTCTTCACCGAGGACACCG
>JACCWH010000016.1 GCA_013697735.1 Trueperaceae bacterium | reverse complement strand
GGTTCTCGAGCGAGCTCGCGGCGCGGCTGATGGCGCTCGTGCTCGACGAGCGCTCGCGTGGTCTGAAGGTCGCCACGAACGGCCTCCACCACCCGGATCAGTCGCTCCTGTTGGGCACGACCGAGGGCGGTGCGGTCGACGCGTTCACGCTCGACGGTTTCGACGATCCGATCGAGCGCTCGGGCGTGGTCGCCGCCTGGCAGTTCATGGCTGGCCACACCGTCGCCGGTCCGCTGCGGCGGGTACGGGTGGCGATCATCGACGGCGGCTTCGCGGTGATGGCGAACGGCGGCGCCTTCACCGACACGAACGGCGCCAGCGACTTCCCGGCGATACCGCTCCAATTCGATTTCGTGCGCGAGGACCCGGTGATCACCGGTGTCAATGCCGCGCGCTGCAGCGGCGGATCGGCCTGTCCGTGGCACGGCCACGGTTCGGCGAGCGTCGCCGCGGGTGTGCTCGACAATGGGGCCTTCCGTGCCGGCACGGGTGGTCAGGTCGCGGATGCGATCCTGCTGAACATCGACCTCAGTACGGGTCAGGTGAAGGCGGCCGTCGACCGGGCTCGGGCGTTGGGTGCCGAGGTCATCAACATGAGCTTCGGTGGCGAGTGCGGATTCTTCTGCCGGATCGAAAAGGACGCGTCCGGCTACTACCTCGCCTTCGGCCGCGCGCTGCAGGCCGGCATCGTGATGATCGCTGCGGCCGGCAACGACGGCGAGGACTCGACCGACGTCAACCGCCTCCCGTGCGCCCTCCCGATGACCATCTGCGTCGGCGCCCTCGGGACCACGGCGGCGAACGGCGCTCACGTCCGCGCCAACGGCGCCCGCGACTACTCGAACCACGGCAGCGTGGTGAACATCTTCGCGCCCACGACGATCCCTGCCTGGTACGGCACGAACCCCGCCCAAGTCCCGGGTGTGGGCGCCACCTTCGGCGGCACGAGCGCCGCGGCACCGTACGTCGCCGGGGTGGTCGCGATGATGCGCTCGCTCGACCCCACCCTCTCCGTCGTAGCAACGTTCGACATCCTGATCGACACGGCGTGGAAGGACTCGCCCGACCCGAAGGTCGGTCACTCCCTGAACGCCTTCGAGGCGGTGCGGCGGGCGTCGGCATACCGGCTGCCGCCCGACCGGCTCGAGCCGAACGACGCGGGCGCAACTGCGCGAACCGTCGACACCGGCTCCCACGCCGACCTCACCATCCATGCCGGCAACGACGCTGACTTCTTCCAGATCCCGTCGGGCTCCGCTCGCTTCGTGGACCTCGGGCTCACGTACCCGCACCGGCTCGGGCGGATGTCACTCCCGCCGTTCGGACGCGAGACCAGCCAGACGTGCGGCCTGATCGAGCAGGTCGCGTACGTGCCCGGCACCGGCACGCTCGGCGCCACGTACCGCGTCCCGGCAGGCGCGTTCGTGTACGCGGCCGCCAGCCCCGGCAATGCGCTGCCGTACCAGATGCAGGTCGGCGTTCGGACCGCGTTCGCCCCGGTCGACCGGTTCGAGGCGAACGACACCTTCGCCACCGCCAGTAGCCTCGGCGACGGCGGCTACGTGAGCGCCACGCTTCACAGCGCGGGCGACGTCGACTACTACCGTGTGTTCAGCCGGGGCGCGTTCTCCACCGCCGTGCTCAGCATGACGTCCATGGCACGCGTGGAGAGTGCCGACTCGGCTCTGACGCTCCAGCTCTACAGCAACGCAGGTAGCCTCCTCGGCACGAGCGCATCGAGCGCCGACTGCTCGGTGCAGGCGACGCTCGCCATCCCGGGCGGTTTCCACGTGGTCAGGGTGAGCGGCCCGGCCGCGGGCGAGTATCGCCTGTGGCTCGGTAGCTCGGCCCAGCAGCATCCCCTCGTCGACATCGGCCGGATCATCTACTTGATCCTCCACCCGAACGAGCCGGTCGAGTTCATCCTGCGTGAACCGGAAGCGTGGTTCGCGTTCAACGTCGTCAGCGACTTCGCCGCCACGTCGCTCCAACTCGAGGCGTCGGGCCTGCGCATGACGCTCTACGCGGAGGACGCACGGACGGTGCTCGGCGAGGGTGTGGTGGCGAGCGACCTGCAGTCGGTGCGACTCGACCTGCCCGGCAGCTCGCAGGAATCGGCGCTCCTGGTGCGTGTCACTCGGGGAGATCCTGCGCTGGTGGGGGGCGAGCTGCCGCTGATCCCGGGGCGACTGACGGCGGTGCAGTGAGCGCACCTTCTAGGCCGCGAGCGGCTCGCCCTGCCGGCGGCACCGATGATTGGCCTACACGCTGGAGGCACGATGACGCTCCGTGATGCAACGCTCGACGACGCGTCGGCCATCGCCGCGGTCCTGATCGACAGCATGCGGTCGACCTACCGAGGACTCCTGCCTGACGAGGTCCTCGACAACCTCTCGTATGAAACCAGGGCGGCGGCGGTTCGTGCCAAGCTCGGCGACCCCGGCGACGATCTGATACTCGTGGCCCTCGACGGCGATGGGACGATCTTCGGCTACATCTCCGGCGGGCCGGAGCGTACCCGAGACGGTGAATTCGCCGCGGAGGTCCTCGACATCTACCTCCTCGAGTCGGGTCAGGGCCAGGGGCACGGTCGCGCCCTCATGATCGCCTGCGTAGAGCGCTTCCTGGAGCGCGGACTGTCGTCGATGCTCGTGTGGGTGTTCGCCGACAACCCGGGTCGCTTGTTCTACGAGTCCCTGGGCGGCACGGCGGTGAGGGAGAAGAAGCTCGTGGTCGGGGGACGGGAGCTCCTCGCGATCGGGTACGGCTGGCGCGACCTCCAAGCGCTGCTGCAGGACGAGCGACGCCGCGCCGGATCGAAACGGAGGACCGTGACGTAGACGCTACGGCCGCACGTGCACCTTGCGGGGCCGCGCGGCGATCACCGCATCGCGGGTGGCGCCCTGCACGCAGATGGCGGCGAGGCGGGACGGTGGCGCAAGGCATCGACGCCCGGACCGACTGGTGGAGCAGGGGCCGAGTTCGGCCGGACGCTCCGCCACCACGACCGGGGACGAGGTGAATGCCGTGTGGGCGGTCTCGCTGAGGCGTGAATCGTCCGTGACCCACCAGGGCCTGGCGTGGGTATCGAGGAGGAGCCCTAACGTTTCACTCGCCGGTCCAATACTCCTCATTCAACGGCGCCTCGAAGTCGTCGGCGACGGTGATCGAGTCCTTGAGAC
>JACCWH010000228.1 GCA_013697735.1 Trueperaceae bacterium | reverse complement strand
AGAGGATCTGCGCTGTGAACGAGCCGAAGCCGCCCGACCAGTCGATGCCGAGGTCGAACGCGGTGCGCTTCGTGATCTCCTGGATGCGGACCTGGATGTTCACCTGCCGCTGCGGCTCATCGAGTTGCGCCACGAGGTCCGAGATGCGGCGCTGAGCGGTGGCGGTGCCTGTCACGATGATGCTGTTGGTGCGCGGTTCGGGGACCACGGTGAACGTGTCGAGGACGTTGCCGGCTTCGGTGCCGAGAATGGTGGTCGACTGGAGCGTGGCGGCGAGGTTCGCTGCCTGAGCGTTCGACAGGAAGTACGTCCGCTGCTCGAGCTGCACGATGTCGGCCGGTTGGTCGAACTCGGCGAGTGTCGTGGCGACGGACTCCTGCTGATCGTCGGTTCCCACCACGACGAGCGCGTTCGTACCCGGGAGCGTCTCGACCGAGACGCCCGGCACGGCACGTCGCAAGATGGTGGCGACCTCGTCGATGTCGTTGTTCACGCGGTAGAAACGTTGGAACGTCCGCTCCCCGGTGTCGCTCGCCGACGAGGACCTGAGCCGTGCGAGCGACTCCGAGGTTCCGATCACCACGACGTCGTTCTCCTGGAGGACGAAGACGAGGTCGTTCAGTCGGAGCACGAGGTCCCACACCTGGCGGAATGGCTTCGGGTCGCCGATGTCGTACACGATGGTTCGGTCGGGCACACCGTCGACCACCGGCGTGAGGCCGATGGAGCGTGCGAGCGCGGTGAGCATCGCGCGGAGCGACTCGCCGTTGCTGCCCGTCGAGAAGGCGACGGGATCGTCGAACCGTTCGCCTTCGGGGAGGGCAGCGGGTTGCGCCATCGCCGAGGCGAGGGCGAGTACCGCCACCAAGGTGAGGAGGGTCGTAAATCGCTTCATGGTCACCGCCTGAGGTCCAGCACGAGAATCTGCGAGGTGTCGCCGAGGGTGAGCTCAGCCTGCTGACCGCGCAGTGCGGTCAGGACGATTTCGGTGTCGGGGAGGGTCTGGCCGATCGCGACGACCACCGGGGTCGGGCCGCCCTGGGATCGGAAGACGCCGACGCTGACGGGACCGAGCGCGCTGCCCGTGAAGGAGTAGCCGTTGTCGCGGAGGTACCGCGACAGCATGTTCGTGCCGGCCGCGAGCGGCGGTCGCGCACCAGCTACGGCGGCGATCGTCTCCGCAGCGTCGGGCGTGTGGGGTCCGAGGACGTCGGGTAGCGTCGACATCACGGCCGTGGTGACGCGCGGTGTGACCGCGGCCTCCGGCGCCGTCGCTTCGGGTTGTGGTACGCGGATAGTCGCCACGTTGGAGACGTCGACGCGCTCGAGCGGTGCGCGCGGCTGGCGCAGTAGCTCGGGTGTGGCACTGAGGATCGTGCCGGAGGGGAGCGCGCGCGGGATGTCGCGGACGGCCGCCTCGGCGGGTGCGCGTACGGTGGGAGCCGGCGCCGTGATGCGGGGGCCAGGGATGACACCAGGTTCGGCGGGTACGGCGACTTCGGTGATGACCGTTTGCGCGGTCGGCACCTCGCGCGGTGGAGCCTCGGCGACTCGCATCACCACGGGGGAGAACGGATTGACCGTCGCCCGTGCGGCGGCGAGGTTGCGACTCGCGTCGTCGGCGGTGGCGTCGACCGCCTCGTCCACCACGAGTGCGGGTGGCTCGGTGATCAGGAAGGGGAGGTCGGCAACGACGACGTTGCGGCTCAGTGTGAGCGGCGCTTCGAGGGAGACGACGGGCGCGGTCGCGGCGTCGGCAGCGAGCGACATCGACGCGTCGCCGTCAACGTCAGCCTCCTCGGCTCCGTCGCCCTCAGCAGCGTCGAGTGCGACGCCGCTGGGTGGGGAGACGGTCGGCAAGGTGGCGGCGACCGTGCCGGTGCCCGACGGCTCGTCGACGAGGGCGGGACCCTGCGCGAAGAAGTTGACCCAGAAGAAGGCGGCTGCTGCGAGGAGCAGGATCGCGACCAGGATTCGTGAGGTTCGGGAGAGTGCCATGGTCACCGTTCTCCCGGATCGTTGCCGGTGAAGACGTAGATGT
>JACCWH010000220.1 GCA_013697735.1 Trueperaceae bacterium | reverse complement strand
GCCGGACCTCCCACCCCATGGCCGTCCGGGACGCCGCCGGGCGCGCCTCGTCCGTGAGGGGGAAGGGCCGGTCGGGGGCGTGCCGCACCACGATGGGGTGGTAGTAGTTCACGCCGAGCACGTCGATCGCCGCCGCGATGGTGCGTGCGTCGTCGGGAGCGACCGTCGGCACGAGATCGCCGTATGCCTTCCACGCGTCGGCGGGGTAGCGTCCGCGCAGGACCGGGTCGAGGTACCAGCGGTTCACGAAGGCGTCGTGCCGCCGGGCCGCCGCATGATCCTCCGGGACGTCGCGCTCGGCTTCGATGGGGAAGAGGTTGAGCACGACGCCGTGCTGCGCCGCCGGAGCGGCGGCGCGCAGCGCGCCCATGGCGAGGCCGTGCCCGAGCAGCAGGTGGTGCGCGGCCTGGAGCGAGGAGCGCGTGTCGCGGATGCCTGGCGCATGCACTCCGACGCCGTAGCCGAGGTAGGCGGAGCACCACGGCTCGTTGAGGGTGAACCAGCCGCGTATCCGGTCGCCGAGGCGCTCGGCGACGTGCCCGGCGTAGGCCGCGAAGGCGTGCGCCGTGTCGCGCGATGTCCAGCCCCCCTCGTCCTCCAGGGCCTGCGGCAGGTCCCAGTGGTAGAGCGTGCAGTAGGGCGCGATGCCCCGCTCCAGCATCCCGTCGACGAGCCGCTCGTAAAAATCGAGGCCCCCCGGGTTGACACGCCCGCGGCCCTCCGGAACGACGCGCGGCCAGGAGACGGAGAAGCGGTAGGCGCCCATTCCGAGCCCGGCGATGAGGTCGAGGTCGGCGGGCCATCGGGTGTAGTGCTCGCAGGCGACGCTCCCGTCCTCCCCCCCGAGCACGGCGCCCGGCAGCGCGCAGAAGGTGTCCCAGATCGATGGGCCGCGTCCGTCGACGAGCGTCGCCCCCTCGATCTGGTAGGCCGAGGTGGCGACGCCCCAGACGAAGTCGTTCGGGAACGCCCGCCGCGTCATCGTGCTCCCTCGCGCTCGCCGAGGACGAGTAGCATGGCGGAGCGCGCGGGCAGCACGACGACACCGCCGTCGCGCGGATCGGCGATGGCGGCGGCCTCGTGTGTGGGGTCGAGCAGGCGCGCCTCGACGAGTCGTCCATCGAGGGGCTCGCCGCCGGAGCCCCGCTCGAGCGCCATGCGCCGGGGCTCGTCGAGGAGGTTGGTGACGACGAGCGTGAGGGCGCCGTCGTCGCGGCGGGCGGCGTAGATCGACACGTACTCGACGTCGGAGGCGCTCGCCAACAGCTCGCGGCCGAAGGAGCCGTAGAGGCGGTAGACCCAGTACGTCGGCCGGACGCCCGAGTTGCTGAAGAGGCCCCAGCCGCCGCGCGCGTCGGACGAGTGCAGATCGAAGAAGTTCACCATGTACGCGCCGTCGACGATGAGCTTGCCGAGCACGTCGGCCCACCAGATGGCGTTGAAGAACGCGTCGTTCGTCGCCTCGCCGCCGATGGAGGCGCTCCAGTGGGAATTGACCTCGGTCACTGCGTAGCGGAGGTCGTGGCGGCCGGTGACCTCTTCGGAGAGGGCCCGGAGGCGGGAGACGAGACCGGTCCAGTCGAGCGTGTCTCGGCGGAGGTCGTCGATCGTGGTGCGGGGGTCGGCGGCGCTCCGCGGGAAGGGATAGCGGTGGACGGCGACCACGTCGATGAGGTCGCCGTTGGCCTCGAGGAAGCCGCGCACCCACTCGCGGCCGTGGGCGTCGAGCAGGTCTCGGCCGGCGAGACCCGTCCACTGGTGCGGCTCCGGCCCGACGAGCACGATGGTGGGGTCGACCGCGAGCATCGCCTCGGCGATCGGCCGCCACTCGCGGTTGAGGTCGTCGACGTCGTAGTCCGCGTAGAGCGAAGGTTCGTTGCCGACGTACCAGTGCCGGATGCCGTGGCCGCGCTCGACGTTCGCGTAGCGCACGAGCTCGGCCGCCGCCGCGGGCGTCCCGTTCAGCAGCCGGACGTGGACGCTCGGCTCGGCCCCGATGAAGTCGGCGAACGCCACCAGCATGTCGATCTGGTAGCGCTGGATGTCGTTGAGGTCGCCCCAGTGGCCGCCGGGGAAGCGCAGGAACGTGATTCCGGCCGCCTCGGCGAGATCGTAGAGGTCGAACGGGACGGCGCCGTAGGGGCCGTAGTTGGCCCCGAGGACGTAGGGCCCGACGTCGCCGACGACCGCGTCGGTGTCGACACGGAGGGTGCCGTCGACTTGAGCGTGGGACACGGCGAGCAGTGCGAGGCCGGCGAGCGCCATGAGCGCCCGTCGCGCGGGGGAGGACTCAGAGGCCATGGCGCTCCAGGTAGGCGGCGTAGAGGCGCCGGGCATGAGCGGCGGGGTCGTCGTAGTACGCATCGGGGGTCACGTCGAGCTCGACGCGATGGCGCGGCGAGGCGAGGCGACGTGGACCGCCCCGAGCGAAGGCCCGGATCGCCTCGGCGTGTGGCTTGAGCGAGCCGTCCGGGCGCACCAGGCCGAAGTGTCGCTCGTGGCGCGCCTCGTCGCACGGCGGTCGGTCCCAGAGGTCCACGTGGTAGTCGGCGAAGCACCAGAGCATCGCGCCCGTGGCGCCGACCTCGACGAGCTTCGGCAGCACCTCCGAGACGTAGCGCGCGAGGTCGTCCTCGGACGCCATGAATTGCCGCCGATGCGCACCGTACGACGTCCACTCCCAGACCTGGGACGCCGCGCCGGGCGGGGCGGTGCACCCGCCCCACTCCTCCATGAGCGTCGGCTTCCCGCAGAGGGCGCTCACGAGCGCGCAGGTGAAGGGCACGAGATCGGGATCGAGGTCGTGGCGCGCCCACGGGAGGTACATCGGGTAGGCGTGCATCGCGGCGGTGTCGGTCTCGGCGAAGACGTCGTGGACGCGGAGATGGTTGTCTTCGAGGAGGCTCGCGACGTGCAGGCCGCACGTGACGGGGTGGTGCGCGTCGATGCCGCGCACGAGGGCCGTCATCTCGGCGACCCAGGCGCGGCCCGCCTCGGGCGTCCGCGGCCAGGCGAAGAGGTCGGGCTCGTTGCCGAGGTTCCACATCCAGATCGCCTCGTGCCCGGCGAAGGCCCGCACCACCGTCGTGAGGAGGAGCCGCTGCGCGTCGAGCGCGACCGGGTCGTGGTACGGGTTCCGATAGGAGCCCGCGACCACGCGGCCCTCGCTCACCACCTGGCGCACCGCGGGGTGCAGGGGCGCCGGGCCATCGCTCAGGAGCCAGCGCGGCGCCCAGTTGGGGCCGCTCATGTGGCCGGTGAAGAAGGTGACGTCGAGGCGGAGCCCGTGCCGGAGCGCCGCGTCGCAGACGTCGCCGAGGTGCTCCATGCAGGCGGGCGACACGACGTCCGGCGCGGGCTGCCAGTCGTCCCAGAGGAGGAAGATGCGTACCACGTCCATGCCGAGGTCGGCGACGATCGCGAACTCC
>JACCWH010000192.1 GCA_013697735.1 Trueperaceae bacterium | reverse complement strand
GCGATCCTCGCTTCCGAAGTGATCGCGCCCTCGCTGCTGCTGGCGGTTCGGCTGGACCTCGAGCGGGAGACCAGCGCAGACGTGCATCTGATCGACTTGCGGGCTGCGAGCACGGTGATGCGGCATGAGATCGTACAGCAGGGCGAGGTGCTGCTCAATGCGGGGGGCGTCGAGGTCGAGAGCTTCCTCGACTTCACGTTGCGCGACTACGTCCGCTCGAACGAGGAGCGCTCAGCCATCCTCCACGACATCCGACTGCGGGGACGTGTTCATGGTCGATGACGTGGTGGTGACTTGGGGCGCCTCAGAGTAGCCGCGATGCATTCGCCAAACTCGTCGACGCCGGCCTGCTGGAGCGTGAGCTCGGCGACGCCCTTCAGCGCATGGTGGGTTTCCGAGACATCGCCGTTCATCGCTACCGGGATCTGGATCTCGACACTCTGCGGGCGATCGTCCGCAAGGAACTGGGAGGCTTCGAGGCGTTCGTGGCGGTGATGCTGCGCGGAAGCGGCTGACACGCCTCACGATCACCCGGAACACGACGATCCTGTGCGAAACACGAGACCGTGTTCGTGCGGTGAGGTCGTACGCGAGCCGAGCCGCATCGCGATCGTCAAGACGTCGACGGACTCCTTCTTTCGACGAGCTCGACCGGCCGACGATCGAGGTGTTCCACGCAAACGAGGACGCATCGCGGGCGCGAATGGGTCGTTCGCCCCCGAGCCGTGACCTTCCTCGTATCGAGGAGCGGCCGCGGCTGGACGGCGGTGTACGTGCTCGAGCGGGTCATCCCCGTCGCGGAGCGGCCTCCATGAGGTCAGCAACCGTGCTCGAGCCTCGTCGGCGCGTCGCGAGCGCAAGGATCGCATAGACGTACGTAATGACGACGCCGAACGCGATCGCCTCGATGCGGTTGTCGGGCAGGAGCCACCACGCTGCGGTGACCAGCACGGTCCGTGCCACGGTGTGGATGACGCCAAGAGGATGCCCGATGACCCAGGAGAACACGATCCAGTGGAGGCCGAGGCCGATCGCCAGGGTGAGCGGCACGAGTTGGACGTCGATGGAGAAGAGTGTGAGATGGACGGCCCAGAGGAGGTTCACCATCAACACGCTCATACCCATGAGCGCGGCGAGCGGGCTGTCGTTGTTCATCAGCCGCTCGCCCAGCGCGCGGGCGATGAGGAGGCCGAGCGGAAAGATGGCGCCGGACCCGACGACCAGGACCATCGTCGCGATGCGGTCGGGCACCAGCAAGGCTGCGACGGCGACGATCGCCCACACGAGCGCTCCCGCGATCGGAAGCGAGAGGGACCTGCCGGCTTGTGCTTCGAAGTCGGCGCGGAGGGAGCCGAGATGGCCGGTCGGCGGCGTCGCCGCGTCCACGCTCAGGCTCGGTGTCGTGGACTCGAGGCCGTCGACGGGCAGCGTGCGGTCGGAGCGCTTGGTGACGTGGTCGAACTCCGTGGTGATCATGGTGGTGTTCCTCTCTCGTGAAGGGTCGGGTCTACGAGGGGTCGCAGCCGCTACGCGTGGCCGCCGGGGGCGCTGTCGAAGTTGCGTCAGGCGACGTCGCGACGTGCGACGAGCACGGTCCCGACCACGACGGGCACGCTCACCCACAGGAGGAGCGCTGCGACGGCCGTGGGGGTCGAGGTCGCGCTCACGGAACCGGCGATCGCGGCGATGAGCGCGCCGGGTACCCATGGGGCGGCGGCGGCGCTGAGTTGCGCGACGATCGGCGGCCCGAGGAGCAGGAAGGCGACGATGGCGGCGACGGCGCCGCCGGTGGTGCGCACGATGGCGCCGACGCCCCCACCGAAGGCGGCGCCGATCGCTCCGGCGAGCGTCGCCGTCGCCACCATTCGTAGGGCCGTACCCGCGTCGACCAGGCGGTCGAGGCCGACGACGGGGAGTGTGACGGCTCCCGCCGCGATCGTCAACGTGCCGCCGACGAAACCGAGCAATCCACCAGCGAGGAAGAGGGCAAGCAGGTGCGCGAGCATCGCGTAGTGCCGTTTCGGGGTGACGAGGTACCTCGGAATGACGGTCCCGTGCGCGTACTCGCTCGCGACGACGATGGCGCCGAGGAAGCCGGCGACCATCATCGCGTTCTCGCCGAACGAGAGGAGCGAGCGTTGCGCGGCGAGCGTGCCGAACATGCCGCCAGCGTCGTCGGTGCCGGCGCCGAGGAGCACGACTGCGGCGACCGCGAGCGCCAGGAGCACGGTGGCGCCGAAAAACCAGAGGGGGAGCCGCGTCGTGGTGAGCGAGTGGAATTCGGCGCGGAGGAGTCGTATCAGTGTCATGCGAATACCTCTTCTTCCTTCGTCGGTTCCGATCGACGGTCGTCAGCGGCCGTCGAAGTGGGGGTCGTGCCCGTCCACCCGATGAAGAGATCCTCGAGCGAGCCGGTGTGGGTGGCGAGTTCGTGCAGCACGATCTGCGACGCGAGCGCTCGCTCGCCGATCTCGGCCGTGGCGAGTCCGCGGACCCGGAGCGAGCCGTCGCCGTGGACCTCCACGACGCCGCCGGCTCGCTCGAGGATCGGGACGAGCGCCTCGGGCGTCGGGGTTCGCACGATCGTGTCGACCTGGCGGAGTTCGGCGATCGTCCCCGTGGTGACGAGGCGGCCCCGGTCGAGCACGACGACCTCGTCGACGAGGTGCTCCATCTCGGCGAGGAGGTGGCTCGAGATGAAGACGGTGTGGCCCTCGTCGGCGCGCGACCTGAGCAGGTCGCGGAGCCAGCGGCTGCCTTCGGGGTCGAGGCCGTTGGCGGGCTCGTCGAGGATGAGGACGTCCGGCTCGGGCAGGATCGCTGCCGCGAGACCGAGGCGCCCGCGCATGCCGAGCGAGTAGCCGCCGACCCGCCGCTGGGCGGCCTTCGTGAGCCCGACCAGCTCGAGCGTCTCGTCGACTCGGCGCCGCGGCACGGCGAGCGCATCGGCGAGCGCGCGGAGGTGGTCGAGACCGCTCCGCTGCGGGTGGAAGGCGTTCGCCTCGAGGATGACGCCGACCCGCCGCGAGGGAGCGTCGAGGTCGCGGTAGTGCCGTCCGCCGATCGTGGCCCGGCCGGAGGTCGGCGTCGCGAGGCCCGTGAGCATCTTCATGGTCGTGGACTTACCGGAGCCGTTCGGGCCGAGGAAGCCGGTCACGCGGCCCGGTTCGACCGTGAACGAGAGGTCGTCGACGGCGAGCGTGCGGCCGTAGCGCTTGGTGACGTGGTCGAGCTCGAGGGTGATCATGGAGCGTTCCTTCCCAATCGGCGTCGGGGTACTCGAGCCGTGAGGCGGCATCGGAGGTCGTGTCCGGCCGGATCGTCCGGACTCGCGCGGGTCGCGGGGACTTCCTCATGTCGAGGAGGGTAGGAGCGGCCCGGGTGAGCGCGCACCACCCCAACGGGTGAGCGTGGGGTGACGGCGGCACCCCACGCGCCTGCGCGATGCGATCGACCTGCACGAGGTGATCGAGCTCGAGATCGATCGATCGAGAGGGTGGGTCGAGCCAGCATGACCAACGACGATTCGATGCGCCGTTGGCGCGTGGAATCGGTCTTCGCGCCTTCGACCTGCACTGCGTGCCAGCGCTGCTGAGCGATGCGGATCCAAAGATCTTTCACGCGGGCTCGCATCAATGCATCGTGATGCTACGATGCGGAATGCGTACGACGATCGACCTCCCCGAGGATCTACACGAGCAGGCGAAGCGGATCGCTCACGACACGTCCCGGACGTTGAGCGAGACGGTAGCCGATCTCATCCGGCGGGGTCTCGAAGGATCGGGTGCCGCCGAAGCGACGGTCCAGAGTCAGCGTACGGGCCTACCCGTGATGTCGCTCGGGCGAGCCATCACGACCGACGACGTGCGTTCGCTCGAGGACGACGGGCCGTGACTGTGCTGCTCGACGCCAACGTCCTGATCGCGTCGCTCGTACGCGATCACGTCCATCACGATGCCGCCGAGACGTATCTCGCGGGCGGCACGTTCTCGTTCGCCACGTGTCCGTCGTCCGAGGGGAGCCTGGTGCGGCTTCTCCTGCGGCACGGCGCAGCGGCCGCCTCCGCGGCCTCCGTCCTGAGGGACCTTGGGCAGCACCCCCGCCACGAGTTCTGGCCCGATGAGATCTCGTATCGATCCGTCGATCTTCGGGGCGTGGTCGGCCATCGGCAGGTCATCGATGCGTACCTCGCGATGCTCGCGCGAGATCGTGGTGGTCGCTTGGCGACGTTCGACAGGGGCCTCGTGGCGTTGCACCACGACGTTGCCGACCTCGTCTCCGCGTAGGCGGCTCAGGCTGCTGCTCGGTCCGAGCGACCAGATGGCCGTTTGCCTGCCGAAGGGTTCAGCTCGAGCGCGACCGTGCTTCCTCCAGCGCCCCCTCCGCCTGCCACAGGTGGCGGCGCGCATGCGCGGCGAGCACGAGCCCCCACTCGAGCGCCGTGTAGTGGAGGGGCCCGAACGGCGATTCGATGCAGACGCGGTGGAGGTTGCGCGCTTCGATCGCATCGACGTCGTCGGCAAGCGCGAAGTGGGTGCGGCGGAAGCGCTCGAGCGCGCCGTCGAGCTCGACGCGATCGTCGGGTCGGAACGCCGCTCCCGTACGCGTTCGGAACCGGGCGGGCGGCTCCTGCATGCGAACGAAGAGCCGTACCCACGACCGGGGCCGTGCGCTTCGCACGAGCCGGCCTTCGCGGCCCGACGCCGCCACCAGCCGCCGCGACGCCGCCTCGGCGGTGGTCGAGAGGTGCTCGAGGCATGCGACCGCCGACCAGCCGCCGCGGTCGGTGGGGGCCAGCCACGGCTCGGCGTCGCCGGTCGAGGCGACGAGCGCGTCGAGGCGTGCGACGACTCGCCGAAGGTCATCGGCGACCGGCCTCCTTGGGTCGGCGCCTTCGCCATCGTTCATGCCGGAAGTTTACGCCTGTCCCGCGAGCGCGCGGAGTCGTTCGACGATCCAGGCGAATTCGTCGCCGTTGACCGTGTGCGCCATACCGGGATAGATGCGCGTCTCGACGTCGGCGCCTTGCGCTTCGAATTGCCGCGCAGAGGAGTGCACGCGCGCTTCGGGAATGTGCGCGTCGACGTCGGAGCAGCCGAAGAAGGCGGTCGTTCCCGTCAAGCGCTCGGGATAGCGCGCCGGGTCGACGTCGTCGCCGATGAGCCCACCCGAGAGCGCGATCATCGCCCCCCAGCTACCCCCCGCCCGCGCCACCCACTCGCTCGCGAGGCACGCGCCTTGACTGAAGCCCGCGATCACGATCCGTTCGCTGGGCAGTCCCGCGGCGCGGAGCTCGTCGACACTGCGGCTGATGGCGCCGAGCGCCGAGGTGAGCCACGGTTCGTTTCGGGTGGTGGCGACGAGGAAGGGGTGCGGGTACCAGACGTTGCCGGCGGCCTGCGGTGCGATCGT
>JACCWH010000188.1 GCA_013697735.1 Trueperaceae bacterium | reverse complement strand
CGGCCTCCGTGACGCCAACGTGGAGGTCGACCGCAAGATCCTCGCCGATCTCGCCGTGCGTGAACCGGCCGCCTTCAAGGCGCTCGTCGACGTTGCCAGGCGCATCCAGGCCTGAGCGACGCGCGCGAAACCGTACTTCACGTGCGAGCGGGCTGCCTTCGGGTGGCCCGCTCGTTCGTGGCGTCGGGGGATTACCAGTGCTTCGGGAGGGTGGTCTCGAGCGCCACCAAAGCGCATCCCTCGCTGCGGGCACGCCCCGAATCAGCCCTTCGCCGAACGAGGGTCGTATGCATCGCGGAGCCCGTCGCCGAGTAGGTTGAAGCCGAGGACTGCGATCGCGATCGCGATGCCCGGGATCGTGGCGATGTGCGGCGCCGAGGTGATGTAATTGCGGCCACTGGCGATCATGCCTGCCCACGACGCCGTCGGTGGCTGCACCCCGAGGCCGAGGAACGACAGCGCCGACTCCATGAGGATCGCGTACGCGAGATACAGGCTGGCGTAGACGAGCAGCGTGGAGCCGAAGTTCGGGAGGAGGTGCACGCGCAGCACGCGAGCCTCCTTGGCGCCGAGCGACTTTGCAGCCGTCACGAAGTCGCGCTCCTTGAGCTGGAGCACCGCCGAGCGTGCCACTCGCGCGAACGCCGGGATCGTCCACACCGCGATCGCGAAGATCGTGTTCTGCAGGCCCGGCCCCAGGGCGCTCACGATGATGATGGCCAAGAGGAGGTACGGGAAGGCGAGGAACAGATCCATCGTCCGCATCACGACGCCATCCACCAGTCCGCCGAGATAACCGGCGAGCGCCCCGAGGAAACTGCCGAGCGTCAGCCCGATCGCCACGGACGCCACCGCGACGATGAGCGAGGCGCGCGCGCCATAAATGATGCGCGACAGGATGTCGCGACCGAATTCGTCGGTGCCGAGGAGGTACTGGACGTTGGGCGCCGTGCGTCGCGCCCGGAGGTCCTGGTCGGCCGGGTCGTTCGGCGCCAGGTACGGCGCGAACACGGCCATGAACACCATGACGATGACGATCACGCCGCCGATCATCCCCAACGTATTGCGGCGGAAGCGTCGCCAGACGTCGTTGCCGCGTGATGCGGCAGCTCGTGCCTGCGGCGCGGTGGCGAGGCTCACGAGTACGCCACCCTCGGGTCGATGAGACCATAACTGAGATCGACCAAGAGGTTCACGACCACGTAGACCATTGCCAGCACCAAGACCAGACCTTGCATGAGGACGAAGTCTCGGTTGAAGATCGCGAAGACCGTCAAGCGACCGACGCCCGGCCAAGCGAAGACCGTCTCCGTCAGCACTGCGCCACCGAGCATCTGTCCTAGCTGCAGGCCCAGAACCGTCACCACGGGGATGAGGGCGTTGCGCAGGGTGTGCTTGTAGAGGAGCGAAGACTCCCCAATACCCTTGGCGCGCGCGGTGCGGATGAAGTCCTCGCGGAGCACGTCGAGTACCGTCGCGCGCGTCATCCGTGCCACGACCGCGATCGACGGCAGGGCAAGTGTCACTGCTGGCAGGACGAGGTGGCGCCACGTCCCCGTGCCGGAGACCGGGAACCAGCGGAGGTTGACCGAGAAGATCACGATGAATACCAGCCCCGTCCAGAAGACCGGCATCGAGAGACCGGCGAGCGACGCGACGCGGATGACGTTGTCGATCCAGGAGCCAGGTCGCGACGCGGCGAGCACGCCGAGCGGGATTCCAACGGCGAGCACGAGGATGATGGCCGCCAGCGCCAGCTGGATGGTGTACGGAAACGTTTCGCCGAGTATGGCGGTGACGGCGCGGCGATCTCGGATCGACCTGCCCAGGTCGCCCTGGAGGATGTCACCGACGTACGCGACGTAGCGAACGAGCAGTGGGCGATCGAGGCCGAGCGATGTCCGGAGCTCCGCGACGGCCGCGGGCGTGGCGAACTCGCCGAGGATCAAAGCGGCCGGGTCGCCGGGGATCAGGTCGAAGCTGATCGTGACGATGAATACGACCCCGAGCGCCAGCGGGATGGTGAGCAAGATTCGACGCAGCAGATAGTTGAGCATGGTCGCTGCCGCAGGGGGTGGGGGGAGTGTGCTCCCCCCACCCGACGCGAGTCCTGCCTAGGGCTTGTCGACCGGGAAGAGGTCGAGGATGTACTGAATCGGATGGGCCACGAACCCGGTGACGTCCGCAGAGAGCACTGCCACCTCATAGGAACCGTAGAGCGGGATCGCCGGCAGGTCGATCGCGAGCTGGTCCTGCACCTTGCCATAGAGCTCCGCGCGCTCGTCCATGTCGAGGCTCGCACGTGCGGCCTTCAACCACTCGTCGACGTCGGCATTGGCGTAGCGCCAGCGGTTCCACGAGGCCGGCGGGAGCTCGGTGCTCACGTAGTTCGAGTACATCGTGTAATCCGCGTCGGCCGTCGTGGTGAACCACGTGAAGGAGTTGAGGTCGTAGTCGAGGGTCTCGCCACGCATGAGGCTGAACGTCGTAGCCCACTCGAAGACGTGCAATTCGACCTCTATGCCGACCTGGCGCAGGAACTCCTGCAGCACTTCGGCGATCTCACGGTCCTTGAGCGACCGCCCGTTCGAGGGAAGCGCATCGAGGCGCAGGATTTCGCCGCCTGCGTCGCGCATCAGCCCGTCGGTGCCACGCGTGTAGCCGGCCTCCTCGAGCAGCTCGATCGCGCGCTCAGGATCGTATGGGTAGCGCTCGAGCAACTCCATGTCCTTGTAGCCGAAGACGGGCTCGCCGATGACCGATGTCGCGAGTACACCGCCGCCCTCGAGGATGGCCTCGGCGATCAACTCCCGGTCGATAGCATGGGCAATTGCCTGGCGGACGCGGACGTCGTTCACCACGGGCCGGTCGAGGTTGAACGCGAGGTAGAAGACGCCGACACCTGGGGCGCCCTCCACGATGAAGTCGGGATCGGCCTCCAAAGCAGGCAAATCGGAGGGCGTTGGCATGAGCACCATGTCGGCCTCGCCGGTACGTAGAGACAGCATGCGCGCGCCCTCTTCGGGCACCGTGCGGAACACGACTCGATCGAGCGCCGGTCGACCACGCCAGTAGTCGTCGTTCGCTTCGATCACGATACGGTCGTTGGCGCGCCATTCGACGAACTTGAAGGGGCCCGTGCCCACGGGAGCCCGGCTGAACGCGTCGTCGCCCATGGCTTCGACGGCAGTCGGGCTTACGACTCCGGTGTAGGGCATGGTGACGGTCAGCAGCATCGGGCCGTACGGCTGCGAGGCGACGATGTCTACCGTGTACTCGTCGACGACTTCGACTCCCGACACGGGCCCGGCCAGTGCCTTCCAGCGGCCTGGAGGATCGTTGTTGAACGCGCGGTTCCAGGTGAAGGCAACCGCTTCGGCGTTGAAGGGGGTCCCGTCGTGGAACGTGACGTCCTGTCGGAGCGTGAAGCGGAGCCGCGTGGGGTCGATGAACTCCCATGACGTCGCCAGGCGCGCCTCGATCTCCATGTCCTGGTTGACGGTGATCAGCGGCTCGAGGATCTGGCTGAACACCCAGGATCCGGGCGCCGTCGTTTCGAGCTGCGGATCGAGTGAGACCGGATCGGTAGGACGGACGATCGTGAGGGTCTTCTGCGCGTACACGATGCCGGTCGACAACACGGCGACGAACAGGAATACGGCGAACACTCGGGACGTCATCACTGGATGCCTCCTCCGACGGGAGTCGTGCGAAACGGATGGTGCGAAACGGATGGCCAGTATAGCGGCCTTCGGTGAGTGGTGGTTCGAGCCGTCTGGCGTGTTCCGGAACTCCGCTCCTCTCGTCGAGTTGCCCGGCACACGCTCAGACACGAACCGGAGCATTCGGGCCACTCGTGGCTGCTGTCACCATTGAAGATAGCACCGCAAAATAATGCGCGTCACGCATGCGCCCTTGCGAGGTCGCCCGAAACCGCTCGATGGTGAAGCGTAGGCGTCTCCAACGTAGAATCGCTTCGTCACCAGCCGAGGGCGATCAGTCCCGCTTCTTCGCGAGCGCCCGTGAACAGGGGCGGAGTGTTACACCATCATGTAACGTGAGGCGAGGCGAGGACATGCGCATCCAGATCGACCGAGACCTCCCGGTCCCGGTCACCACGCAGATACAGGGCCAGATCGAGTACGGCGTCAGCAACGGCGACTTCCCGTCCGGCAGTCGCCTGCCGTCGGTCCGCGACCTCGCGCTGGACCTTGGTGTCTCACCGGTGACCGTCTCGCAGGTCTACAGGAATCTCCAGGCCAAGGGGCTGATCGCGACGGTCCAGGGGACGGGCACGTTCGTGCAGTCGCTCGCGGCCGACGATGCTTCCCGGTCCGGCACGTCACGCGTGGACGAGTTGCTCCGTCGGGCGCTCGTGACCGCGGAGCGCGAAGGCGTCAGCCGAGCCGCGAGCCTCGAGCGCTTCCAACACCTCGTGGCGCAGAATCACCACGGTACTCCGCTGCGAATGGTCTTCGTTGGCGTCTACTCCCACGTGACGCACGCCTACGTAGCCGACCTCCGTCGGCACCTTCGTCCGTCCGATACCCTGAGCGCTACCACCTTCGATGTACTCGCAAGCGATGCCGCCGCACGGGCCGAGATCGAGGCAGCGGATCTGGTTCTGACGTTCGCGCACCGCGTCACGGAGTTGCGTCCGAACGTGCCGCCGAGCGTCGAGGTGGCGACGGTGAACCTCCTGCCCTCGGAACGGACGCGCGTAGCGCTGGCCGAGATCGACCCACTGGCACGATTGGTCATCATCAGCGCCATCCCGGAGTTCCTGCCTACGTTCCGGCGGGCCGTTGCCCGCTTCGCGAGCCACGTCGAATCGGTGCATGCCGCCTTGCACGGCACGCCCGATGCCCGGGAGGCGCTGGCGCGGGCGGACGTCGTGGTGTACGGCACCGGTTCCGAGACGGTGCTCGACGGCCTGCCGTCGCACGTTCGTTCGTTCGAGTACCGACATGTCCCCGATCCGATCCACGTCGAGCGAGTTCTGCTCCCGATGATTGCTCGTCTGCGCGAGACCCGCTCGCGCCCACCGCGCGCCCAGGAGGTACGATGAAGATCCGTGACATGCACTGGCAGCACGTCGAGGAGTACCTCGAGAACGACGACCGCTGCATCCTGCCACTCGGCTCCGTCGAGCAGCACGCCTTCCTGAGCCTCGCGGTCGACGCCATCCTCTCCGAGCGCGTCGCTGTCGACGCGGCCGAACCCGTCGGCGTCCCGGTCTTCCCAGCGCTTCCGTACGGCCTCGCGCCGTACTTCCAGGCGTACCCGGGGAGCATGACCTTGCGAGTGGACACGTACGTCCGTGTGGTGCGAGAGCTGCTCGACGGGCTGCGCCGCAGTGGGTTCCGCCGAGTGCTCATCGTCAACGGTCACGGTGGAAACGCCCCAGCCGGTGCACTCGCTCAGGAGTACTCGGTGGACCATCCCGAGATGCGCGTCAAGTTCCATAGTTGGTGGTCGGCACCGCGTGTCGCCGCCGAGACGCAGCGCATCGACCCGGCGGGATCGCACGCATCGTGGTCCGAGAACTTCCCCTGGACGCGGCTCGAAGGCGTGACGCTCCCGGATCACCGCAAGGGCGCCCTGGATCTCGACCTGTTACGGGTGCTCGATCCGGCAGGCGTCCGCGAATACGTGGGCGACGGCAATTATGGCGGCGAGTACCAGAAGGACGACGCGACCATGCACGGCCTCTGGTCCGTGGCGGTGGAGGAGACGCGGGCGATGCTCGACGGGCCGTGGGGCCTGTGAGCGTGCAGCCCACAGCGTATGTGTACCCCACCGTGCGAGTGGGCAGCCGCGTCGAAGCCGGCCAGCGCCTCGGCGTGGTGTGCGACCTGCTCGGCGAGGTAATCCAGGACGCCGCCGCGCCGGCGTCCGGAACGGTCCCGTACTACGTCTCGAGCCTCGCGATCATCGCAGACGAGCCGCCGGTGGGGGTGGGCACGTGAGACTCGCCGTCGTCGGAGCCGGCGCCATCGGCGGCACGATCGGCGCCTCTCTCGTGCGGGCCGGCCACGACGTGACCTTCGTCGACGCCGACGTCGATCACGTCGCGGCGATCCGCACGTCGGGGCTCCGCATCGAGGGACCGATCGACGCGTTCCGCGTCGCTGCGCCCGCATACGTGCCGACCGAGGTGCCTGGCACCTTCGAGACCGTGCTCCTGTGTGTCAAGGCGCACGCGACCGCGGCGGCCACGCAAGACCTGCTGCCCTTCCTCGCTACAGACGGGCACGTCGTGTCGGCGCAGAACGGCCTGAACGAGTTGGTGATCGCGACGATCGTCGGTCGCCAGCGCACGGTCGGCTGCTTCGTGAATTTCGGCGCCGACTACCTGGAGCCAGGTGTCATCCACTACGGTGGTCGCGGCGCGGTGGTGCTCGGCGAGCTCGATGGCATCGACACGGCGCGCCTGCGGTCGCTCGTGACGATGTTCAGGCAGTTCGACGCCGACGCCAAAGGCTCGAACAATATCTGGGGCTTCCTGTGGGCCAAGCTCGCGGTCGGTTCGATGATCTTCGCGACCGCCCTGACCGACGAAGGCATCGCGGCCTGCTACGACATGCCCGCCTATCGGCCCGTCTTCACTGCCATCGCGCGCGAGGTGCTAGCCGTGGCGGAAGCGCGGGAGGTGTCGCCTGAGCCTTTCGACGGATTCGACCCGAGTGCCTTCATGCCAGGCGTGCCCCAGGAGGTCACGATGCGCTCTCTCGACGACATGGTCGCCTTCAACCGACGCTCCGCCAAGATCCACTCGGGGGTGTGGCGCGATCTAGCCGTCCGCAAGCGCCGCACCGAGGTCGATGCCCAGCTCGGCACGATCCCGGGCCTCGCCGCAGATGTGGGGCGAGAGACGCCACTGGTTTCGCGCATCGTCGAGATGATCCACGAGGTCGAGCACGGGTTGCGAACGCGTTCACTCGAGAACCTGCGCGAACTCGACGAGCTATGGCGACATGGTGCGGCCGAGGAGGGCTCATGATCGCGCGCTTCGACGCGTCCACGGTGATCGTCACCGGTGCGGCACACGGGTTCGGGCGCGCCATCGCGCTCGCCTTCGTAGAGCGCGGCGCGACCGTGTGGGCGTGTGACGTGATCGCGGATTCGCTCGCCGAGACCACACGATTGGGGGCCGGTCGTGACGGTGCCCTGCACACGCGCCTCGTCGACATCACCGATCGCGAGGCCGTCATGGCCTTCGCCTCCGAGGCCGAGAGCGCAAGCGCCTCCGGAGCCGTGGACGTGCTCGTCAACAATGCTGGTGGCGTGGGCGGGCAGGTCGGTCGGCCGATGGAGGAGATCACCACGGAGGCGTGGCGCGCACTGTTCGCGATCAACGTCGACGCTGCCTTCACCTTCTCCCAAGCGGTCGTGCCGGGCATGAAGCGCATTGGGTCCGGCCGCATCGTCAGCATCTCGAGCGGAGCGGGGCTCGGTGTGAGCCTCACCGGGATCCAGGCCTACGCCAGCGCCAAGGCCGCCCAGATTGGGTTGACGCGGCAGCTGGCGCACGAACTCGGGCGGTACGGCATTACCGTCAACAACGTCGCCCCGGGGTTCGTCCGCTCCAACCCGACGACCGAACGCCAGTGGATGTCGTACGGCGAGGCAGGGCAGGCGGCGCTGCTGGAACGCATCGCCTTGCGGCGTCTCGGCACGCCCGACGACATCGCCAACGCGGTCGTCTTCTTCGCGTCGCCGTTCGCCGGCTGGGTCACTGGTCAGGTGCTGTCCGTCGACGGTGGCAAGTGACGGCTTCCGTCGCTCCGCCCGAGGTGCTCACGGCGCTCGATGCTGCCCTCGACGATGATCTCGCCGCGTTGTTCGAGTTCATCGGCATTCCCAGCGTCTCGGCCGACTCGCGCCACAGCGCCGATGTGCGCCGCGGCGCCGAATTCGTCGCGTCGCGCCTTCGGCAGGCCGGTCTCGGGGAGGTCACGGTGCACGACACGGCGCGACACCCGGTGGTGACCGCCGCCTGGCGCGGCGCGCCAGGGGCGGCGACCATCCTCGTCTATGGCCATTACGACGTGCAGCCGCCTGAGCCGCTCGAACGCTGGACCTCACCACCGTTCGAACCGACCATCCGCGATGGCCGCGTATACGCACGCGGCGCCTCCGACGACAAGTCACCCATGTTCATCCCGATCACCGTCGCCGCGGCCTACCTGCGGACGCTCGGCCGCCTGCCCGTGAACCTCGTGTTCCTGTACGAGGGGGAGGAGGAGATCGGTAGCCCCTCGCTCGGCCCCTTCGTGAAGCGTGAGGCCGAGCGCCTCCGCGCCGACGTGGTGGTCAGTGCCGACGGCGCGATGTGGCGCGCCGATCACCCCACCACCATGATCAGTACTCGCGGCCTCACCGCGCTCGAGTTCACCGTCCGCGGCGCCACCAAGGACCTCCACTCTGGTCGACACGGTGGCGCTGTCGCCAACCCGCTCCATGCGATGGCCCGCTTGGTCGCCGGCTTGCATGGCCAAGACGGTCGTGTGGCGGTGGCCGGGTTCTACGACGACGTCAGCCCCATCCCGGAACCGCTCCGCGAGGCGACGCGCGCCCTTCCCTTCGATGATGCGACGTACCTGGCGGAGGTCGGTGCACCCGCCACGTTCGGCGAGTCCGGCTTCAGCACCCTCGAGAGACAATGGAACCGGCCGACCCTCGAGCTGAACGGCATGTGGGGCGGATACACGGGTGAGGGGAGCAAGACCGTGCTGCCGAGTGAGGCTCACGCGAAGGTGACCTGCCGCCTCGTCGCCGATCAGGACCCGGACGACGTACGTGAAAAGGTGGTGCGGCACCTGCACGCCAACGTGCCTCCAGGTGTGACGCTCGAGGTACGCTTCGAGCGGCCAGGAGCGGCCGCCTACCGTCTGCGCGACGACCACCCCGGGCTGCTGACCGCCGTCGCTTCGCTCCGTGCTGTGTATGGGGTCGATCCCTGGGTGATCGGGATGGGCGGATCCGTTCCGATCTGCGATACCTTCCAGCGCCACCTCGGCATGGACACGGTCTTCTTCTCATTCGCAGTCGGAGACGAGGACATCCACGCGCCCAACGAGTTCTTCCGCCTCGCGCGGTTCGCTGAGGGGAGGCGTGCCTGGGCCGACTACTTGGCGCGCTTCCCGCAGGTGATGGCCGGTGTCTGAGGGGCGCCGCGTCATCGACTCCGGGCTCGACGACGATGCGTGGGCCGAGCTGCGGCGCTTCGCCGAGGGGGACGAGAGCCTCAGCTGCGTGGCTTCGGACGCGATGAATCGGTCGCGCGGCATGGACGCGTCCATCGCTCCGATGTGGAGCGGTGCACGCTGCGTGGGCCGTGCATTCACGGTGCGACCACTCGATGGGGACTTGGGTGTCGTATTCGAGGCCATCGATCGTGCCGAGTCGGGCGACGTGCTGGTGATCGAGGGCGGTCACGGTCCACCTACCGCGCTCTGGGGAGAGAACACCAGCCTCTCGGCCCGCAACCGCGGTCTCGCCGGCGTCGTGCTCGGCGCGCCATGCCGCGATCGCTCAGCCCACCCTCGATTGGGTTTCCCGGTGTTCGCCACCGGGACCACGCCACGTGGCGCCCTCGCGGTCGGTGGTGGTGAGACGCAGGTGAGCGTGACGGTCGGCGGCGTGGTCGTGCGGCCGGGCGACGCGGTCATCGCCGACGAGAACGGTGTCACGATCGTGCCGCACGCTCGGTTGACGGAGGTACTGGCCGCTCTACCTGCTGCCTTGCAGCGGGATCGGGACACGCAGCGCGCGCTGGCGGCCGGTGGCACCATCGGTGCGCTCCGGCGCGAGGCCCGCGAACCATGAGCCCGCTCCGGGACGAAGCCGCTCAGCCCCTCATGCTCGATGCAACGCTCGATGCACCAGAGCTGGTCGCCCTGCGGGAACTCGATGGTGGCGCCCTGCTGGAGCTGACTGCGGCGTTGTCGCGCGAGGAGCGACCGTCGGGCTCAGCGGCGGAACGGAGGGCGATGGAGTTCGCCGCCGACCGTCTCGACGCGGCGGGACTCTCCGTGAGGTGGTTCGAGCACGACGCGTTCGTCAGCCTACCGGGTCGGGCGCGGCTGCTGGTCCGCGGACGACGAGAAGGCGCCGACATGGAACACGAGCAGCTGCAGTGCATCACACACGCCATGGGCGCATCCGTCCGGGCAGGATGTTGGCCGCTGGTCGACGGCGTGGCGGATGCGGACGGTCCCCCGGGAGG
>JACCWH010000174.1 GCA_013697735.1 Trueperaceae bacterium | reverse complement strand
GCCGGGGGCCGCGCGGCTCAGCGACACGGGGCGCCCGGGTCGATCACTCGCCGAAGAGGGTGGCGAAGCGCTCCTTGTCGTCGTCGCGCGTCCGCGCCAGCTCTGCAGCGGGGGCGCTCAGCACCGTGAGCTCCGCGAGCGCCGGGAATCCTTCGGGCGCCGCCACGTCACTCCGCAGGGGCATGTAGCCCATGCCAGACGCGACCTCCTGGCCGGCGGCGGAGAGGAGGAAGTCGACGAACGCGCGCGCCGCCTCGGGGTTGGCGTTCCCCTTCACGATGCCGACGGGCTCGGTGATGAGCGGCACCCCCTCGCTGGGGTAGATCACGGCGACGGGTGAGCCCTCGGCCGCGGCCCGGATGGGCAGGAAGTCGACGACCACGCCGTACGGCACCTCTCCCCCCGCGACACTGCGGAGCACGGCGCCGTTCCCTTGCGTCAGGAATACGTCGCGCGTGGCGAGCGTCTCGAACCACGCCCAGCCGAGGCGCGCATCGCGGGTGAAGACCCCGAGGTTGTACGCCGCGGCCCCTGAGTACGACGGGCTCGGCATGGCGACCGCGCCGTCCTTGAGCTCGGCGAGTTCGGCCCACGAGGAGACGGGATCGGGGACCATGGTGGTGTTGTAGACGATCACCGTGGCGAGGATCTTGGTGCCGGCGTACTGACCGTCGGGGTCGAGGTAGACGGCGTCGATGGCGGACGCTTCGGGAGAGACGTATGTCTCGAGGAGGTCGCGAGCCTTGAGGAGTTCGAAGGTCGGTCCGTCGGCGACGAGCAGGACGTCGGCCTGGGGCGATCCCGCTTCGGCCTCGAGGAGGAAGCGGGCGATCACCTGCTCCGTGCCGGAGCGGAAGATCTCGACCGTCACGCCCGGGTGCAATGCCTCGAAGGCGGCCTTGGTGCTGGCGGCGTCGGCGTCTGGCTGCGACGTGTAGAGCCGGAGGACGCCTTCGGGTTGGGCCGCGGTGGCCCCGATGAGCGCGACGAGAAACACGGTGAGCAGGGTGACGAGGGTGCGCATGATGCCTCCAGGGTACGTCGGTCGGGCACCAGGAGGCTACGGCCGCCGGGTCAGGGGAGCGTCACGGGGCCGGCGCCGGCCGCCGCTCGGCTCACGTAGACGCGCGCGTGGTGCCCGGTCTCCTCGCGGTAGGTCCGCTCGATCCGGCCGATCGCCTCCGCCACATCGCGCTCCTCGATGAGCGCGACCGCGCAACCGCCGAATCCCGCCCCCGTCATGCGCGCGCCGAGGCATCCCGGCGCCGCGCGCGCCGCCGCGACGATCGCGTCGAGCGCGCTCGACGAGACCTCGAAGTCGTCGCGCAGGCTCGCGTGGCTCTCGTCCATGGCGGCGCCTAGGGCGCGCGCGTCGCCGGCGGCCATCGCCTCCGCCGCCGCGAGCGTCCGCGCGTTCTCGCGCACCACGTGTCGGGCGCGTCGGTAGGTGACGTCGTCGAGGTCGGCGCGGCCACGCTCGAGGTGCGCTTCGTCGACGTCGCGGAGCGCCGTCACGCCGAGGAGCGCGGCCGCCGCCTCGCAGGCGCGCCGGCGATCGTCGTAGGCGCTGCCGACGAGCGAGCGGCGCGTGGAGGTGTCGAGGATCACGACCGCGACGCCGCTCGGCAGCGGGACCGGGCGCGTGTGGAGGTCGCGGCAGTCGATGAGCAGCGCGTGGCCCTCCACGCCCCGCGCGACCACGAGCTGGTCCATGATCCCCGTCTGCACGCCCACCCAGAGGTTCTCGGCGCGCTGCATGCGTCGCGCCATCGCCGTCGCGTCCCACGGGAGGCGCGAGGAGACGCCGAAGGCCGCGGCGAGCGCGAGCTCGACCGCCGCCGACGACGAGAGCCCGGCGCCGACGGGGACGTCGGACGCCAGGGTGGCGTCGAAGCCACGGAGCGTGAGCCCGTCGGCCTGCAGCGCCCAGGCGACCCCGCGACCGTACTCGAGCCAGCCGCCGGGGCGAGCGCTCGCGTCGCCGCGGGCGTCGCGGCTGCGGACGGAGGCGACGTCGAAGGCGCCCTCCTCGTCGAGGTCGACCGCATGGATGCGGACGACGCCGTCGTCGCGCGGCGTGAGCGCCACGAACGCGTCGAGCTCGATCGCCATCGGGAGCACGAAGCCGTCGTTGTAATCCGTGTGTTCGCCGATCATGTTGACGCGGCCGGGGGCGCGCACGAGCGCGGTCGGTTCCCCGCCGTACGTCTCTTCGAACGCCGCCGTGGCGCGCCCCTTCGGCGTGTCGCTCGCGTTCACCGCCGCTCCAGGTAGTGCACCTCGGGGAGGTCGCGCAGGCGAGCTGCGGCCCCCTCGGGCGTGAGGTCGCGCTGCGCTTCGGCGAGGAGCTCGAAGCCGACCATGAACTTCCGCACGGTCGCCGAGCGCAGGAGCGGCGGGTAGACGTGGGCGTGCAGCTGCCAGGCCGCTCGTGCTCCGGCGTCGCCGGCCGTACCGAAGGGGGCGCCGTGCCAACCGAACGAATAGGCGAACGCCGTCTCGAAGAGGTTGTCGAGGCGCGTGAAGGCGCGCCGCATGAGGTCCGCGAGCGCGTCGCGCTCCTCCGCCGTGAGGTCGGGGAGGCGGCCGATCTGGCGCCGGGCGGGCATGATGAGCAGTTCGAACGGCCACGTCGCCCAGTACGGCACGACCGCCAACCAGTGCTCGTTCTGGACGACCACGCGCTCGCCGCGCTCCCGCTCCGCGCGCGCGTAGTCGAGGAGCAGAGGGCGACCGTGCTCAGCGCGGTAGGCGCGCTGACGTTCGTCCTCACGCTCCACGAGCGTGGGCAGCGTGTCGAGCGCCCAGATCTGGCCGTGCGGATGCGGGTTCGACGCCCCCATGATCGTGCCCTTGTTCTCGAAGACCTGCACCCAATCGTAGCTGCGGCCGAGCTCGAGCGTCTGCTCTGCCCAGAGATCGACCACACGGCGGAGCTGCTCCGTGGGGAGCTCCGCGAGGGTGAGGTCGTGCCGCGGCGAGAAGCACAGCACGCGCGAGGTGCCGCGGGTGCCCCTGAGCCGGAAGAGGGGGTCGTCGGCAGCGGGGGCGTCGGGCGCGTCGCTCAGGAGCGCGGCGAAGTCGTTCGTGAACACGAAGACGTCGTCGTATTCGGGATTGCGCACGCCGCCGGCCCGCTCGTTGCCTGGGCAGAGGTAGCACGTCGGGTCGTGGCGCGGCTTGCGCTCGGGTGGTAGCGCCTCCGTCTGCCCCTGCCACGGGCGCTTCGTGCGGTGCGGCGAGACGAGCACCCAGCTCCCTTGCAGCGGGTCGTAGCGGCGGTGGGGGTGATCGTCGGGGTCGAAGACACCGGCCACGGGCCGGGAGGGAGACGCCGCCATCACCGTGACCCGCGCGGCGGTACCAGTTCGGGGGGGATCCAGTCGGCGTGTGCCAGGAGGAGTTCGTCGACGAGTGCGTGGATCTCGTCGAGCGTGAGCTCCGCGGCGGTGTGCGGGTCGAGCATGGCGGCGTGGTAGACGTGCTCGCGACTCCGTCCTAGCACCGCCGCCACGGTCAACTCCTGCACGTTCACGTTCGTGCGCATGAGCGCGGTGAGTTGCGGTGGCAGCGCTCCGACGCGCACGGCTTGCACGCCGTTCCTGTCGACGAGGCAGGGGACCTCCACACAGCAGCCGTGGGGGAGCCCGTCGATGAGGCCGTCGTTCGGCACATTGCCGTAGATCACGGCGGGTCGGCCGGTCTCCATGGCCTCGATGATCGTCGCGCCGTACTCCAGCGAGCGTTCCACCCGGCCGAACGCCTCGAAGTTCGCGAGCGCCCCCGCGAGCGTCCTCGGCATGGTGCGGACGTCGGCGGCGCGGACGGCGCCCTCGAAGTCGCTACGGCTCACGCTGCCGGGCGTCCGGAGCTCGCGCTCGACCAACGGCCAGGCCACCTCCGCGAGCCCGCAGCGGCCGAGGTACTCGCCGATGGGGATGTCGAAGCGTTCGATCAACTCGGGACGGGAGCGCTTGATGAACCACGGGACGTATTCGGCGAAGTGCTCGCTCGATTCCGTCACGAAGTAGCCGAGCCGGCCGAGCATCTCGTAGCGGACGCGGTTCCAATCCGGCACGCGCCCCTCGGCGCGAAGCGCGTGCAGCGCAGGGTAGAGGTCGACGCCGTCGCGCTCGAAGCGGAGGTAGAAGGCCATGTGATTGATGCCGGCTGCAAGGTAGTCGATCTCGCCGACCGGAACCCCGAGATCGTCGGCGAGTTCGGCCGCCGTGCCCTGGACGCTGTGGCACAACCCGACGCTGCGGATGCTCGACGCCGCGTTCAGCGCCCACGTGACCATCGCCATCGGGTTGACGTAGTTGAGGTGGAGGGCGTGCGGGCAGAGGCGCTCCATGTCGTGCACGACGTCGAGCATGACCGGGATCGTGCGGAGTGCACGCATGATGCCGCCCACTCCGAGCGTGTCGCCGATCGTCTGTTGGAGACCGAAGCGCGCCGGAATCTCGAAGTCGCGGACGGTGCCGGGGCGATACCCGGCCACCTGGATCATGCTGAGGACGTAGTCGGCGCCGTCGAGCGCGCGCTCGCGGTCGGTGGTGGCCTGCACGCGCGGGTGCACGCCGAGGGAGTCGGCCACGCGTGCAGCGACGGCCGCGGAGAGGTCGAGTCGCGCCGGGTCGATGTCGAAGAGCCGGATGTCGCTCTCGGCGAGCTCCGGTGTGGCGAGCACGTCGCCGAGCAGGTTCTTGGCGAACACGGTGCTGCCGGCGCCGACGAAGGTGATCGTGGGGTGGGGCATCAGTCGCTGCCGCACGACGTGCGCACGATGAGTTCGGCCTGCAGGCGCGCCGGTGGCGGTCGTCCGGTCCCCCCCTCGATCAGGTCGATCACGAGACGAGCGCTCCCCTCGCCCAATCGGAGGAGCGGGGAGCGCATGGTGGTCAGCGGCGGCGCCGCGTGCGCGGCGATCGGTATGTCGTCGAAACCGACCACTGCGACGTCGTCGGGAACGCGCAGCCCGAGCGAGCGCAACGCCGTGAGGGCTCCGAGCGCGACCGTGTCGTTGCCGCACACGAGGCCGTCGAAGGGCGGAGTTGCGCCCGCTGCATAGCCGAGTCGCGCCAGGAGCGTCGCCGTCGCGGCCTCGCCGCTCTCCGCGGAGTAGTCGCCGTAGACGACGTGCGTTTCGTCGAAGGGGAGGCCGGCGTCCGCGAGCGCCTGCCGGTACCCTTCGAGGCGTTCGACGACGGTCGTGTAGCTCGGCGCGCCGTACCCCAGGTAGGCGAGGCGCCGGCGGCCGGCGGCGAGGAGGTGGTCGGTGATCGTGCGCGTGGCGGCGACGTTGTCGACGTCGAAGGCGTAGCCCGTACCGCCCGGTGGGTGTCCGATCGTCACCACGGGGTAGCGCGACTCGATGAGGGCGGCGAGTTGCATGTCGTCGCGGCGCGGGTTGATGACCACCATGCCGTCGATCCGGGTGGCTCGTACGAGCGTCTCGTACGCTCGGGGCGCTGTGGGGTCGTCGACGGCCTCGACCAGGACACGGAATCCGCGCGCGTGCGCGACCTGGGTGAGCATGAATATCGCCTGCGGCAGGAAGGCGTCGGTGAGCAGGTGGCGTGCGTCGCACACGACGAAGCCGATCGTTTGGGTGCGGCCGGAGGCGAGCGTCGTGGCCGCCGCCGATGGGACGTAGCCGAGGTCGCGCGCAGCGCGCAGCACCCGTCGACGCGTCTCGTCGGGGATGCCCGAGCCCGCGCGGGCGTTGAGCACGAACGACACCGTCGTTCGTGACACGCCCGCCCGTGTTGCCACCATCGTGCTCGTGACGCGTCGCCGCGGCATCCCCGCCCCCTCGTGGCCTAGGCTACCGCGCAATGTCGACCCAAACGACGTCGACGGGTGCGACCGAGTGCACGCTGCCGCCGAGGGGCGTGAGATCGATCTCGACGGGGGCATCGGTGAAGTTCTGCAGGCAGGCGCGGCCGGCGCTGCTGCTGAGGCGTACGCCCTCCGGTAGGGCGAGCGTCGGCAGGTCGAGATCGCGCGCGAGGCGCGCGAGCATGGTGTGCCAGCCGCTCGCCTCCAGCCACGCGCCGAGCGTGACGCAGCGTCCTGCGCCGTGGGGTCGCACCGTGAGCGCGGCCTCGCCGGCGTAGGCGGAGGTGGTGTACCGCGCCCAGATCGTGGTTCCGGGCTCGGGCTCGAGGAGGTCGGCCCACGTGTGGTACGAGGCGACCGCGATACCCCCCTCGCCGTCACCGGTCAGCGTCCCGAGGCTCCCGGGGCGGAGGGTGTCCACGCGGCCCGTTCGCGTGCCCGACAACGCCGTCAGCGGTGGGGGGGTGCGGTCGTGGACGCGCATGTCGGGGCGGTACGCCCCGCTCCGCGGTCCCAGGAGCACGGTCGCCCCCCGTTCGGCGTCGCCGCGGAGCTTCGCGACCAGGGCGTCGTCGACGAGCATCAGCGACGGAGCCACGATCAGGCGGTAGGCGCTCAGGTCGCGATCGGGGGGGAGCACGTCGACGTCGAAGCCGAGCGAGCGCAGCGCCGAATGGGCCTCCACCCAGATGTTCCAGTCGTGCCAGCCGGCGGCGTGCGGCTGGATCTGTCCCGCCCAGAGATCGTCGTAGCGGAAGAGGAGGGCGACGTCGCCGCGCCGGCGCGGATGCTCGCTGCGCTCCGCCGCCCCCGTCGTCGCTGCGTCGAGATCGCGTGCGGACGAAGCGGCTTCCGCTAGGCCCCTGTCGGGGGAGCGGTCGTGCCGCAGGAGGCCGGCATGCATGTGCTCCTGAGCGCCGAGCGCCGAGCGCCAACGGAAGTACGACACGACGTCGGCTCCGTGGGCGATCGCCTGATGGGTCCAGAGACGGACCGCGCCCGGTGCGGGGAGGGGGTTGGTGGGGGCCCAGTTCACCTGCCCCGGCTGCTGCTCCATCACCCAGAACGGGGTGAAGGGTGCGTCGGAGCGGGGCGCGAGCGCGCCGCGGTAGAGGTCGTGGTTGAAGGCGATCAGGTCGGGATGCCCGGTGCGCGCGTAGCGCACCTTCACGTCGTCGGGCAGCGGCGACTGCTCGAGCATGCCGAGCGGATACGAATCCCACGTGATGATGTCGAGATGCGCGCCGAGCGCGTGCGCGTCGAGGTCGGCGAAGAAGATCATGCCGTTGTGCGTGATGGGGCGGCCGGGTGAACGCGGTCGGATCTCGGCGACCTGCCGAGCGTGGAACTCGACGGCCATCGCCGAGGCGAAGCGGGCGTAGTCGAGCCTGGCCCCGGGCGCCGCCTCCGTGACCGCCCCCACCGGGAGCTCGACCTCGGCGAAGGAGCGGTAGTGCATGGACCAGAACCCGGTCCACCAGGCGTCGTTCAGGGCGTCGACGCTACCGTAGCGTGTCTCGAGCCAGCGTCGCCAGCGCGCGAGGGGGATGGGGCCGGCGGTGCGGATCGTGTCGTGGCAGCCGTACTCGTTGTCGATCTGCCACGCACCGACCGCTTGGTGGCGACCGTAGCGCTCGGCGAGGGCGGCGGCCATGGCAGCGCACGCATCGCGGTACCCCTCGTGCGAGGGGTCGTAGTGGCGGCGGCCGCCGAAGCCTCGTACCAGGCCGTCGCGGCCGACGGGGAGCATGTCGGGCATCGCGTCCACGAGCCACTTCGGGGGTGTGGCGCTGGGGGTGCAGAGCACCAGCGTGAGTCCGGCGGCTGCCAGCGTGTCCACGGAGCGGTCGAGCCACTCCCAGTCGTAGCGGCCAGGAGCGCGCTCGATCCGGCTCCAGGCGAACTCGCCGATGCGCACCCAGCGCAATCCGGTCGCCGCCATGTGGGCGGCATCGTCGGCCCAGGTCGCCTCGGGCCAATGTTCGGGGTAGTAGCAGACGCCCAGGGCGGGGGCGCGTGGGGGAGGAGCGGGGCGGTCGGGCGGCATGATCGGTCCTCAATCCTTCACGGCGCCGGCCGTGATCCCGGCGACGAAGTAGCGCTGGAGGAACAGGAACATCACCAGGAACGGCACGGTGGCGATCGCCGTACCGATCATGATGCCGCCCCAAGAGACGCGCGTCAGGCCGACGAGCGTACCGAGCGCAACCGGAATGGTGTACGAATCACGCGCGGTGAGCACGAGCAGCGGCCACAGGAAATCGTTCCATTGGAACAAGAAGAGCACGATGCCCACCGCGGCGAGCGCGCTCTGCATGAGTGGCAGGACGACCTGAAGGAAGATGCGCCCCTCGCTGGCGCCGTCGATGCGCGCCGCCTCGAGGAGTTCGCTCGGCACGGAGAGCATGTTCTGACGCATGAAGAAGATCCCCAGCGCGTTGGCGAGCCCTGGCAGGATGAGCGCCCACCACGTGTTGGAGAGTCCGAGATCGCGCGCAATCAGGAGGTACTGGGGTATGAGTCGGACCTCGAAGGGGATGGTGAGCCCGACGAGCACGATGCCGAAGATCGCGGCGCGACCGTAGAAGCGGAACTTCGCGAGCGCATATCCGCCCATCGCACACACGAATGTCGCCACGATCGTGTAGAGCACGGCGATGCCGACGCTGTTGGCGACGATGCGGACGAAGGGTAGGTCCGACGAGAGGTCGGCCCAGTTGGCGGCGAGATGGTCACCGAAGGCGAAGCTCGGGGGGATGGCGAGGATGGCGTTGTTCGCCTTCGTCGCCGAGATGAGCATCCAGGCGATCGGCATCAGGAAGAGCAGCGCGAGGAACGTCATCACCACGTGGAGGAGGATCGAGCGCAGGAGTCGGGAGCGGCGCATCAGGCCTCCCGTCCGCCCACGAGCCGGATCTGGATGAGGGAGAAGAGGGCGGCGGTGATCGCGACGGTGTATGCGATCGCCGAGGCGTAGCCGAAGTTGAACGAGCGGAAGCCCTGCTTGTAGAGGTACGTGACGAGGGTTTCCGTGGCGCCGCCGGGGCCCGTGTTGGTGATGAGCCAGGGCTCGGTGAAGAGTTGCAGTGTGCCGATGGTGGAGAGCACGAACGTGAAGAGGAGGACGGGGCGCAAGAGCGGCAGGGTGATGCCCCAGAACTGCTGCCAGGCGTTGGCGCCGTCCATGCGCGCTGCTTCGTAGAGCGAGCGTGGGATCGACTGGAGGCCCGAGAGCAGGATGATGGCGTTGTACCCCGTCCAGCGCCAGGTGAGCGCGATCATGATGGTCACGAGTGCGGGTGTCGACTCGAAGAGCCAGCGCACGCTGGGTAGGCCCAGGCTTGCGAGACCGTAGTTGAGCACGCCGAAGTCGGCGTTGAAGATCAAGCGAAACACGGCCGAGTACGGGACGGCGCCGAGCACGAGCGGTGCGAAGAAGGCGAAGCGATAGAAACCCTTGAGGTGCAAGAGATCGGAGTCGAAGGCGAGCGCGAGCAACACGGCGAGCGTGAGCATGAGCGGGACCTGCACCGCGAGGATGAGCATGGTGTTCCCGAACGCGTCCCAGAATGCACCGTCTTGGACGAGGCGCCCCCAGTTGAAGCCGGGATCGAAGGTCCACGGTCGACTCCGCGTATTGACGAACGAGAGGAAGAGCGAATAGGCGATGGGCCAGGCCCAGAAGATCGCGAATGCACCGAGGAACGGCGCGAGGAAGAGGTAGGGCGCCCAGCGGATGCGGCGGCGCCGCGGAGCCGGGGCGATGGGGCGGGCGGATTCCGTCGTCACGCGTCGGGTCCTCCTGGCAGGCCCGGGCGCGCCGCGGAGGCGGCGCGCCCGGGAGCGTGCGTGTACGTGGGAGCGCGGTGAACGCTCAGTCGGCGACCGGCAGTCCCGTCGCGCGCGAGATCTGCTGGGCTGCGGCTTGGAGGGCCGCTTCGGCCGACCCGGAAGGGCCGTCGAGGTAGCTGTTGACGACGCCGATCATCACCTCGCGCGCCTCCTGGAAGAAGGCCGTGCCGGCGACCGCCGGAACGTCGCCGAGGGTGCCGAGTATGTCGACCCAAACCGCCTGACCACCGAAGTACTCGACCGGCTCGTCGAGCTCCGGGGCATCGAGGAGCGACAGCAGCGACGGTGTGAGACCGAAGTTCTCGAGGATGTTGAGCTGGTTCTCCTCGTCGGCGAGGGCGTTGACGACGAACGCGTAGGCGAGTTCGGGGTTTTGCGTGCTCGCCGGGATGGCGAGCGCCGATCCGCCGAGGTTCGAGGCTCGGATGCCGCCCGGTTCCAGCGCGGGGGTCAGGTAGACGCCCCAGAGCCCGGACTGGTCGGGTGCCTCGGCCTGGATCACGCCGCCGTACCAGGAGCCGAAGAGGGCGGATGCGGCGGCCGAATTCTGGATGAGCTGGATCTGCTCGACCCAACCGCCGACGGCGAGCACGTCGGCGTCGTACAGGCGCTTGAGCGTCTCGAGCGCCTGAACGCAACCGGGCTGAGCGACGGTCACCTGTGTGGCGTCCTCATCGAAGTAGAAGCAGCCGGCCTGGTTCGCGAGCATGCGGAACCACTCGTCGTCGGCACCCTTGGCAACGGTACCCATCTTGACTGCGCCGTCGGTGGCGGCGTTCATGGCCTGACCCGCGGCGATGAAGTCATCCCAGGTCTCGATGTCGTCGACGTCGATGCCAGCCTGCTCGTAGAGGTCGCGACGGTAGAAGATCGCGGTGGGTCCGGAGTCGTAGGGGACCGCCATGATCCGCTCCCCGTCGGTGAGCTCGGTCCACTTGAAGTCCGGGAAGAGCGGCAGCAACTCTTCGCCGCCCACGGTGCGGAGATCGAGGAAGCAGTCAGGGAACTGCGTCCAGAAGACCTCGGCCTCGTTGTTCTCCACGAGGTAGACGTCCGGCATACCGAAGCCGCCGGCAGCGCACCCGGCGAGCCCGCGGTCGTACGTGTTCTGGTTGCCGAGGTCCTCGACCACGACCTCGACACCAGGGTGCATCTCCTGGAAGCTCGAGATGGTGGATTCGAGCGCCGGCTTGTTGATGTCCCAGACCCAGACGGTCAGGGTCTGAGCGCTGGCCATGGCCAGGACGAGCGCTATGAGTGTGGTGCCGAAGATCCGCTGCATCATGCCTCCTCGCGTACTGTGCGCCGCCGCCGAGAGGGCGGCGAGCGGTGGACACGCCGACATGCGGGCAGCGCCGCGACCGAGGTGGTCGCCACGGGGAATCGCGACCGTTGGCCCCGACACCCGGCATGACTAACGCGTGTTAGTGGCGATGCTAACGGCCGGATGGGTCGTTGTCAACGGCGCCGCAGCGACCGTCAGTCGTCGGATTCGAGGAGTGCATCGGCGACGTCGCCGCGCAACAAACCCCGGTAGACGCCGTCGACCTGGACGTTGGCGGCCGGAACGGCTCGATCCGGGAAGTCGGCATTGTGGGCCCGTAGGACGAGCCGCGGGGTCCCCACCCCGTCGACGTACTTGAGCGTGACGTCGTCGTCCTCGACGCGGACCGCGCAGATCTCGCCCGAGCGGCGAGGAGGGCGTCGCTCGAGCAGCACCACGTCGCCAGGCTGCATGAGATCGGCCATCGACAGGCCGTCGACCCGGAGCGCGAATTGGTCCCTACCCATGCCCGGGAGCGCGAGGAAGCCCTCGGGCTCCACCGCGGCGAGCCCGAGCGGACCGGCCGGGATCGAGCCGAGGAGCGGAACGCCCGTAGCCGCATGTGGGAGGCGGAGGGAGGGGGAGCGGCCTCGACCACGGCTCTCGAAGACGACATACCCCTTGCGGTGGAGTGCTTCGAGGTGCTGCTTGAGCGTGACGTAATGCATGCCGAGCCCGCGCGCGAAATCGGAGAGGTCGGGAGTCTCACCGGTGCGCTGGACGTGGTCGAGGAGGCGGTCGTGCACGGTGCGCTGCCGAGGAGGGAGGTCGCTCATGCACTTAAATGATAAGGTGTAGGCTGCGACGCTGTCAAGGAGCCTCGCGGTACGGCATGATCGAGCTCGGCTCTCTGCACGCCTCCGCGTAGATGTGTGAGACGTGAGAAGTCCCGTCGTAGACGCGAAGCGGGGGTAGACAGGTGGCGATTCCCATGCTATATTTTCCGTAGCGTTCTGGATGTCCGGCGCCCGACGCGACCGGACCACGTACAAACGCTGGCGCGCTATGCGCCTCTTTTCTCCACTCCTCGTCCCGAAAGGACGCGACCGATGCTCCACACCTTCGATGCACTCAACTCGCCCCACCCCGCCGAGATGGCCGACATCGTCCCAGCGGGCCTCGCGCTCCCCACCCGGACACTCGAGCCCGGACAGGTCCTCTACGAATCCGACCGCGACGCGAGCAGCCTCTACGTCGTCGACTACGGCGTCCTGAAGGCCGTCGTCCCGACGAGCCTCGGCCGCGACCGCATCGCCGATCTCTACGGCCCTGGCGACGTCCTCGGCCTGGCGGTGCTCGACGGTGGCCGCCACGCGGAGACCGTCGTCGCGGTGCACGATAGCTCCCTCACGCCCATCGACCCGCAGCAGGCGATGAACGACCGCAAGGTTCGGGAGTACGTCATGCGCAGTATGGCGCGGCAGCTGCGCCGGAGCCGCGAGATGCTCGACGAGGCAGAGATGCCCGTGGGCGCCCGCGTGACGCGCGCGTTCCTCCGCCTCTCCGCGCAATTCGGCCAGCCGGCCGACGAGCAGGACGGCATGATCAAGCTCCCGCTCGCACTCACGCACGAAGACCTCGCCGACCTCACCGGCTCGTCGCGCGTGACGATCACGCGCATCCTCGGGGAGCTCCGCAACGAGGGCGCTCTGCAAGGGACTCGCGGCGTCTACGTCGCCCACCCGCGTGGCCTCGAGCGCGCCACCGACGAGTACGTCATGCAGGTGCTCTAAGGCGCGGTGACCACGTCCTACACTGAACCCCATATGTTGGAGTTCACGGACACCGCCAAGACCAGGATCGTCGATTACCTCGAGAAGCAGCGCGCGCAGGGTGTAGCAGCCCTGCGCGTCGCTGGTACGAGGGCCGAGCACAAACTCTGGCTCGTCAAGGAGGCCGACCGCGACGCCGCCGACGCCGTCATCGACGGCGGTGGCTTCGACGTCTATCTCGATCCCACGACCGTTCGGCATCTCGACGGAGCGACGGTCGATTTCGTCGAGGGCGTGATGCAATCCGGGTTCCGGGTCTCCTTCCCCTCCACCCAATGGGATGATCCGGTCGCGCAGCAGGTACAGGACGTCCTCGATTCGATGGTCAATCCGGGCGTGGCGAGCCACGGCGGGAGCGTCAGCCTGGTCAAGATCGACGGCGACGCCGCGGTCATCGCGTTGCACGGCGGCTGCCAGGGGTGTGGCGCCGCCGACGTGACGCTCAAGCAAGGGATCGAGAAGATGATCACCGAACACGTCGACGCCATCGTGCGCGTGCGTGACGCCACCGACCACGAGGCGGGGGAGAACCCCTACTACGCCCCCGACGCCCGCACCTCCGAACGCGACTCCCCGCTCTCCTGAGCCGCGCTCCTGAGCCGCTCAGTTGAGCCGCTCACCTGAGCCGGGAGTCACGCCCCGCATCCTGCGGGGCGCGCTCGCCCACACGCCGCACGATCCCTTCCGACACGACGGCGCCCTCGAATCGTGGCACGACGGCGCGGTGGCGATCGGCGCGGACGGTCGGATCCTCGATCTCGGGAGCGCCGCCGACGTGTGCGAACGCCATCCCGAGCTCCCCGTGCAGGACGAACGCGGTGGCATCATCCTCCCCGGCCTGGTCGATGCGCACGTCCACTATCCACAACTTCCCGTGGTCGGAGCGATGGGGCGCACGCTCCTCGAGTGGCTCGAGGCGTGCACGTTTCCGCACGAGGTGCGCTTCGCTCGGGCCGACTTCGCCCGCGAGCAGGCGAAGTCCTTCCTCAGGCTCCTCGCCGCGAACGGGACGACGAGCGCCATGGTCTTCGGCGCCCACTACGCCGTGGCCATGGAGGCCTTCTTCGTGGAGGCGCTCGCGTCGCGACTGCGCATCACCTCCGGGCTGGTGGTCTCCGACGTACTCGTGCCCGACGCACTCGTCACCAGTCCCGAAATCGCGTACGAGGAGAGCGGCCTCCTCGCGCGGCGCTGGCACGGCGTGGGGAGATTGCGATACGCGGTCACGCCGCGCTTCGCCCTCTCCTGCAGCGACGAACTCCTCGCCGCATGTGGCGCCGTCCTGCGCGACGCCCCTCATCTCTCGTGCACCACGCACCTCAACGAGACGCGCGACGAGATCGAGGTCGTCCGGGGCCGCTTCCCCGGCGAAGACTACCTGGGTGTCTACGAACGTCACGGCCTGGTGGGACCCGGTACCGTCTTCGCCCACGACCTCCACCCCACGGAGTCGGAGCTCGCGCGCCTCGCGCGTGCCGGCGCATCCGTCGCGCACTGTGCCTCGAGCAACCAGTTCATCGGCTCGGGCCTCTTTCCCATGCGCCGCCATCTCGAGGCGGGCGTCCACGTGGCCCTCGGCAGCGACGTCGGCGGTGGAACGGGCCTCTCGCTCCTCAAGGAAGGGCTGGTCGCCTACGGCGGGCAGATGCTCCTGGGCGCGGCCGGAGAGCCGCTCACGCCGGCCCGCCTCCTGTGGCTCGCGACGGCTGCAGGTGCGCGCGCCCTCGGGCGCGACGACGAGGTGGGTGATTTGACCCCGGGGCGCGCCGCGGATCTCATCGTGGTACGCCCGCCAGCGGGATCGACACTGGCCGAGGTGCTCCCGTTCGCGGCGTCGTTGGAGGAGGCCCTGGGCCAGCTCTTCACGCTCGCGCGTGAGGACGCCATTCTCGAGACGGTGGTCGGGGGAGAACGCGTGCACCGACGCGGTTCGCTCTGAACGTGGAACTGCGAATCGGGAGCTGCTCAGGAGAGGTCGATCTCGAGCCCGGCGAGTAGCGCCGCAGCGTCCGGGAGTCCCGCACGCATGCCGGTGACGCGGTTCGAGCGGACGTCGATCTCGTAGCGTCTCGCCGTCCGCAGATCCGCGCCGCGCAGGTCGCAGTCGCGGAACGTGGTGCCGTGGAGGTCGCTGTGGCGGAAACTCGCATCCCGGAGGTCGCAGGCATCGAAGAAACCGTCGATGATCGTGCACCCCTCGAATCGCCGCTTCGCGAGCATCAAGCCCGTGAAGCTGGAGAAGTTCAGGACGCTGTCCTTCGCGTCGAGGCCGAGCGGACGCTCGACGTCGACGCGGGCGCGCGACCACACGACCCCGACGGCGTGGCAACTCTCGAGCGTGACGCCGCCGAACGTGCTCCCCTCGACGTCGAGCAGGCCGAGGTCGCAGGTGAGCAAGTCGGTGTCGATGAGGCGGCAGCCGTGGAGTCGAAGCGATCGCAGATCGCAGCGCTCGAACACGCAATCCTCGAAGCGCGCGTCCGCAAGCGCACCATCGATCCGCAGGTCGACGAAACGGGCGTTCACGTACGTGCCGCCGCTCGTCGGGAGGGTGTCGGTCCGGGTCATGCTCGCGCCACGGAGGTGCGTTCGCGAGCGCGGGGGGCGCTCGCGACGATGAGGCGCGGGGTCGAACGGACGAATGCGGACATCGACCGAGTCTACGGTGCGCGCTGCGGTCCGAGCGGTGCCCGAGGCGGTGTACCGGGGGTAGCCTGGAGCGTGCACGCCTCCGAGATTCCCGAACCCGACGCCCCGGCACACGACGCCCCGGCGCACGACGCCCCGGCGCACGCTCGCTCCCGACGTCTGCGTGTCGCGATCGCCCTGTCGCTCTGGGCGGTGGTTGCGATCGCCGCGTGGACGAGCCTCGCCGCCCACGAGGACGGGGTCGCCGGCGGGCTCGCCGAAGTCCTTCGCGGCGTGGACGGGCACCCGGCCGCCCCCATCGCGCTCCTCGTCGCGTTCCTCGTCCGCCCCATCACGTTGCTGCCGGTCACCGTGCTCACCGCGTTCTCCGGCTTCCTGCTCGGTCCCGTGGTCGGTTTCGCGGTGGCGATGGTGGCGGTGGTCGGCACCTCGCTCCTCCCCTACACCGTCGCGCGGCTCGCCCGGGGCGGCGGGCACGAGGCGGCGAGCGGGTGGCGCGTCGGCCTCGAGCGGCACCCCTTCGTCTCGGTACTGACCGCGCGGCTCGCGATGCTGCCGGGGGACCTGGTCAACGTTGCCGCCGGCGCACTCCGCGTTCCGGTGCGGGCGTTCGTCGCCGCGACTGCGCTCGGTGGGGCGCCGGGTATGGCGATCGGCGTGTTGGCGGGCGCCAGCGTGCACGGCACGTTCCGCGTCGAGGGCGTGCGGGTGGACGGTGCGCTGGTGCTCACGTCGGCCGCGATCCTCGTGGGGAGCCTGCTGGTTTCGGTGTACCTGCGGCGGATCGCTGCCCCTCCGAAATCTCGCGAAGGGAAATCTCAGGCGCGGTGACGGGCGGGCGGCATGAAAAAAGCGCCCTCTCGGGCGCCGTTAGAAACGAGCATACCGCGGTATGCAGCATTCGTCAAGTATCTGCAGGGGTTCATGACGCCACGGCCTCGAAACGGCCGGCAGGACCTCGCGAACGATCCGAACGGCGCCTGAACACCCCTCAGAAAGCGCGCTTGAACGGGTGGATCTCGACCGATCGCCAGACGTCGCCGGTGCTGTAGACGTCGTTTTCGATCAGCGCGCGAATCTCCGCCTCGTCGGCGGCTTCGATCACGAGCATGGAGCCGATCATCGTCCCGCCGTCGCCCAGGAGTGCGCCGCCGATCGGCATCCTCCCCGACTCGGCGAGGGCGCGCGCGCCTTCGAGATGCGCGACACGGGCGGCCTGGCGCCGTGCAGGTGCCCGTTCGTCGGTGCCGTCGCGTGCGATGATGAGCCAGAGCATCGATGCCTCCTGAATGCTCGTGCGGTGCGCCCGAGCGTCACAACGCTACGACGTGGTGATGGGGGCAGCGCACGGCGCGAGCGACACCATCTTCAAACTTGATACGAGCGCACTCAAATCCGTTGACAACAGTCGAGCGGCGCTGCTACACTCACGTCTGGAAACGGCGCGGGCCGGAGGTCCGTCCGTGCGTCGATCGACGTCGAAGCGTACCTACGTGCATCGTGAGGGTTCGCAACGCGACCCCGCACGACCGTGCGACGTCAGGAGGAGACCGCATCATGGCAAAAGCCGTCGGAATCGATCTCGGCACCACCAACAGCGTCATCTCGATCATGGAGGCGGGTGAGCCCGTCGTGCTCGTGAACTCGGAGGGGAACCGCACGACCCCGTCCGTCGTCGCCTTCAAGGAAGAGCAGCGCCTCGTCGGACAGGTCGCGAAGCGCCAGGCCGTCCTCAACGCCAAGGGCACCATCTTCGAGGCCAAGCGCTTCATCGGCCGCACCTGGGACGAGATCCAGCACGAGGCCGAGCGCGCGCCGTACGAAGTCGTGCAGGGCAAGGACGGGGGCGTCCGCTTCGTCGTTGGCGACGAGCGCTTCACGCCCGAAGAGGTCTCGGCCATGGTGCTGCGCAAGCTCGTGAACGACGCATCCGAGCAGCTCGGCCAGAAGATCACGAAGGCCGTGATCACCGTGCCCGCCTACTTCAACAACGCGCAGCGCGAAGCGACCCAGAACGCCGGCAAGATCGCCGGGCTCGAGGTGCTACGGATCGTCAACGAGCCGACCGCGGCGGCGCTCGCGTACGGCCTCGAGAAGAAGGGGAGCGAGACCGTGCTCGTGTTCGACCTCGGCGGGGGGACGTTCGACGTCTCCGTGCTCGAGGTGGGCGATGGGGTCTTCGAGGTCCGTTCCACGGCGGGTGATACCCACCTCGGCGGGTCCGACATGGACTACGCCGTCGTCAATTGGCTCGCCGATGAGTTCAAGCGCGAGTACGACGTCGATCTGCGCAAAGACAAGCAGGCCCTGCAGCGGCTGATCGAAGCGTCGGAGAAGGCGAAGATCGAACTCTCGGGCCTGCCCGAGACCACGATCAGCCTCCCGTTCATCGCCATGGATCCTGCCTCGAACGCGCCCCTCTACCTCGAGAAGAAGCTCACGCGCTCGAAGTTCGAGGAGCTCATCGGGAGCCTCCTGCAGCGCGTGCGTGGGCCCGTCGAGCAGGCGCTCTCCGACGCCAAGCTCAAGAAGGAGCAGATCGACGAGATCATCCTCGTGGGCGGCTCGACGCGCGTACCCGCGGTCAAGCGCCTCGTGAAGGAGCTCCTCGGCAAGGACCCGAACCAGACCGTGAACCCCGACGAGGTGGTCGCGCTCGGCGCCGCCATCCAGGCGGGCGTCCTCACCGGCGAGGTCGAGGACATCGTGCTCCTCGACGTCACCCCGCTCTCGCTCGGCGTCGAGACGAAGGGGGGCGTGTTCACCAAGCTCATCGAACGCAATACGACCGTCCCGGTGCGCAAGACCGAGACCTTCACCACCGCCGATCACAACCAGACTGGCGTCGAGGTCCACGTGCTCCAGGGCGAGCGGACGATGGCGACCGACAACAAGTCGCTCGGGCGCTTCAAGCTCGACGGCCTCCCTGCCATGCCCGCCGGCATGCCGCAGATCGAGATCACCTACGACATCGACGCGAACGGCGTGCTCAACGTCGGCGCGAAGGAGAAGTCCACCGGTAAGGAAGCGTCGATCACGATCCAGAACACCACCACGTTGGCCGAAGACGAAGTCGACCGCATGGTGAAGGACGCCGATCGTCACGCCGACGAAGACAAGGTGCGTCGGGAGAACGCCGAAGCGATGAACCAGCTCGACGCGCTCCGGCTCCAGGGCGAGAAGGCGATCACGGAAGCCGAGGGCGCCACCGACGAGCAGAAGGCGCCGCTACGGGCCGCGATCGACGACGCCAAGAGCGCCCTCGACGCTCAGACACCCAAGGCCGAACTCGACGCCAAGGGGCAGACGCTCGCGAGCGCGTTGCAGACGTTCATGCAGGCGACACAGACCACGCCCGACGATGGCAGCTCAGACGGCGGGGCCACCGGGCAGGCCGAGTCGAACGCCGAGGCCGACGACGACGACGTCATCGACGCCGACTTCAAGCCCGCAGGATCCTGAACGCGATGACGGAGGAGCGACACGACCACGACGAGGAGCGCCCGGCGGGGGAGCACGACCGAGCCACCTTCGGGGCCGACGAGGGAGCGCACGCCGGCCACGCGCCGGATGAGGAGGTCGACGTGCTGCGACGGGAGCTCGGCAGGGTCCGGGAGGCGCTCGATGCCGCACGTATCGAGATCGAGGAGCACAAGGAGCGGACGCTGCGCGCTCGCGCCGACCTCGAGAACGCTCGGCGCCGCGCCGGAGGCGAGATAGACCGCGCGCACGAGGCCGGCCTCGACGCCGCCCTCGGACCCGTACTGACGGTGTACGACGACCTCGGCCGTGCCCTGCAGGCGGCCGAATCGGGCGATCCGGCGGCGATACTTCCCGGCGTCCGTGCAGTGCGTGACACGCTGGAGCGCAAGCTCGCCGCGTTGGGCGTCGAGCGCGTCGGCGCCGTCGGCGAGCCCTTCGATCCCGACAAGCACGAGGCGCTGACGGCGGTTCCGCCGCACGGTGACGCGCAGCCCGGCACCATCGCCGACGTCTTCGAAGCGGGTTTCGTGCGCAACGCCCGACTGATCCGCCCCGCGCGGGTCGTCGTGTACGAGGACGAGCGCGGCTGAGACCGGGGGGGCGCGCGACGCCGCGCGCCCCCGCCCGTACCCGCGCCGGAGGCTGAGCCATGGCGGCGTTCAAGGACTACTACGACATCCTCGGCGTGGCACGGAGCGCCGACGAGAAGCAGGTGCGCAGCGCGTTCCGCAAGCTCGCGGCGAAGCACCATCCCGACCGCAACCGAGACGATCCCACGGCCGAAGAGCGATTCAAGGAGGTGAACGAGGCCTACACGGTGCTCTCCGATCCCGAGAAGCGGCGCGTATACGACCAGTACGGCCCCACCGGTGCGCCGCCCCCGCCCCCGCCGGGGGGTGGCGGCCGAACCGTCTTCACGACGGCCGAGGGTGTCGACGCGGAAGGCTTCAGCGATTTCTTCCGCACCCTCTTCGGTGGCGCCTACACCACGCACGGCACCGCCGGGGGCGACCCGTTCGGCACCTTCGGCACGGGCCGCATGACGCGCGGGGGGCGCCCCGTCGACGTTCGGCCTCCGAGTGCCGAGGCGACGCTCGAGATCGACCTCGTCGACGCCTACAAGGGGGGTGTCCGCACGCTCCGGCTCGAGGGGACGACGCTCGACGTGACGCTCCCGGCCGCTGCGCGCGACGGCTCCCGGCTCCGTTTGCGCGGTCAGGCGCCCGGCGGCGGAGACCTCATCTTGCGGATCCGGCACCGCGCCCACCAGCGCTACCGCCTAGAGGGCGATACCATCCACGTGCAGGTCGACGTTCCCGACCACCTCGCCGTGCTCGGAGGCGAGGTGCGCGTGCCCACGCTCGACGGTGACGTCGAGATGCGGCTCCCGCCAGGGAGCCAGACTGGCCGGCGGCTCAGGCTGCGTGGTCGCGGCTGGCCTCGCGCCGACGGGGCACGGGGGGATGCCCAGGCCGAGGTGCGCGTGGTGGTGCCGACCGAACCCGATCCCGAGGTGCGGGCGCTCTACGAACGACTCCGAGCGCTCGCGGGTGGGACCGAGGCGGCGCCGGAGGGCTGACCGCCGCGAGGGTGTGACGGTTGCTCTTGACTCCCGTTGAGTTTTTCATCGGTGCGGCGTCGCGTGCTGGGTAGGCTGCCCAATGCATCGACGCCCCCCCTCCCAGCCGCTCTGCTTCCGCCCCACGCCAGCTCGCGCGAACGTGTACCGAACGCTCGTTCTCGTGATCGCGCTCGCGTTCGGCGCCGCCACCGCGCAGGCGCCTCGGAGCGTCGACGCTTTGACCGTGGCGGCGGCGAGCGATCCCGTCCTCGTACGGCTCGGCTCCACGCGCGAACGTGTCAGCTTCGTGCTGCAGCGCTTCGAGATCGCCGTTCGCGGCGTCGCCTCGAGTCAAGGCACGCCCTTCGAGGCTGCCCTCTACGAGCAGCTCTACGGCTTCCTCCCGACCTTCCTCGACCAGCGCGCGACGGAGCTCGTGCTCATCGCGCAGGCGCGCTCCCGCGGCATCGCGGTGGAAGAGCAGGAGATCGACGCGATCATCGAGCGTGTGAAGGAGAACGTCGGAGGTGAGGCCGCCTTCGAGCGGACGCTCACCAACGCCGGCTTCGGCGACGAGACGCAGCTTCGGAGCGTCGTACGCGAGACCGAACTCGTGAAGCGGGCGCTCGCAGCCATCCGAGCGGGCATCGTGGTCGGTCCAGACGAGGTCACCATCGCCTACCACGCGCAGCGCCTCCGCTTCACCACCCCGGCCGAAGCCTGTTCGCGCCACATCCTCGTCGACGACGAGGAGCACGCTCGCGACCTGCTCGCTGCGCTCGCAGCGGGCGCCGACTTCGGCGACGTCGCACGCGCCCACTCGACGGACTCCGGGTCCGCCGTCCGCGGCGGTGAACTCGGTTGCCTCCGTCAGGGGCTGACGGTTCCCGAGTTCGACGAAGCGACCTTCGGCGCCGAGATCGGTGCGCTCCTCGGTCCGGTCGAGACACGGTTCGGACACCACCTCATCCAGGTCTACGAGATCCGTCCCGCTCGCGTGCTCGCCCTCGACGCGGTCCGCGCCGACCTGGAGCTGGAACTGCTCGAGGAGCGCGCCGACATCACGCTCGCCGCCATCGTCGCCGCCTCGGGCGTGCAGGTCTTCCCGCAGTTCATCCCGCCCCTGAAGGATGAGATCGACGCAGCCGCAGGGATCTGAGGATCAAGGAGCCAGGCGCACCCGATCCCAGGCGGCGCCCGCGCGCTCGAACCTGACTCGATCGTGGAGGCGTGAGCGGCGCCCCTGCCAGAACTCGATCGTCACCGGTGTCACGACGAACCCGCCCCAGTGCGGCGGGATCGGCACCTCCCCCTCCTCGAAGCGCGCCTCGACGTCTGCGAGGCGCGCCTTGAGGTGAGCACGGTTCTCGATCGGTCGGCTCTGCGGCGAGGCCCAGGCGCCGAGCTGGCTGCCGCGTGGCCGCGTGGCGAAGTACGCCGCGGCCCGTTCGCGCGCGATCGGCGCCGCCCGCCCCGTCACACGCACCTGACGCTCGAGCGTGCCCCACCAGAACGTGAGCGCGCAGCGCGGCTCGCGGCGGAGATCGAGGGCCTTCGCGCTCTCGAGGTTGGTGAAGAAGACCAACTCGCCCTCGAGGATCTGTCGCAGCAGCACCACGCGAGCTGCTGGCGCTCCCGTGACGTCGACGGTCGCGAGCGTCATCGCGTTGGGCTCGCGCACCCCTGCGGCGTGCGCCTGCTCCAGCCAGGCGCCGAGCACGTCCATCGGCTCGGTCGCGGCACCGACGTCGTCGTCGCTCCCGGCGCCGTACTCGGTGCGTAGGTCGGCCAGGTCCATGCTCCAGTCTACGCACACCAGTATCGTCGACCATGGCCCAGCACCCGAACCGCCTGGCCGGAAGTGCCAGCCCCTACCTCCGTCAGCACGCAGGCAACCCCGTCGACTGGTACCCGTGGGGGGAGGAGGCATTTGCCGCGGCGCGGGCGCGCGACGTCCCCGTGCTGGTCTCAGTCGGGTATTCGGCGTGTCACTGGTGTCACGTCATGGCGCACGAGTCGTTCGAAGACCCGTTGATCGCGGCCGTGATGAACGAGGGTTTCGTGAACGTGAAGGTCGATCGCGAGGAGCGTCCCGACGTCGACGCGGTCTACATGCACGCGGTGCAGGCGCTCACCGGCGCAGGCGGCTGGCCGATGACGGTGGTCACCACGCCGGAGGGGGAGCCGTGGTTCGGCGGGACGTACTTCCCGCCCGACGACCGCTTCGGACGTCCCGGATTCCGGCGCGTGCTCGAGGCCCTGGTCCAGACGTGGCGGGAGCGCCGCAACGAGGTCGAGCGCTCCGCCGTCGAGATCACCGCACACGTCGCGCGGCTCGCGGAGGGGCTCGGCGACGGGGATCCGCCGTCGGCCGCCACCGCGCTCGCCGCGCTCGCGGCGCTGCGGGCGCAGGAGGATCGCCACCACGGAGGCTTCGGCGGCGCCCCGAAGTTCCCGCCGCACACGGCGCTCCGCTGGCTGCTCGAGGACGCCCCCGACGATGGTGCGGAGCCTTCGGCCGACGCGATGGTGCTGCGCGCGTTGCGTGCGATGGTCGACGGGGGGATCTTCGATCAACTCGGCGGCGGTTTCGCGCGCTACGCCGTCGACGCCACCTGGACGGTGCCGCACTTCGAGAAGATGCTCTACGACAACGCCCTCCTCCTCCCGGTCCTCGCTCGCGCAGCCGCTCGGCACCGCGACGAGCGCCTCCTCGAGGCGGCACGAGGCACGCTCGACTGGCTCCTGCGTGACCTCCAGCAGGACGGCGGCGCATTCGCCAGCGCCTACGACGCCGACAGCGAGGGGGAGGAGGGACGTTTCTACACCTGGACGCCCGCGGAGATCGACACGGCGCTCCCAGGTGGAGACGACCGAGCCCTCGCGCGCGCCCTCTATGGCGTGCAGGAGGTGGGCCAGCTCGAGGGTCGCTCGGTGCTCGTCCATCGCGGCTTCGATCATCCAGCCGTCCGCGCGGCGCTCGGTGACGACGCCGCCGAACCGGAGCGCCAGGAGGCCCGCGTGCGCAGGGTGCGCGAGGCGCTCCGCGTCGCGCGCGAGCGGCGGCCGTGGCCCGCACTCGACGACAAGATCGTCACCTCGTGGAACGCGCTCGCCGTCCGCGGGCTCGTCGACGCGGCGGCCCACCTTCCGGAGGCGGATGCCACGCGCGCGCGCGAAGCGGCGGTACGCGCCGCCGACGTCGTCTGGGAGCGTGCCTGGGATGGTGAGCGGCTCCGGCACCTGGCACCGCCGGGCGGCGACGAGGGGGCCGTGGCGCTCCTCGAGGACGCCGCCACCTTCGGCCTCGCCGCCCTGACGCTGCACCGCGCCACCGGCGACGATCGCCATCTCGAACGAGCCCTCGAGCTCGCCGCGGTCATCGAGCGCGACTTCGCGGATCCCGACGGTGGATTCTTCACCCGCCGCGCCCGCGACGAGCAGCTCGTGGTACGGGCGAAGTCCGTGCTCGACGGCCCCCTTCCGAGTGAGCACGGCGCCGCGTCGGAACTCCTCGCCTGGGCGGCCGCCTGGTGCGACCACGCCCCGTGGCGTGCGCTCGCCGAGGCCGGGCTCGAAGGCGCCGCTGCCCTCGTTGGCCGGCACCCCACCGCGGGCGCAGCGATGCTCTCGGCGTGGGCGCGACTCGAGGCGCCGCCCCGCGAGGTCGTCGTGGCCGGGCAGCGCGACGACCCGGCGACGCACGCG
>JACCWH010000151.1 GCA_013697735.1 Trueperaceae bacterium | reverse complement strand
AGATCGACCGGGAGCTCCAGGACGTCTACGCGGTGATGGTGCCCGACCGACCCCTGCACGAGTACGTCCTGCCGTGCAGCGAGGTGAGCGTGCTGTACGAGGTCCCGCTGGCGCGCGCCCTCGCGCTGTACCGCCACGGAGCTCCGGTGGCCGTGGCGGGCTGGGACTGCATGCACCGGGTGAACGACGCGTTGCTCGTCGAGGATGATCTGATCGCGCAGGCGCGGGAGACGACGACGGGATCGCTCGAACGCCTAGCGGTGTGGCTCGAGGAGCGCGCGGGGTGAAGGCGTGGCCGATGCGCGACGCTCCGTAGGACCAACACAGCAATCGTGACGCGACCGCCTCGAGGAGTTGGTCAGCCCTCCAGCACCGTCGGCAGTATGAGCGGGTTGCGGCCCGTGGCCTTGCGGATGTAGCGCCGCACTGGGTAGAAGATGTCGTCGCGCATGTCCTGGAGGCGGCGCTTCTCGCGGACGCCGCGGGTGACCGCCTCCAGGGCGAGCCGCTCGATCTCTTCGGCCACCCCGTTCGAGCCGGCGGCCACGCCGCGTGTGATGACCTCGACGGAGGGCTTCTTCGACGCGATCGCCATGATCACCACGACCCCCTCCTCCGCGAGCGCCTTGCGATCGCGGATGATCGGCTCGTCGATCGGGTCGCTGCTCTTGCCGACCGAGTCGATGTAGATCACGCCGCCCTCGATCTTGCCGGTGATCTTGATGTCGTGCTTCGTCAGCTCGATGATGTCGCCGTTGTGCGGGATGAGCGTCTTTTCGGGCGGCTTCGTCATGCTGGCGGCGAGTCGCTGGTGGTGCACCTGGTGGCGCGCTTCGCCGTGCCAGGGGATGAAGAACTTGGCGCGGGCCAGGTCGTGCACGAGCTTGAGCTCCTCGTGGCTGGCGTGTCCCGACACGTGCACCTTGTGGTTCGGCGGATAGAGCACGTTGACCTCGCGCTCGTAGAGCTGGTTGATCACGCGGTTCACGGCCTCTTCGTTCCCCGGGATGGGGTTGGAGGACATGATCACCGTGTCGCCTGGCTTGAGCGTGATCTTGCGGTGCGTGCCGGCTGCGAGGCGCGAGAGCGCCGCCATCGGCTGCCCCTGCGAGCCGGTGCAGAGCACCATCAGCTTGTCCTCTTGGATGCCCTCGACCTTGTCCATGTCGACGAAAGGTTGTTTCGCCGCGATGTAGCCGAGCTCGTGCGCGATGCGCAGCGCCTTCACCATCGAGCGCCCCTCCATCGCCACGCGCCGGTTGTACTTCTCGGCCAGCCAGACGAAGTTCTGCAGGCGGTGGATGTGGGAACTGAAGGTCGTGACGATCACGCGCCCGGGTGTCTGCGCGAGGATCGCGTCGACGGCGTGCATCACGTCGAGCTCGCTGCCCGTGTAGCCGGGCCGCTCGGCGTTCGTCGAGTCGGCGATGAGCAGCAGCGTGCCGTCGCGGCCAGCTTCGGCGATCTTGCCGAGGTGGCTCGTCTTGCCGTCGGCGGGGTTGTAGTCGAGCTTGAAGTCGCCCGTGTGCACGATGCGACCGATCGGCGTGTGGATTATCAGCCCCGAGTTGTCGGGGATGGAGTGCGTCATCCGGAACATGTCGACCGTGAAGTGCTCGCCGATCTTGATGCGCTCGTCGGACGAGACCTCGATCAGGTCGACGTCGCCCTCGGAGAGCTTGAACTCCTCGAACTTGCCGCGGAGCAGCCCGAGGGTGAGCTTGGCGCCGTACATCGGGATCTTCGGTAGCAGCCTGAGCATGTACGGCAGGCCGCCGATGTGGTCCTCGTGCCCGTGGGTGAGGATCCACCCCTTGATCATGTGGGCGTGTTCGACCACCCAGTCGATGCGCGGGACGATGATGTCGACGCCGAGCATGTCGGCGTCCGGGAACGCGAGGCCCCCGTCGACGAGCATGATCTCGTCCTCGTACTTGAAGGCGAACATGTTCTTGCCGATCTCGCCCATGCCTCCGATGGGGATGATGGTGAGCTTGCGATCGTCGTCGTCGCCGCGGGGTCGTCTTCTCCTGGCTCTCGCCATAGTCGTTCCTTCCTGGTCGCCCGCGCCGTAGGGGCGGGGCACGCAAAATACGTTCGTCCTACGGTCGATAGTCGTGCTGGCGATGCCGGCGGAGCGCCGCGATAGGGTGCGGGGCTCGGCTCCCGAGGGGACGATGCGGTCTCGCGCGTCGGACGAGGGCCAGCCTCCGCCAGCCCCTCTATCGGGCAGTCATACCGCCGGCTCGACGCGCGCTACGTCGTGTGAGCGCGCCTCGGGCCGGGTGTCGGTATCTTCACATTCAGCGGCGTGGACCGCGTCCGTCGCGGCCGCCACCGCTACCGCCGCGGGGGCGATCGCGCGGCGGAGCGGGCCGGCGCGGCGCGACGAGCCCTTCGAGCTCCGGTCGAATGAGGTCGATCTTGCCGCGGTCGTCGATCGTGTTGACCTTGACCTGCAGCGTGTCGCCCTCCTTGAGCACGTCCTCCACGCGTTCCACGCGATCGGTCGCCATCTGTGAGATGTGCAGCAGTCCGTCGGTCCCGGGGAAGAGCGTGACGAACGCACCGAAGTCGACGACCTTCGCGACCACGCCGTCGTAGACCTTGCCGACCTCGGCCGAGGCCGTGAGTTGCTCGATGCGCGTCTTGACCTCGAGGGCAGCGGCGGCGTCGTCGCTGTAGATGCGGATGGTGCCGTCCTCCTGCACCTCCACCTTCACGCCGAGTGCTTCGAGCTCGCGGATCTGCTTCCCGCCCGGCCCGATCACGGAGCCGATCTTCTCGGTCGGGATCTTGGTGGTCACGATCCGCGGTGCGCGCGCGCTGATCTCCGCGCGTGCGCCCGATAGGGCGCCGTCCATCGCGTCGAGGATGTGCAGGCGGCCCGCTCGCGCTTGCGCGAGGGCTTCGCGCATGATGTCGGCGGTGATGCCCGTGATCTTGATGTCCATCTGCAACGCCGTCACGCCCTCGCGCGTTCCGCAGACCTTGAAGTCCATGTCGCCGAGCGCGTCCTCGCTCCCGAGGATGTCCGAGAGCACGGCGTAGCGCTCCCCCTCCTTCACGAGGCCCATGGCGATGCCTGCGACGGGCCGCTCGATCGGCACGCCGGCGTCCATGAGCGACAGCGAGCCGGCGCAGACCGTCGCCATCGACGAGGAGCCGTTCGATTCGAGCGTCTCACCGACGACGCGGATCACGTAGGGGAAATCCCCTTGCGAGGGGATCATCGGCAGCAGGGCGCGGCGCGCGAGGTTGCCGTGCCCGAGCTCGCGGCGCGACACGCCCCGCAAGCGCTTCACCTCACCCGTCGAGAAGGGCGGGAAGTTGTAGTGGAGCATGAACTCCTCGGACTTCTCGAGCCCGAGGTCGTCGACGAGACGGTTGTCGCGGCCGGTGCCGAGGGTCGTGATCCCGAGTACCTGCGTCTCACCACGGGTGAAGACCGCGGAGCCGTGCGCCATGGGGAGCACGCCCGTCTCGATCCAGATGTCGCGGACGTCTGCGGGGGCGCGGCCGTCCTGGCGCACGCGCTCCTCGATCACCATGCGGCGCATCTCGGCCGCTTCGACCTTCGAGAAGGCGCTCTTGAGCTCGCCGATTCGGGCGCCCGCACCGTCGGCGGTGGCGTCGGGAACCCGCTCGTCGATGAGTCGATCGCGCAGCGCCTTCACGGCGCTCGAGCGCTCGTGCTTCCCCTTCGTGCTGATCGCGTCGACGAGGCCGGCAGCGCGCGCCGCCTCGCGCATGTCGTCGACGTCGGCTGGGGCAACGTCGGCTGCGGAGGTGAACGAGCGCTTCTCGAGGCCGATCTCGGCGCGCATGCGCTCGATCAGCTCGACGACGGGTGCGAGTTCGCGTTGGGCGAACTCGATCGCGCCGACCATGTCGTCCTCGCCGAGTTCGTTCGCGGCGGCCTCGACCATCAGCACGGCGTCCTTCGTGGTGGCGACCGTCAACTCGAGGCTGGAGCGGCCTTCGTCGAGCAGGTCGAGCGTCGGGTTGAGCACGAATTCGCCGTCGACCATGCCGACCTGCGCACACGCCGTCGGGCCGTCCCAGGGTGCGTCGGAGATCGACAGCGCCGCCGATGCGCCGATGGCGGCGAGCATCGCAGGGTCGTTCTTCTGATCGGCTGAGAGCACGGTGACGATCACTTGCAACTCACGCCGTAGGCCCTTCGGGAAGAGCGGTCGGATCTGCCGATCGATGAGGCGGGCGTTGAGCGTCGCCTGGTTCGCCGGGCGCCCCTCGCGGCGGAGGAACGATCCCGGGATCTTCCCGACGGCGTAGTGGCGCTCTTCGTACTCGACCGTGAGCGGTAGGAAGCTCATGGGCGACTCGCGGTCGTCCATGTGCGCCGTCACGAGCACGACGGTGTCGCCGTAGCGGACCGTGACGCTCCCGTGGAGTTGCTTCGCGTACTTGCCGGTCTCGAGAACGAGTTCTCGACCTCCGAGGGTGGTGGTGTAGCGGTGTCCGGTCGGAATGTTCACGCTGGCTCCTTGTGCGTTGGCGCCTGGCCCCTACGCGCTCGACGAAGCGACGCCGGGGTCGAGCCGAAATCGGCCCGCTCCCCGGCGTCGCATGGGACGACGGTCGTGCGTGCAGCGCTCGCGCGGGGCACGGTGTGGGGGCTGCTCAGCGGCGCAGCCCGAGCTCGACGATCAGGGCCTTGTAGCCCTCGTAGTCGGTCTTCTCGAAGTACGACAGGAGGCGCTTGCGGCGACCGACCATCGTGAGGAGGCCACGCCGACCGTGGTGGTCCTTCTTGTGCTCTTGCAGGTGACCCGACAGATCGTTGATGCGACGCGTGAGCATCGCGACCTGGACCGCGGTCGAACCGGTATCTTGGTCGTCGCGACCGAACTTGGTGGTGAGTTCTTGCTTGACGTCCTTCGTGAGGGGCATGCGCACAGCCTTTCGGTGCCCCGCGCTCGTGCGGGGCGTGCAAGAGAATCGACTCCTGGCCGGATCCGAGGGCGAATGCCCGATGCGTCGATGCCGGCCGAGATGCCTAACGCGAAATCGTAGCACACGACGAGGGCGCGTCGTGCTTGCGACTGGTGCTCGTGACTGGTCCCGGCGACTCGTGCCCAAGCCGTCAGGCGTGCTCCTCGAACCAGCCGATGATCGCCTCGAGCCGCTGGACGCGACGGTCGGGCCGCCCCGAGCGCGAGAGCTCGTGCCCCTCGTCGGGAAAGCGCAGCAAGCGCGTGGGGGCACGGCCGAGGCGCTTGAGCGCCGTGAACCACTGCTCGGCCTGCTCGATGGGGCAGCGGTGGTCGGCCTCCGCGTGGATCACGAGCGTCGGCGTGGAGACGTTCGCGACGTACTTGAGCGGTGAGCGATCCCAGAGCGCCTCGGCGTCGTCCCACGGTGCCCAGCCTTGCTCGAGTTCGGTGAAGAACGGTCCGATGTCGCTCGTGCCGTAGAACGAGAGCCAGTTGCAGATGCTCCGCTGCGTGACCGCCGAGCGGAAGCGGTCCGTGTGGGCGACGAGCCAGTTGGTCATGAAGCCACCGTAGGAGCCGCCCGTGAGGTGCACGCTCGGCGTGGTCGCTCCGCGATCGTCGACCACGCTTCCGACCGCGTGGTCGACGATCGCGAGCACGTCGTCGGCGTCGACGGTGCCGTAGCGGCCCTTGATGGCACGCGCGAACTCGGCGCCGAAGCTCGAGCCGCCGCGGGGATTGCCGTAGATCACGCGATACCCGGCGCTCGCGAGCAGGTGGAACTCGAACACGAATCCGTAGCCATAGTTCGTGTAGGGGCCACCGTGGACCTGCACCACCATGGCGCCGTCGTCGCGCGGTCGCACCGGGTCGAGGCGCCAATACGTGAGCGCTTGGCCGTCGGCCGTGTCGAACGTCCGCGCGGGGGCGGGGATGCCGCCGGCGTGTGCGCGGAGCAGGGCGTCGTTCCAGCTCGTCAGCCGGCGTTCGCTCCCGTCGGCGTCGATGGTGTGGAGCTGCCCCGTGCTCGTGGGGGTCTCGATGAGCGCGAGAATGCGGCCCGCGCGCGCGTCGAAGGCCGTGACCACCCGGTCGTGCATGGCCCCGGGCACCATGTGCTCCGTGACGTCACCCTCGAGGTCGACACGCGCGATCGCGCTCCGACCCGCGCGGTTGAGTGCCACCACCAGTCGCGCTCCCTCCCAGCGGGGCGCGACGGGATGGGCGCCGATGCGGCTGTCGCCGGCGACGGAGGGGGATGCGGCGACGTCGTGCGTGAGCGTGCGGTAGGCGCCGCTCTCGAGGTCGACCACCGTCAGCGAGGTGGGGGAGCCCCAATCCTCGGGGTCTTGCGGATCGAAGAGCGCGACGTGACGACCGTCGGGCGACACGCTCGGATCGGTGAACGACCCCGAGCGCCCGAGCAGGTCGCGTGCGGCGCCGTCGCGCAGTGGCCTCGACCAGAGGCGTGTGCGCCCCATGTCGGACTCCTCCGCGCGCTCCGCCGCCAGGTAGACCACGTGCTCGCCGTCCGGGGTCGGTTCGAGTGTGCCGGGCGGCCGGTCGAAGTCCCAGAGGTGGGTCCTCGCCCCGTCCGTCGCCTCGACGCGCCAGAGCTCGACCGGCGCGCTGGAGACCCAACCGATCCCGTCGCCGCGGTGCAGGCGCTCGGTCACCACGCGTCCCGTCCCGTCCGCGGCGACGTCGTCACGCCACTCCCCGCGCGTGGTGACGAGCACGGTGTCCCCGGCCGCGGACCAACGGTGGTGGAGGACGCCGGCTGCGAACGACGTGAGGCGCCGCGCCTCGCCGCCGCCGAGCGCGATGACCCAGAGCTGCGCCACGGCGCCGGGCTTGGTCGCCTCTGCACGCTCGGGAGCCAGGAACGCGATGGCGTGACCCGTCGGCGACCAGCGCGGGGCACGGTCGGCCTCGCCTTGCGTGAGCGCGACGTCGGATCCAGCGTCCGGCTCCACGAGGCGGAGGCGGTGGCGGTAGCGCGGCGGCGCGTCGCCCGCTCGTCGCACGATGTCGGTCCGCACGTAGATCCCTCGGCGGCCGTCTGGGGAGAGCGCCGGATCGCTCACGAAGACGAGCTCGTAGAGGTGCTCGGGCAGGAGCGACGTTCGGGTGTCGTCGGCGCTGGACCCCATCACGCGTCCCTCGCGAGCTCGTCGCGGCCGCTCACGATCTCGTGCAGGAGGATCCCGGCCGCCACGCTGGCGTTCAGGGAACCGACGCGGCCCCGCAAGCGCACGTGCAGCACCTCATCGCAGCGTTCACGCACCAGGCGCCGCATACCGTGCCCTTCGGCGCCGATCACGAGCGCCACGTCGCGGTCCCAGTCGACGCGGCGCGGCGCGACGTCGCCGTCGCCCGCGCTGCCGTAGACCCAGACGTTGCGCTCCTTGAGTCCTTCGAGGTAGGTGGGAAGGTTCGTGACCTGGACGAGCGGGAGGTGTGAGGCCGCACCCGCCGCCGCCTTCGCGACGGTCGCGGAGAGCGGCGGGCTCCGCCGCGCCTCCGTGACCACGCCGTGCGCACCGAGCGCCTCGGCGGAGCGGATGATGGCGCCGTAGTTCCTCGGATCCGTGATCTGGTCGAGCGCGACGATCAGGAGCCGTTCGCTGCGAGCCGCGGCGCGCTCGAAGGGTGCGTCGGCGTCGGCGTAGGTGAGCTCGGGGAGCTCGGCGGCGATCCCCTGATGGTCGGTGGTCTTGAGGGCGCGATCGAGATCGATGCGGGGGACGAATTCGAGCGGGACGTTCGCGTCCTTCGCTGCGCGCTCGAGGTCGCGCACGGTGGTCTGCGCCACGCCGCGAGCCACGAAGATGCGCTCCACGTGGGCTCCGGCGAGCGCCTCCTCGACGGCGTGTCGTCCGTAGATCAGCATGGGGGAGTCTACCCGGGTCGGACGGCGGGGGGATCGTCGCTGCGCGCGAGGGCGATGCGAGCCGCCTCGGCGTCGCGCGCGAGCTGGGCACGGAGGTCGTCGATCCCCTCGAAGCGACGCGCGTCGCGCAATCGCACGTGCAGGCGTACGGAGAGGCGCGCGCCATAGAGGTCGCCGTCGAAGTCGAAGAGGTGGGCTTCGAGGCTCGGCCCCGGGCCCTCGAACGTCGGGCGCGGACCGACGTTCGCCATCGCCCAGTAGCGGCCGGCCGCCGGGACGTCGACCGTGACGGCGTAGACGCCCGACGGCAACGCCTTCTTCGCCTCCGTCTCGAGGTTGGCGGTGGGGACGCCGATCGTTCGACCTCGCCGATCGCCCTCCACCACCGTCCCAGCGACCAGGTACGGGGCGCCCAGGAGGCGGTTCGCCCGCTCGAGGTCGCCCGCCTCGAGCGCGGTGCGGATCGTCGACGACTTGACGATCTCGCCACGGATGGCGACGAGGCGGAGCACCTCGACGCGCGGCGCGGCGCGGCCGAGGTCCTCGGTCGCGCCCTTTCGGTCGCGACCGAAGCGGAAGTCCTCGCCGACCACGATCGCGGTGGGGGAGAGCGCCGTGAGCGCCTCCACGAAGCGCTCCGCCGGTGTGGCGGCGAAATCGTGATCGAAGGGCACGATCACGACCTCCTCGGGGCCGAGATCGCGCAGGAGTTCGTGTTTCTCACTGCGGCTGGAGAGGAACTGCGCGCCGCCGAAGAGCACCTTGGCGGGGGGGAAGAAGGAGACGACGGTCCACGGCACGTGCTCGCGCCGCGCCAGGTCGGCGGCGTGCGCGAGCAGCGCGCGGTGGCCGGCGTGGACACCATCGAAGTTCCCGATCGCTACCACGCCCCCGCGCGTGCGGGTCTCCTCGATACGGTGGAGTGCTTCGCTCGGAGCGGTCATCGCGGCGTCAGGCGACGCGATCGCCGCGTATTGCGAGGAGGTGGCGCAGTCCGAGCAGCGTGACGCCGCTGGTGAACTCCCGTCCCTCGGCGACGGCCTGCCAGACCTCGAGTGGATCCCGCCACTGCACGTGCACCACCTCGCCGGCGTCGGGCACGTGCCCCTCGTCGGCGTGGAGGTCGCTCGCAACGAAGAGGTGGACGAGCTCGTCGGTGAAGCCGGGACTGACGTAGAAGCGGGTGAGCTCGCGCAGGGTGCCCGCGAGGCGAGCCTCTTCGGCGAGCTCGCGCGCGGCGGCCTCGGTCGGAGTCTCGCCGGCGTCGATCAGCCCGGCGGGGAGTTCCCAGGTCTCGGCGGCGACGGCGCGTCGTTGCTGCCGCACACCGAGCACGCGGCCGTCGTCGTCGGCCGCCAACACGGCCACCGCGTGCGCATGGCGCACGATCTCCCAGAACCCGTCCTCGACCTCGAGGGTGACGATGTTGCCTTTGAAGATGGTCTCTCGCACCCGAACAATGTACCGCGCGAGCCGGAGGTCACGGCGAGCGCCGTGGGCGCCCGACGAGATGGGGGGCGCCGAAGTCGGCGCCCCCCATCGGCCGTCACACCCGCGAGTGCGTCGGCGTCAGTTGTCGCCGTCGGGGTTGTAGCGCAAGAAGGCGGGGATGTCGTAGTTCGCGGGATCGTACGTGCGTGAGCCCGCGGCCTGGCGGAGCTGCGTGGGGCGGAGCACCTTCGTCTGCTGCGGCTGGTTGAAACCCGCGGCGATCACCGTCACACGGACCTCGTCGGCGGCATCTTCGTCGTACGTGACGCCGAAGAGGACGTTCGGGTCCTCGACCTCGGTCGCTTCGCTGATCTTTTCGACGATCTCGTGCGCGTCGAAGAGCGTGAGTTCCTCTGAGCCGGTGATGTTGATCAGGAGCTGCTGCGCACCCTCGACGCCGCGAGCGAGCAGGGGCGACTGGGTGGCGCTGTTGGCGGCCTCTTCGGCGAGCTTCTCGCCGCGGCCGGCGCCGATGCCCATCAGGACCGTGCCGGCGCCGGAGAGGAGCGCACGCACGTCGGCGAAGTCGACGTTGATCAAACCGGGGACGTTGATGACGTCGCTGATGCCGCGCACGCCGTGGTAGAGCACGCGATCGGCCACGCGGAAGGCGTCCGCGAGGCGGACCTTCCGGTCGAGCGCCTGCAGGAGGCGCTGGTTCTCGACCACGATGAGGGCGTCGACCTTGTCTTCGAGACGGCGGAGCCCCTCTTCGGACTGGCGCATGCGCTTGGGCCCCTCGAACTGAAAGGGGGACGTGACCACCGCGATCGTGAGGGCGCCGAGTTCGCGCGCCACCTCCGCGACGATGGGCGCGGAGCCGGTGCCGGTGCCGCCGCCCATGCCGGCGGTGATGAACACGAGATCGGAGCCCCGCAACACCTCCGCCAACCGGTCGCGGTCTTCGAGCGCGGCCTGCTCGCCGATTTCGGGATTGGCGCCGGCACCGAGGCCCTTCGTGAGGTGATCGCCCATCTGGATTCGCGTGTCCGCCAAGCTGGTGGCGAGCACCTGCGCATCCGTGTTCGCGGCGATGAACTCCACGCCGCGTAGGCCGGTCTCGATCATGCGGTTGACGGCGTTGTTGCCGCCCCCGCCGAGTCCGATCACCCGAATGACCGCGTTGTCGTTCGAACTCATGGCACCACTCCCTCACGACCCCGAGTTGGGGGTTCGCGCCTCAAGCCTAGAAGAAATCTTTCAACATGTTTCGGACCTTGATGATGATGCCGCCCGACGTCATGACAGGACGGCTGCGGACGCGTTCGGGAAGGTCGGTCGTATGCAACATACCGTACCGCACGAGGCCGACGGCCGTGGCGTGGGCGGGGCTGGCGACGACGTCGACGAGGCCGGAGACCCCTTCGGGTTTACCGACGCGCACGGGAAGCCGGAATCGCTCGGTCGCGACCTGGTCGAGCCCGGGCATCAAAGACGCACCCCCGGTCACGACGACGCTGCCGGCGAGGAGCTCGAGCGCGCCCATGCGCTGCTCGATGTTCTGGCGCACCAGATCGAGGATCTCGACCACGCGCGGTTTGATCACCTGGGCGAGCTCGAACGTCGAGATCGACGCCGTGTAGGAAGGGTTCGCGACCTCGAGCACCACGTCGCGGTCGGCGAGGTCGGGAAGGGCGACACCGTAGCGCTTCTTGACACGCTCCGCCTCGTCGGGCGGAATCCGTAGCAGTTGGCTGATGTCTTGCGTGATGTGGTCGCCGCCCAACGGGATGACGGCCGAGTGCGCGAGCGTTCCGCGGCGGAAGACGCCGACGTCGGTGGTGCCACCACCGATGTCGATGAGCAAGGTGGTGGTCTCGTTCTCCCCCTCACCCAACACGGAGAGACCCGAAGCGAGCGCCTGGACGACGAGTCCGTCGACGTCGGCACCGGCGTCGCGCGCGCAGCGCCGGAGGTTGGAGAGCGGACCCTGGGCACCGGCGACGATGTGGACGTCGACTTCGAGACGGACGCCCGACATGCCGATGGGGTCTTTGATGCCGTCGTTGCCGTCGACGACGTACTCCTGCGGTATCACGTGCAGGATGTCCATGTTCGCCTCGAGCGGGACCGCCTGCGCGTTCTCGATGCAGCGCTCGACGTCGGAGCGGGTGATTTGCATGCCGCGGCGGATGGCGGCCATGCCGTGGCTCGTGAGTGCTTTGAGGTGCGAGCCGGCGACACCGACCCAGGCGGAGTGGACCTCCACCCCGGCGACGCGCTGTGCCGCCTGGATCGACTGCCGAACGGAGGAGATCGTCCGCTCGAGGTTGACGACGACGCCCTTGCGGAGGCCGTCGGACGGGACAGTACCCTCGCCGATGATGTCGAGGACGCCGTCCTTGGCGACCTCGCCGATCACCGTGCAGATCTTGGTCGTCCCGATGTCGAGCCCGACGATGATCCGTTCGTCACTCATGGTGCGCTGCTCACTCCCCAGGGGTACACGGAAATTCGTCCCCCACGTTGACTCTCGAACGCCGACCACTGCACCTGCAAGGCTTCGGCGGTGGGCGTGTACACGATGGCGTTGCTCAACAGGATCTCGAACCCTTCTGGCGTGTACGTTATCACCTCGACGCCGTACCCCTCCAACATACCGAGTAGCGTCAACACTTCGTCGAGACGCTCGGTCCCCCACCCCTCGATTCGGGGCAGCACCGCATGCGCGTCGATCGCGAGTCCCGGCAGCAGGATCCCGTCGATCGCCCATGCGCGTTCTCCGTCGCTCAGCACCGGCACGCGTTCGCGCACGGCGATGGCGATGGTGTCGGGCCAGTGGCGGGTGATGCGCGCCTGCAGCACCCACGGGTCGCGTATGAGCGCGCGTGCTCGGAAGCTCGTGACCCACAAGAACGGATCGCCGGGGGCGACGTCGGCGAGGCGCATGATCTCGCCGCTCGTCCGATGTGCGGCACCGAGTACCTCGACGCGCTCCACGATGGGCCAGAAGCGCGTGACGCCCACTAGGAGCACGAGCAGCACGAACGCCGTGACCGAGACGATGCGCATCGAGACCTAGCGCGCGTGCGCGCGGACGCTCCCGGTCACCGCGTGGCCCAGGAAATGGCCCGGGAAGGGAGGGTCGCCGCCCGGCAGACCCCAGCGTCGCCACTCGAGCTCCAGGGGGACCGGTACGCGCGCCCGAATCGCCTCGATGAGCGCGAGCACGTCGCCGGCGGAGGCGTGGGCGTGATTGACGATGAAATTGCCGTGCTCGTGCGCGACCATGGCGTCGCCGATGCGCAGCCCCTTGAGCCCGGCACGGTCGATGAGCGCGCCGGCACCGACGTCACCCTCGGGATTCTTGAAGGCGCAGCCGGCCGACTTGACCTTCGGCTGCCCCGTACGCGCCGCGTCGACGGCGACCATCGCAGCTGCGACGCGCTCCGGCGTCGAGGGCGTCAACGTGAGCCGTACGCGCGTCACCACCGCACCCGTCGGGAGGGCCGAACGGCGGTAGCCGAGGCCGAGCGCGGCGGCCGGGAGTCGCTCCGGCGCGCCATCGACGACGAGTTCGACCTCGCGGAGCGTGTCCGACAGTTGTCCGAAGCGGGTACCGGCGTTCATCGCCACCGCGCCACCGAGTACGGCCGGTATGCCGAGCAGCCCCTCGAGCCCCGAGAGGCCGAGGCGCTGCGCGCGCCGCACCAGCCCCGGCACGGGCGTGGCGGCGCCGAGCCAGAGATCGGTTCGGCCGTCCATCTCGTCGAGCGTCGAGAAGGTGCGTCCGAGGCGGACCACGCGCTCGGGGACGCCCTCGTCGGCGACGAACAGGTTCGATCCGGCACCGAGGACGCGAAAGGGTTCGCGGGTCGCCTCGACGATGTCGTCGGTGTGCTCGACGAGCCAGAGTTCGGCGGGGCCCCCGACCTTCAGCGTGGTGAGGTCTCCGAGGCGGACGCGCTCGCGCTCAGGCGCGGCCGACATCGCTCGTTTCGACGCCCACGGCGCGCGCGGGCGTCCGTGCGTCGGGCGCAGCGGTGAGCGGCACGTCGTGCATGAGCGCCTCGGCGACTCGCCAGACGTCCCCGGCGCCGAGTGTGAGCACGAGATCCCCGTCGCGCAGCGTCTCCTCGAGATAGGTCGCGGCCGACGCCAGCGTGTGGCGGCTCGCCGGGCACTGACGCTCGCGCAGCCGCTCCACGATCAGTTCGGGCGAGATGCCCGGGATCGCGCGCTCGCCCGCACCGTAGATGTCGACGACGATCACCTCGTCGGCGAGCGCGGCGGCCTCCACGAGGGCGGGCCAGTGGCGCGCCGTCCGGACCCAACGGTGTGGCTGGATGACGGCGCGGACGCGGCGTCCCGTCTCCCGAGCGGCGACGAGGATGGCGCGTACCTCGGTCGGGTGCACGGCGTAGTCGTCGACGATCTCGGCGCCCCGCACGTTGCCCCACCGCTGCCAGCGCCGCCCGACGCCACCGAACGTCGTGAGTGCCGGCGCGATCGCCTCGACGTCGAGCCCGGCCACGTCGGCGGCAGCGAGCGCGGCGGCTGCGTTCAGTACGTTGTGGGAGAGGGGCACCACCAGCGTGACGGCCACGACGCGTCCCGCCGGCAGGTGGAGGTCGAAGCGCGTCTCGCTGCCGGCGCGCGTGACCGACGCGACGCGGTAGTCGGAGCCGGCGCCGTGCCCGAACGACGCCGACGACGGGTGCGCGCTCAGGAGTTCGGGGAGGCCGGGCCAGTCGCCGTTGTAGAGCACGTGATCGGCGAGCGAGGCGAAGCGGACGGCTGCGGCGCTGAGATCTTCGAACGTCGCGTGGTAGTTGCGCCGCTCCTCGTGCTCGCCGGCGACGTGGTCGTCGGAGAGATTCGTCACCACGGCGACCTCCGAGCGGAGTGTTGCGAAACCGGGATCGGACTCGTCGACCTCGGCGACCACGTGCCTGCCGACGCCGAAACGCATGTTGTGCTCCAAGCTCGGTAGGCTCGCGCCGAGCAGGATGGAGGGGTCGACGTCGGCGGCGAGGAAGAGCGTCGCGGCCATGCCGGTGGTGGTGCTCTTGCCGTGACTCCCCGTGACTCCGATCCCGGCGCGGCGCGTGAAGAGCTCGGCGAGGAGCTCGATGCGCTTCACCACGCGGATGCCGAGCTCGTGCGCGCGGAGGACCTCGGGGTGGTCCGACGGTACGGCCATCGTGGTAACGAGGGTGTCGACCCCGTCGAGGTGCCGCGGATCGTGGCCGAGCGCCACCCGTATGCCGGCAGCGCGGAGCGACGTGAGCGCGGGCCCGTCGTGCAGGTCGCAGCCGCTCACGGTGATCCCGTCGGCCTTCCACCAGCGCGCGAGCCCCTGCATGCTGACTCCGCCGATGCCCATGAAGTGCACGTGATTCATTCGTCCGTCCTCTGGCCCGCCGCGAGCGGCAGGATGGTGTCGTAGAGCGCGCGTGCGCCTCCGGCGGGCGACCGGGCGTTCATCGCCATGCGTGCGTCGGCCCGGTGGGCGTCGTCCAACAGCCACGACCATGCTTCGAGGAGCCCATCGTCATCGCCTTGCGCGACCCAGCGACCGGCCCCGTCGGCAGCGAGCGCGACGGCGTTGTGGCGCTGGTGATCGTCGGCCGCGCTCGGGAGCGGTACCACGATCAGGGGGACGCCGTGGAAGGCGGCCTCTGCGAGCGTGCCGAAGCCGCCGCGCGTGAGCGCGAGGTCGGCTGCCGACCAGGCGAGCGTAGCATCCACGAACGCGTCGACTCGGTACGTCGCCAGATCGCGCGTCGCCCCATCGACCTCTCCCTGCCAAGCGGCTCCGGCGGCGTGCAGCACCCAGTGTTCGCGCTCGCGACCGAGTCGACGGTAGGCGTTGGGGACAGCCCGATTGAGCGCCAGCGACCCCTGCGACCCGCCCATCACGAGCGTCACCAGCACGTCCTGCGGTAGTCCGAGCGCCGCGCGGGCAGCGGCTCGCGGGATCCGCGCCTCGCGGACGGGGAACGGCATCGTCCGGACGACGGCCCGAGAGAGCGCGGCGGCGGCTACCTCCTGGCAGGTGATGACCAGGGTCGCGCGGTGCGCGAACAGGCGCGTGACCAGTCCCGGCACGGCGTTGGTCTCGTGGAGGACGAGGGGGATGCCGAGCGTGGTGGCGGCCGCACACCCCGGGAAGCTGGCGAAACCGCCGAAGCCGATCACGAGGTCGGGCGCCCAGCGGCGAACGGCGCGCCGCGCCTCGAGCAGACCGGCGAGGGCCCGGACCGGGGCGCGTGGGTCGGGTCGGGCGCGATCGAACTTGCCGGTGGCGACGCCGACGAAGTCGAACCCTGCCGCCAGAGCGAGCCGCTCCTCCATGCCGCCGCGTCCGCCGAGGAAGAGGACGTCGTGCCCCTCGCGCGCCGCGATCTCTGCCAGCGCGACGGCGGGGAAGACGTGTCCGCCCGTCCCGCCGGTCGCGAGGAGGAGCCGCCGAGCGGCGGCCGCTCGGGGGGCGGTGCCCACGCGGAGTTCGGTGGCACGCGTCGGCGACGCCGTGGGCGTCACAGCGCGGCTCCTTGGGCGCGCACCTCGCGAAACGCCGCGTGGATGAAGCCGGTGGCGACGGCGACGGAGAGGAGGCTGTTGAAGCCGTAGCTGACGAACGGCAGCGGCACGCCCGTCACTGGCAGCAGCCCGGCGGCCACCAGCAGGTTGAGTGCGGCCTGACCGCCGATGTAGGCGCACGCACCGGCGGCGAGGAGCGCTCCCGGCCCGCGCGCCGCTCCGGCGATCCGGAGGCCGCGCGCGACGAGCAGCACGAAGGATCCCACCAACGTGATCATGCCGATCAGGCCGAGCGATTGCCCGATGGCAACGGCGATCATGTCGGTCTCGGCCTCGGGCACGTTGACGGGCCTGCCCGGGCCGATGCCGACCACACCCGCACGGGCCAGCGCCGCCCGAGCGCGCGTCGCCTGGTAGCTGGTCGTCTGGACGTCGACCTGGTCGCCCCACAGGTCGGCGAAGCCGCTGATGCGGTCCGAGATGTAGCTGTACTGCGCCAGGTAGGGACCGCCGACCACGATCGCGACGATCGCGGCCGAGAGGCTGATGGAGACGAGCCGCGCGATGCTGGTGCCGGCGGCGAGCATGATCGCGAACGCCAGTGCGAAGAGGAAGAGCGCGGTGGAGACGTTCGGCTGCATCACGACGAAGCCGGCGGCGAGGCCGATCACGAGCATCGGCCGCCAAATGTGCCAGTTGCCGAGGTGGTTGTGGAAGAAGGCGGCGAGGTAGGCGATGACCACGACTTTCATCAGTTCCGATGGTTGCAGCGTGACGGGCCCGAACGGAAGCCAGCGCGTCGCTTCGCTCCCGGTCGGCGACACGCCGACGAAGAGCACGGCGACGAGCAGCCCCATCGTGACGACGTAGGCGAAGGGCGCGGCGCGGACGATCTGCAGCGGCGTGGCGCGCGACACGGCGATCGTGACGACGACGCAGAAGGCGAAGCGGCCTGCCTGTGCGAGCATCTCGGTCGGCGCAGCCGCCGCCACGCCGAGGATGCCGAGGGCGCCGAGCAGGAGCTGCAGGGTCAGGAGGAGGGGGTCCATGGCACCTCCTCGTCACGCAACAGCGCGAGCATGCGGACGTCGTCGACGAGCGCAGCGACGGCGTCGCGGTAGGCGTCGGCACGATCGACGTAGTCACGGAACTGATCGAAGGACGCCGCGAGGGGCGCCAGCAGCACACTGCCGCGGCCCGCGTGGGCGGCTTGCAGATGCTCCCACGCGCGCCTGACGGCTTCACGCAGCATGGCGCGCCCGTCGGCGGTCGCGACGACCTCGGCGCGGATCCAGGGGGCGGCGGCGGTGATCGTCGGGCCGCTGCTGCCGATGCCGAGGAGGAGCGTGACCTTGTCGCGCAGTAGGTGCTCGAGCGCGGCGACGTCGGATCCCTTGTCGACGCCGCCCGCGATCCAGACGATCGGCCCCGGCGTCGTCTCCAGCGCCGCCTCGACCGCGAGTTGGCGAGTCGCGATCGAGTCCTCGAAGAAGCGCACGCCGCCGAGCGTCCCTACTTCGGCGTAGCGTCCGGGAAGGCCGGGGAAGGCACGTAGGCCCTCCGCGATCACGCGCCGCTCGACGCCGAGTGCCTCGGCAGCGAGCGCGACCGCGAGCGCGTTGCCGTACTGATGTCGCCCCTGTACCCGGAGTTCGGCGACGTCGAGCAGCGGCGCGTCGCCGAGGACGAGCGTGCGTCCGTCGAGCCGAGCGGCGCTCGGCACGCGGGCACCGACCGACGGGGCGAGCGTGTAGGGGGCGGTGCGCGCAGGCGTCGACGCCGCCCAGGCGACGACGCGCGGGTCGTCGGCGTTGTGGACGAAGACCTGGTCGGGTCCGAGATGGCTGATGAGTGCGCGCTTGGCGGCGTGGTAGCTCTCGACGTCGCCGTGGCGATCGAGGTGATCGACGCCGAGATTGAGTACGACCGCCACGTCGGGGCGGAGCGTGGGGCAGCGCTCGAGCTGGAAGGAGGAGAGTTCGACCACGAGCGTGGCGCCGGGGCGTGCGACCGCCGCGAGGGCGGGGACGATATTGCCGCCCGCCACCGCGTCGACGCCCGAGCGCACGAGCACGTCGGTGAGCCAGCGAGTGACGGTCCCCTTGCCGGCGGTGCCGGTGATGCCGACGATGCGGGCGGGGAGCGTACGCCAGATCCACTCGACCTCGCCGATCACTTCGGTGCCGAGCTCGACGAGGCGCACCAGATCGGGGTGGGTGAGCGGCACGCCCGGTGCCGCCACGCACAGGTCGGCGTGCCACGCCGACACGTCACGCACGCGTGTTGCGCCTTGCGACTCGGCCGCCGCCACGTCAGCGCCGTCGTCGCGTCGCTCGACGTAGCCGACCTCGTGCCCCTCGCGCACCGCGCGCGAGACGACGGCGCCTCCGGAGCGACCGAGGCCGTAGACGAGCAGTCTCATCCCACGCTCCCTGCGGCCCGCACGACGCGCGGCGGCTTCGTCACCAGAGACCCCCGGAGGCGCTCCAGACGAGCGCGACGAGCACGGCGGTGAGGAGCCAGAAGCGCATGACGACCCGCGTCTCGGGCCAGCCCGAGAGTTCGAAGTGGTGATGGAGTGGGGCCATGCGGAGCAGCCGCTTGCCGCCCGTGCGGCGGAAGTAGACGACCTGCACGATCACCGAGACCACTTCGAGGAGCGGCACGAGGGCGAAGATCGGGAGCCACCAGACGCTGCCGGAGAGGATGGCGAGCCCGGCGACGGCGGCGCCGAGCCCTTCGGAGCCGACGCCGCCCATGAAGACCCGGGCGGGGTGGGCGTTGTACCAGAGGAAGCCGAGCAGGGCGCCGAGGAGCGCGGCGGCGAGCGGCGATCCGAGGAAGAGCACGAGGACGATCGCCGTGAGGCCGGCAGCGAGGCCGTCGAGCCCGTCGGTGAAGTTGAAGGCGTTGACGCTGCCGACGAC
>JACCWH010000140.1 GCA_013697735.1 Trueperaceae bacterium | reverse complement strand
GTGAGGGTGGCCTTCGCGGCCACCCTCACCGCCTCAAGCAGGTGGCCGCCGCGGGACCCGCGTGCCGTGCCGACCCTCCGCTGGACGGCGGGCGGCGCATGATCACCTATCTTCTCAAGCGCGTTCTGTTCACCGTGCCGGTGCTGTTCGGCATCACGGTCGTGGTCTTCTTGGTCGTCGCGCTGATCCCCGGCGATGCGGTCGCGGCGATGATGACGCAGGTCAAGCTCGAGCCGGCTCAGATGGCCAACCTCCGCCGCCAACTCGGCCTCGACGACGCGCTGCACGTCCAGCTCGGCCGCTACCTCGCCGACCTCGTGCGCGGCGACCTCGGCAACTCGGTGTTCGGCTACCGCCCGGTCGCCACCCTCATCACTGCCAACATCGGCGCCACACTGCAGCTCACGATCGCAGCGATGGCCGTGGCGATGGCGTTCGGGATCCCGCTCGGAGTCCTCGCCGCCGTGCGGCACAACACGGTCTGGGACCTCTCCGGGATGATCGTGGCCCTGGTGGGCATCTCGATCCCCGGCTTCTGGCTCGGGCTGCTCCTCATCCAGGTCTTCTCGGTCAACCTGGGATGGCTACCGATCACCGGAGGCGGGTCGCCGTGGCGTGCGCTCATCCTCCCGGCGTTCGCACTGGGCGTCGCCGAGGCCGCCATCCTCGCGCGTCTGACGCGAGCGAGCGTCATCGAGACGCTTCAGGAGGACTACATCCGCACCGCGCGGGCGAAAGGCATGAGCGGCGTCCGGGTCGTATGGCGCCACGCACTTCGCAGCGCCTTCATCCCGATCCTCACCATGCTCGGGATGCAGTTCGGCAGCCTCCTCGGAGGCGCGGTCGTCATCGAGAACGTCTTCGCCAGGCAAGGGCTCGGCACCCTGGTGACGCGGGCGGTGATCAATCGCGACGCACCGGTCGTCCAGGGCGTGGTGCTGGCGGCCGCGAGCATGTACGTCCTGGTCAACCTGGCGGTCGACGTGCTCTATGCCTTCATCGACCCGAGGATCCGCTATGAGTGACGTTCCGACCGTGTCAGGGGTGGCGGTCGCGCCACCGCCGAACGGCGACCGTTCACGGCGGCGCTGGCTTCGCCGGCTGCTGCGCTCCACGCCGTTCGTCGTGGGCGCGCTGATCGTGGCGACGGTGGTCGTTGCCTCACTCGCGGCGCCGCTGATCACGCCCTACAACCCCGTGCGCATGAGCGCTGCCGATCGGTTCCAGGGGCCGTCGCTCGTGCACCCGTTCGGCACCGACCAACTCGGGCGCGATGTGTTGGCCCGCGTGCTGCACGGCGGGAGGATGTCGCTGCCCATGGGGGTCGCGCCCATCGCAGTCGCCGCGGTGGCGGGTCTGATCCTCGGCCTGATGGCGGGGTACTACGGCGGTCTCCTCGATCTGGTCATCATGCGGATCGCCGACGTCTGGATCGCCTTCCCGCCCATCCTGCTCGCGATGGCGATCGTCACCGTCCTCGGCACCGGCCTCGTCAACATCATGATCGCCCTCGGCATCGCTTGGGTGCCCTACTACGCGCGCATGGTGCGCGCCTCGGTCCTGGAGGCCAAGGAGCGGGTGTACGTCGATGCTGCCCACGCGCTCGGCAGTCGCGACCTCCGCATCGTCGTGCGCCACGTGCTGCCGAACGTGCTGACGCCGATCATGGTCATGTCGTCGATGGGCGTCGCGAACGCGATCCTCGCCGGCGCGGCGCTCAGCTTCCTCGGGCTTGGCGCTCAGGCGCCCGCACCCGAATGGGGCACCAGCCTGGCGGACGCGCGCCAGTTCATGCGCCTCGCCTGGTGGATCGGCTTCTTCCCCGGGATCGCCATCGCGTTGACCGTCCTCGGCGCCAACCTCATGGGCGACGGCATCCGCGACGCACTCGACCCCAAGCTGAAGATCTGACCCCGAGAGGAACCACATGTCCAGAGAAGAACGCACCACCGCCAGCCGCGAGTACCGCTACGAGCGGCTGACCTGGCCCGAGATCAACGAGGCGGTCGATCTCGAGAAGGTGGTGGTCCTGCCGCTCGGCTCCACCGAGCAGCACGGGTACCACCTCCCGCTCGACGTCGATACGAAGCTGGCGTCGTCGGTGGTGGAGGAGGCCGCCCGCCGCGCCCCCGAGTCGATGTTGGTCCTGCCGCCGGTCGCGTACGGCTACACCCACCACGTCATGGACTTCCCGGGCACGATCAACATCGAACCGTCGCACCTGGTCGGGTTCCTGCTCGACATCACCCGCTCGGTCGCCCACCACGGCTTCACACGTATCATCATCGTGAACGGACACGGCTCCAACCACCCGCTGATGGAGCAGGTCGGGCGCCAGACCAACCTGCAGACCGACGCGCTCTGCCTGACGCTGAGCTGGTGGAGCCTGGTGGCGAAGTACTGGAACGAGGAGGTGCGGACCTCCGTCAACCCGGGCGGCTGCGCCCATGCCGGCGAGCTGGAGACCTCGATGTACCTGCACGTCGATGGCGGGGCCGTGCGCCTCGACCGCGTCGAGGGCGACCTGCCGGACTACATGAAGCTACCGGGCGGCGACCGCTGGCAGTACGTCGACCTGACCGGCGGCAGCGGTCCCGCCACGATCGTCGAGTGGACGTCGACGTACACCGAGAGCGGCGCGTTCGGCCGGCCGCAGGAGGCCACCGCCGAGAAGGGGCGGCTCGCCTTCGAGCGTGCGGTGTCGGAGTTCGTCGATCTGGTGGCGTGGTTCCGGGCCCGCCCTGCCCCGCCGCGGCGTGAGAAGCGCGTCGCCTCGGCCACCCGCGACCTCCCGTTCGGCTTCTAGGCCGTGCACGACCGCGCGAAAGGGACCCCATGAAGATCACCGACGTCCGTGCGATCCACCTTGCGCTACCCACAATCGCCAAGCGGTCCGATGGCACCCAGGACGCGTTGATCGTCATGGTCACGACCGACGCCGGCATCACCGGGGTAGGCGAGGTCGACTCCTCGCCGTTGGTCGCCAAGGCCGCGATCGAGGCGCCGATGTCGAACAGCATCACCAGCGGCTTGCGCGAGGTGGTGCTGGGCAAGGACCCCCTCGAGATCGAGCGGCTCTGGCACGACATGTACCAGGCATCGCGCTACGCGGGGCGCCGCGGGCTGTTCATCCACGCCATGAGCGGCATCGATCTGGCGTTGTGGGACATCTTCGGTAAGGCGACCGACCTGCCGGTCCACACGCTGCTCGGCGGCGCCTTTCGGCGCAAGGTCCGCGCCTACGCCAGCACCCTGTTCGGCGACACCCTCGCTGCGACCGCCGACCGCGCCCGCTGGTGCGTCGACCAGGGCTTCACCGCCGTCAAGTTCGGTTGGGATCCCATGGGTCAGGACGCGAAGTACGACGAGCAGCTCGTCGCCGCGATCCGCGGCGCGGTCGGCCCCGACGTCGATGTCCTCATAGACGCGGGGCAGGTCTGGGATGCGAAGACGGCGATCCGGATGGCGCACCGTTTCGAGGCCTACGACCTCTACTGGCTCGAGGAGCCGCTGCGGCCCGACGACGTCGCCGGCTACGCGGAGCTCGCGCGCGCGGTCCCCACCCGCATCGCCGCCGGCGAGGCCGAGAGCGAGCGCCACTCCTACACCCACCTCATGGATACCGGCCGTATCGACGTCGTCCAGATCGACCCCACCCGGACGGGCGGCCTGACCGAGGCGAAGAAGATCGCCTGGGCCGCGTACGACCGCGGTCGCTCGGTCGTCAACCACTCGTTCACGACAGACATCAACGTTGCAGCCTCGCTCGCCCTGCTCGCCGCCATCCCCGAGGCGCCGCTCTTCGAGTTCTGCGTCGAGGACTCCCCGATCCGCAACCAACTGGTGCGCAACCGCTTCGAGGTCGTGGACGGCCACGTCCACGTGCGCGACGATCCCGGCCTCGGCGTCGAGATCGACGTCGACGTGCTGGAGCGCTACGCGGTGGGCGTGTGAGCGCCCTGTCGCACGCGCACGAGCGAACGGAGCTGCACCCATGAAGCTCGTCAACCCCCCCGGCTGCCCGCCGCAGAACCCGACCTACAGCCAGGCCGCGATCAGCGGCCGCACCGTCTACGTTGCCGGGCAGATCGGCATCGACCCCGCCACGGGCCGGTTGGTGGCCGACGACGTCGGCGCCCAGACCGAGCGCGTCTTCCAGAGTGCGGCCCACGTGCTCGAGGCGGCCGGCTCCGACTTGCAGCGCGTCGTGAAGGTGAGCGTGTTCCTGGTCGACTTGGCGGATTGGCCGGAGATGAACGCCGTCTACGTCCGCCACTTCGGCGACCATGCGCCGCCGAAGAGCACCGTCGCGGTCAGCGCTCTCGCTCTCGGCGCCCGCGTCGAGATCGAGTTCGTGGCCGAGATCTAGGTGGCAACCGAAGCGACTGGGCGCCTCGCGTCCGGACCGAAGCGTCGCCACGGCTGCCGCGTCGAGCGTGTCTCCATCGACGGCCACGAGCAGGTGGTGATCGAGAACCGCGGGCTCCGGGTCACGGTGTGGCCCGGAACGGGCGCCGACATCACCGAGTTCCGCCACAAGCAGACCGACACCGACGTGCTGTGGCAGAGCCCCTGGGCGCCGCGGCCGGCGGGCGCAAGGCCGTGGACAGCCTCCGCCGAGGACGCCTTCCTCGACCGCTACCACGGCGGTTGGCAGGAGATGCTCCCGCTGTGCGGCGCCGCGGCCGACGTCCACGGCGCCCGCATCGGCGTCCACGGCGAGGCCTGCATGCTGCCCTGGCGCTGGTGGGTCGAGGTCGATCGGCCCGACGAGGTCGCGGTGCTGTTCGAGGTCGACCTGGTTCGCACCCCGTTCCGGCTGCAGCGTCGGATGACCGTGCATGACGACCACGCTGCGCTGCTGCTCGAGGAGCGGGTCACCAACCTCGGCGCCGTCGGTCTCGCCTTCATGTGGGGCCACCACCCCGCGTTCGGGGCCCCGTTCCTGAAGAGCGGCTGCCGCATCGCCACCGACGCGCGCACGGTGCTCACGAGCGGCATCCACGACGATCCGGCGAGCCGCCTTCTGCCCGACCAGCGCTCCAGCTGGCCGTACGCCCGGACGCGCGACGGCGGCACCGCCGACCTGTCGCTGCTGCCCGGCGACGACGTCGTCACCCACGACTGGGCCTACCTCACGGACTTCGCGGAGGGGTGGTTCGCGATCCGCGAGCCCGACGAGGGGGTCGGCTTCGCCTGCCGCTTCCCGGCGGCGACCTTCCCCTACGTCCTGTTCTGGCAGAACTTCCGCGGCGCCCGCAGCGCACCCTGGTACGGGCGGGCGTACGTCGCTGCCCTCGAGCCGCAGTCGACCTTCCCGGCCGACTTCGCATCGGGTGCACCGCTGCTGCACCTGGATCCGGGCGCCTCGCTCGACCTGAGCCTCACGGCGAGCGCCTTCCGTTCGGACCGCGACGTCACCTACGTCGACGCTCGGGGGGTCGTGACGTGAACCTGCGTTGGATCCAAGTGACCGACCACCACATCGGCCGCGACGTGACCACCATCAACCGCGGCTACGCGACCGCCTGGGCGCTCGAGCGGGTGCTGACGGCGATCGCCGCTGCCGACGGGCACGGCGTCGACTTCCTCCTCTGCACCGGCGATCTGGTCGATGTCGGCGAGGACGCGGAGTACGCGTACGCGCGCGAGCTCTACGGTGTCTCCGCCGGCGGCGAGGCGCCCGGACCTCTGGCGATGACGAGGCCCGGTCTCGCGGGGCTGCCGGCCTACTTCGTGCCGGGCAACCACGACCCGCGCGCGGCGTGGACCCGGAACCTCTTCCCCTGCAGCGCGCCAGCCGAGCGCATGCACCTGGACTGGGCGGTCGGGGACGTGCAGTTCGCGTTCCTCGACCTCGGGACGGCGGGGCGGGCGGGCGACCTTCGCGACGACGCCCTGGCGTTCCTCGACGCTGTCCTGGCGCGTGGTCGCCCGACCGTGCTGGTGCTGCATCACCACCCGGTCGAGGTCGGCATCCCCTGGCTCGACCGCGCCGTTCCCGAGGGCATCGATCGTTTGTGGCGCGCGCTACGGAGGGGACGGGTGCTCGGGGTGCTGTTCGGGCACGCCCACACGTCGGTGGAGCGGTGCGTCGAGAACATCCCCGTCTGGGGACTGCGGTCGACATGCTTCCAGTTCGGAGGCTCCGAGCAGCCGACCTTTCTCATCCAACCTCTGCAGTACCGGGTGCTGAGCGTCGACGGGGATGGACTGAGCAGCGCTTTGTTCGAGGTGCCGCTCGTCGGCCCGGCCGAAGGGGTAGCGGTGTGAGCGCGCCACGTCGCGTCGCCCCCGGCACGTACCGGGTCGAGACTACCGTCACCGGTACCCGGATGCCGCTGGCGTTCCACCTCTTCGAGGGCGCCGACGGGTGGCTGGTGACCGACACCGGCTGTGTCGGCATGATGCGCGACCTCGCACTGCCGAGCGTGGCGGCGATTCGGCCGGGATTGCCGATCCGCTACGCCGTCGTGTCGCATGCGCACGCCGACCACTTCGGCGGCAACGCCGAGCTCCTGGCCGCCGACCCGGCGTGCCGCATCCTCGTCCATCGTGACGACGCCGCCTGGGCTGCCGACCCCGCCTGGCACGTTCGCGACGCCTACGACGCGCTCACCCCCGAGTACCCCTGCCCGGACGAGGTCAAGGCGTGGGTCGCGGCGCTGCTCGGCCCGCCCGCGCCGGTACAGCGTGTCGAGGCCGGGGACCGGATCGAGCTCGGCCCCGGCCGCACCCTGCGGGTGCTCCACCTGCCCGGGCACTCGCCCGGCCATCTCGGGCTGTGGGACGCCGATCGTGGACTGCTCGTGCTCAACGACGCCATCCTCGGCGACGGCCAGCGGGAGGGGGGCAGGGTGGTCGGCATCCCCGCCTACCTCGACGTCGATGCCTACCTCGCCTCGATCCGCACCGTGCGGGCGCTGCAGCCGGCTCTCACCCTGCCGGCGCACTTCCCCACGATGAACCACGCGCAGCTGGCGGCGTTCTGCGACCTCAGCGAGGCCTTCGTCCGACGCCTCGACGAAGCCGTCGGCGCGCTGCTGGCCGATGGGCGTCCGCGTGGACTCCGCGAGATCACCGAACGGGTGGTGCCGACGGTGGCGCCCGGTGTCGAGGGGAGCATGGTGGCGGGGCTCAGTGTTCACGCCCACCTCGTCGCGCTGAGGCGCCACGGTGTGGTCGACTGGCACGTGGACGGGACGCAGCGGGTCTGGTGGCGGCCGTGAGGGCGGACATCCGATCGGCGGCGCGGACGCTCGCCGCGAGGAAGGAACACCCATGAGGTTCGACGACACCGTCGCCCTGATAACCGGCGGCGCCTCCGGCATCGGTCGGGGGATCGCGCAGGCCTTCGCCGAGCACGGCGCCCGCGTCTGCATCGCCGATCTGGACGGCCCGCGGGCGGCCGAGGCCGCCGACGCGTTACGGAGAGGCGGGGCGGAGGCGTTCGCGATCACCACCGACGTCGCCGACGCGGCCGCCGTCGCCGCCGCGATCGACGCGGTCGAGGCGCGCTGGGGCGCGCTGCACCACCTGGTGAACTGCGCCGGCATCGACCGACCGATGCCGCTCGACGACCTCGACGAGGCGACCTACGACCGCGTCATCGCCGTCGACCAGAAGTCCGTCTACCTGACGACGCGGCGCGCCCTCCCGCTGCTGGAGTGCAGCGGCGGCACCGTCGTCAACGTCTCTTCGGTCATGGCCTGGTACACGGCCCCCGGCTACGTGGCGTACACCGCGGCCAAGGCCGGCGTGATCGGGATGACGCGCGCCCTGGCCGTCGAGCTGGGGCCCCGCGGCGTCCGCGTCAACGCCATCTGCCCAGGCTTCATCGACACGCCGATCTGGCAGCGGAACCTCGACGCGATGACGCCGGAGGCGGCTGCCGCGTTCGCGGAGCGGGTGCGGGCCCTCCACCCGATCGGTCGCCGCGGGACCCCCGCCGACATCGCCGACGCGACGCTCTTCCTCTGCTCGGGCGCAGCGCGCTTCATCACGGGCACGCACCTGATCGTCGACGGCGGCGTCTCGCTCCGCCTCACTGCGCCATGACCCCCACCACCTACCTCCAGGGCCTGTTCGGCCTGCAGGGGCGCACCGCGGTCGTCACCGGCGCGAGCCGCGGCCTCGGGGCCGCGATGGCGATCGCGTTGGCGGGGGCGGGGGCGCACGTCTGTCTCGTGGGCCGTCGGCCGAACCTCGACGAGACGCGCGCCGCCATCGAGGCGGCGGGCGGCCGAGCGGAGGTCGTGGTGGGCGAGTTGGTCGGCGAAGCCGCCATCGCCGCCGTCGTCGCCACCTGCGGGCTACGGGTCGGCCCGGTCGACATTCTCGTCAACAATGCCGGCACCTTCGTCCGCAAGGCCGCGCTCGATTGGACGGTCGACGACTGGGACGGGGTCGTCGACCTCTCCACGAAGTCGGTGTTCCTGCTCTGCCAGGGCTTCGGTCGCTCGATGATCGCGCGCGGGCACGGCAAGATCGTGAACATCGGATCGGTGCTCTCGTTCCAGGGGGGGTACACCGTCGCCGGGTACGCCGCGTCGCGGCACGCTCTGATCGGCCTGACACGTGCGCTGGCGAACGAATGGGCGCCGCTCGGCGTCAACGTCAACGCGATTGCGCCCGGCTACATCGACACCGACCTGCTCGAGGGGCTCAAGCAGGACCCGGAGCGCAGTCGGGCGCTGCTCGCTCGCGTCCCCGCCGGGCGCTGGGGCACGCCGGACGAGTTGGCGGGCGCGATCGTGTTCCTGGCGTCGTCCGCCTCGGACTTCGTCCACGGTGCGACGCTCGTCGTCGACGGAGGGTGGTCCAGCCGATGATCGACACGTTCTCCACGCCGTTCGGTGCGCCGTTGGTGCCCGAATTCCCGATCCGCTTCAGGAACACCGAGATCCTCTCGATCTGGTACCGCAGCGACCCGGCGGCCGTCACCGCCCTGTTGCCGCCACCGCTCGAGGCGGTCAGCGACCTCGTGCTGGTCCACTTCTACGTGATGCACGACCCGGACCGCTTCGGGCCGCATCGGGAGTTCGCCGTGCAGCTCGACGCTCGGCTCCCCGGCGGCGGACCCGACGGCGGCGACCTGCACGGCGCTTACTCGCCCTTCATCATGCTCACGACCGACGGCGGCCTAGCGACCGGGCGCGAGACCTACGGCCAGCCGAAGAAGCTCGGCGAACCGTCGCTCGAGGTGCGGGGCGACCTCCTGGTGGGCGTCGCGGCGCGAAACGGCATCGACGTGGTGACGGGCACCATGCCCTACAAGCCAGCGACCGCCGAGATCGCGTCGCTGCTCGACCTCGTTCCGTTCGCCACCAACCTGAACTACAAGGTGGTTCCGCACGTGACCGGTGCCACGGCGATCCGGCAGCTGACGGCGCGGACCCTGGCCGACGTGGTCGTGCACGAGTGCCACGTGGGCCCGGCTACGATCGAAGTTCGGCCGAACGCCCAGTTCCCCGTCTGGCGGCTGCCGGTGCGCAGTTTCGGCGAGGGATACCATTGGCGCGCCGACTTCACGCTCCCCTACGGGCGGATCGTGCACGACTACTTGGCGGAGGGCGAGTAGCCCGAGGATGACGCCCCCTTGCTCAGGCGCGCGCTAGGTCGTGGAGGGCGGCCGTCGTTGCCTCGACGAGCCGCTGCGCGGCCTCGGGGGCGTATGGAGTCGTCTCGACTTCATAGCCCCCCTGCGCGTAGGCGTCGGGCCAGGGGATGTAGCCGAGCGCGGCGCCGGTGTAGCCGCCGAAGAAGGTGACACCGAAGGGCGACGCCGCCTTGATCGCCAGCCCGATCTCGCAGAAGGGCTCGCCGTTGCAGCCGACGATCGCCACGTCACCGATGCGCAGCAGCTCGAGGGTGAGGTCGATGCTCGTGCGGCTGCCGTAGGTCGTGGCCCGGGTCACCGCCATCTGGGCGCGGCGGGCGCGCCACATCGTCGCTTCTACGCGGTCGGCTGGCGAGCCGTCCGAGGTGACCCGGGCGAGCTCGGTCCGCCAGCGCTCGTACTCGGCCTCGGCCTCCGCCAACGGCGGCTGCGGCCGGAGGGGGAGTGTGACTGGGAGGCGCCCGACCGTCAGCCGAGCGGGCGCGTCGGCGACCGGGTCCTCCTGCCAGACGGCCAGCGTCGCCCCCGACTCGCGGGGGCGCACGTAGCGGAGTTCGACGGGCCGGGTCTCGATCCCGACGAAGACCTTCGCCCCCTCCAGGCCGAGGAGCGTGCCGAGCCGCTCGACGACGGCGACGTCGCCGGTGAAGCCCTCCATGGGGCCGACGTTGCCCGCGGCGCCCTGCAGGAAGAGGCAATGGGCGCCGGTCGCGGCCTCCATCACCGCTTTGGCGACGCCGGGGTAGTCGGGGCTGTGCAGCCGGTTGTCGGGGCCCAGCGTCGTCGGGTGGCACGTATAGCCAAGGAGTGCCGCATAGGGCCGACCATCGAGTTCGTCGAAGCGGACCACCGTGACGGCCGGGTCGACCGTACCGGAGTCGTCGCGCCCGACGATCATGCGTGTGCGACCGGGGTCCGTCGGGTCGGGCACCCGCTGGCGGCGGTTCCGGCCGATGTGGGCCTCCCCGACGCCGGCGGCCGCGCGCACCGGGCGCAGCGCGAGCTGAGCGGCGCGAGCGGCCCCGGCCGCGGCGCCGGGCAGCGAGGCACGGTAGGCCTGCACGTCCTCCGGTCGGCCGCCGATCCAGTTGTCCCACATGATCGGGTTGGCGTGGTTGTGGGTGACGGAGACGCGGACGTCGTCGACGGCGACGCTGATCTCGCGGGCGACCGCCTCCTGGATGAGCCGCTCGAGGCCGTAGACGCCCACGAGATCGAACTCGACGAGGGTCGTAGCGACCGTGTCGCCGAGCGTCACGAGCAGGACGCTGACGTGGAGGTCGCGGTGCACGCCGTCGGCGAGCAGGTGCGTCTGCGCGCCCCAGCCCGCGTGCGGGACCGAGAGACTGGGCGTGATCGTGGTGCGGCCGAAGCCGGCGTGGAGGTGCGGGTTGGTCATCGGGGACTCCTCAGCGGTGCGGGCGCGGGGACGGGTCACGTGACCGAGAGCGGCGCTGCCGCGAGCCACGCGCTGTGCGCGGCCGCCTCCTCGAGCAGCTCGACCGCCGCGTCCGCGAGCGCCGCCGCGGCCGCCGGCGTAAACGTGCAGTTGTCGATCTGGAAGGGTTGCGGCGGCTCGAAGCCGGCCGGCGTAGCGACGTACGTCGGGTCGCCGCCGAGGCAGCTGACCACGAAAGTCGACGCGAACGGCGAGCGCCGCTTGATGTCGATACCGATCGCGCTGTACGGCTCGCCCCATGTCAGGAGGAGCGCGACGGGCCCCAGAACCACGGCTTGGAGTTCGGTCTCCGCGTGCTCGCTGGCGTGGAAGGCCTCGAAGCGCGCGTGCCGGAGGCGTTCGCGCTCGAGGTTCTGGTGGGCCTCGGTGATCGCTCGAGGGTCGGCGCCCGCCTGCCGGCGCGCGCCGAGCTCGGCGCTCCATCGCGCCATCCGCTGGGCGGCGCCCGCGAGGACGTCGGGGAGCGGGTCGCGCACCGGGAGCCGAGCGCGGCCGCTGCGAACCACCAGGCGGGGCGGCGGCTCGCCCGTCGGCTCGTCGACGAACACCGTGAGCGGTGCCCCCGAGGGGATGATGCGCTCGAGCCGGCGCCGGACGGGGCGTGCATCGAGCCCGAGCGCGACCTTCGCGGCCTCGAGGCCGAGGCGGGTGCCGAGCCGCTCGGCGACCGCGGCGTCGCCCACGAAGCCCTCGATCGGACCCATGTCGCCGTGGGCGCCCTGGAAGAAGAGGCAGGGGGCGCCGAGGTGCGTCTCGACGACCCGCTTCATCGTGCCGGGGAAGTCGGGGCTGACCAACCGGTTGTCAGGGCCCAGCACGGTGGGGTGGCACGCGTAGTTGACGAGGAGCGCCAGCGGTGCGCCCCCGGCGTGTTCGAGGCGGACGACGCCCACGGAGAGGTCGGCTGGGCCGTCGGGGTTGGGCCCGGCGACGGCGCGCCCTTCGGGGAGCCGGAGGTCGCGGTTGACCCCGATGTCGCTGGTGCCCCAGCCGGCCGCGACGCGCGCGGGCTCGAGACCACCGAGCGCCGTGCGACAGGCCTCTACGGCACGGTCTGGCAGGGCCGCGACGTAGTCGGCGACCAAGTCTGCGCCTTCGCCCTGGTAGGTGTCCTGCGTGACCGGTCCCGCGTGGTTGTGCGTGCAGCAGGGGAGCACCCGGTGGGCGGGAACGCCGGTCGCTGCGGAGACGGCGGCGCGGAGGCGCCTGTCCTGGTCGTCGGAGAGCACGCACCAGTCGAGGTCGATCAACAGCACCCGCTCGGCCCCATCGGCGAGCGCCAGGGCCGTCAACCAAAGGTCCTGGTGGATTCCCTCCGCGCGCACGTGACGCTGGGCCATCCACATACCGTTCGGGATATCGGGGACAGGTGTGACGTCGACCCGACCTACCCCTGCGTGCAGCGCCATGCCGTCCCCCTCACGCGTCGACCATGCGCGGGTCGAGCGCGTCGCGCAACGCATCGCCCACGAGGTTCAGGCCGAGGACCGTCACGAAGATCGCAGCGCCGGCAGAGACCGAGTAGAGCGGACTGACCGTGATCAGCTTGCGGCCGGTGTCGAGCATCGCGCCCCACGACGGCGTCGGTGGCGCAACGCCTAGCCCGAGAAAGCTGAGCGCGGCCTCGACGAGCACGGCGCTGGCAAAGGTGAGCGTGAACTGGACCATGATCGCCGACATCGTGTTCGGCAGGATGTGGAAGGTCAGGATGCGGGCCATACCTGCCCCGGCGGCGATGGCGGCCTGGACGTAGTCTTGGTTCTTGAGTGAGAGGGTGTTGCCGCGCACGAGGCGGGCGAACAACGGGATCTGCATCACGCCGATCGCGATCATGGCGTTCAACAGGTTGGGGCCGAGCACGGCGATGATCGCAAGCGCCAGGATGATCGCCGGGAAGGCGAACATCATGTCCATGAGCCGCATCAGCACGGTGTCGATCAAGCCACCACGGTAGCCGCTGATGAGTCCGAGCGGGATCCCGCCGACGAGGGCGATCGACGTCGAGACGAAGCCGACGGTGAGTGAAACGCGCGCACCGTAGATGATGCGGGTGAAGATGTCGCGACCGATCTCGTCCGTGCCGAACCAGAACTGCGCCGACGCGGGCTCGAACGGGAACGCGACGACCTCTGCGAACCCGTACGGCAGGATCCAGGGTGCCATCACGGTCGACACGCCCAGCAGCAGCAGGATGCCGGCGCCGACGAGCGCGGCCCAATCGCGCAGGAGGCGACGGAGGGTCTTGTTCATCCGACGCCGCCTGACGGCCGTGACGGGGTCGTCGCCGAGCACGTCGGCCGTTGTGTCAGCCATAGCTGACCCGCGGATCGATGAATGCATAGAGGAGGTCGACGATGAGGTTGATCGTCACGAATAGCGCCGCCGTGATGAGAACCGCGCCTTGGACGACAGCGTAGGAGCGCACGGTGATCGACTGGATGATCAACCAGCCGAGGCCCGGCCAAGCGAACACCTGCTCGGTGACCACCATGCCGCCGATGAGGGCGCCGAAGTTGATTCCGACGACCGTGATGAAGGGAATCATCGCGTTCCGGAGGGCGTGGCGGTAGACGACGTTGGCGGGCGAGAGTCCCTTGGCGTGCGCCGTCCTGACGTAGTCGAGTCGTAAGACCTCGAGCATGCCGGAGCGCATGAAGCGCGTCAGTACGGCCGCCATCACCACCCCGACCGTGATCGAGGGGAGAACGAGGTGGCGTAGGTGGCGACCGAAGTCCTCATTCGGGGCCACGTACCCCCCAGCCGGTAATAGGTTCCACTGGTACGAGAAGGCGAGCATGAGCAGGATCGCGAGCCAGTAGCTCGGCAAGCTGAACCCGGCGAGCGCGAACAGTCGCGTCACCTGGTCGACCCAGGTTCCCGCGCGCCGCGCGGCAAGGATTCCGAGGGGAATGGATACGAGCAGGCCGATCAAGATACCGATCGCGGCGAGTTCGAGGGTGCGCCACAGGGCAGGGAAGATGAGGCTGGCAACGGCTCGGTTTCCCTGACTGATCGAGAGGCCGAGGTCGCCTTGGGCCACGCGCCAGAGCCAATCGGTGTACTGGACGAACAGGGGTCGGTTGAGTCCCATCTGTTCGCGCAGCGCTTCGAGGGAGGCACGGCTGGGCTCGAGGCCGAGGACCAACTGGGCAGGATCGCCGGGTAACACGCGGAAGATGAAGAAGACGAGCGTTGCAACGAGCCACATGACGATGGCCATGTGGAAGAGGCGCTCGGCGATGAAGCGGAAGAACATTATGGGATCCCTCGGGGTGGCGGTGGGGCCGTGCGCGTGTGGGGGCGGCGAGCGGCGCCCCCACACACGCGACGGATGCTCGTTACTGGTCGAGCCAGACGCGGTTGAAGATCGTCGACCCCTGGACCTGGTGGATGAAGCCCTTCACGTATGGTGCGTGCGCCGCCGGGATGACGCGCCCGGCAATCAGGATGTCGGGCAGGCCCGCCATCGCGATGCGCTGCAGCTCCATGAGCGCCGCCTCGAACTCGTCCTGATCAGCGATGGAACGGGCCGCGGTGAGGAGCTCGTAGAACTCGGGATTCTCGATCTCGTAGCCGCTGGCATCGCCGACGGTCTTCGCGAACATGTGGGCGATCAGGTCGTATTCGACGGGCTTCGGCACCTTGGCCGAGAAGCCGGCCTGGAACTCCTTCTGGCCGAAGATGAAATCGACCCACGTGCCGATGTCGACTCCTCGGATGTTGACCGTGAATCCTGCTTCGGCGGCACTCTGCTGGATGACCTGAGCGCCGGTGTCCCACTCGAGTGCGCCCGTTCGGTGCACGAACATCTCGAATTCGACGCCGTCCGGATAGCCGGCTTCGGCGAGGAGCTCCCTAGCCCTCTCCACGTCGCGGACGTCGTAGTTCGGGGCGTCCTCGGCGAAGGCTGGACTCGAGCGCGGGATGGGGTTCGATTGGACGGTCGCGTACCCGAACAGCGAGCGCACCAGCGCCTCGCGGTTGAGGGCGTAGCTGAGCGCCTGGCGGACGCGCGGGTCGTCGAACGGCTCGCGCTGCGTGTTGAGGATGATGTCGTAGAAGCCCATCGCGCGGCCTTCGGGGGGCACGGCGGTCACCATGCCGGCGTTGACGAGCTGCGCGATCTGGCCGAACGGTGCTGATGAGATGAAGTCGATCTCGCGGTTGATCAGTTGGATCACGAGGACGCTCGAGTCGGGGACGGTGCGGATCTCGAGCCCGTCGAGGTACGGGAGGCCGGCCGACCAGTAGGCGTCGTTGCGCTCGTAGGTGAGCTGGCGGTTCGGCTCCCACGACACGAACTTGAAGGGGCCGGTGCCGATCGGATTGGAGTTGTAGTCGGTGGAGCCGCTCGGCGTGACGCGGATGTCGATCATCGTGTGGCTGAGCAGCTGGTCGGGCTGGCTGAGCGAGAGGATCACCGTGGCGTCGTCGGCAGCGGTGACGGTCTCGACGAAGCTGAGTAGCGGTGCGGTGCGGGTCGCCTCAGGCTTGAGGGCCTGTTCGATCGACCACACGACGTCGTCGGCCGTCATCGAAGTGCCGTCGTGGAAGGAGACGCCCTGACGTACGTTCAGTGTCCAGGTCAGCCCGTCCGCGGAGATCTCGAACGACTCGATGAGTGCCGGGACCACCTCGTACGTCGTCAGGTCGTAGTCGAGCAGTGGGTCGTAGATCGGTCGGAAGGCGTTGCGGTCGAACTCGTTGCCGAAGACGTACGGGTTCAGGGTGGCCGGATCGGCGTTGCTTCCGACCCGCAAGACGCCACCCTGCTGGGGCGTTTGGGCGAAGGCGAGTCCGAGACTCGCCACCACGACCGCGAGGGTCAACGTTCGAACGATGCGCATGCAGATCTCCCTTTCGAATGGTCGGCGTCCTGGGTCGACGGGGCGTCCAGGGGCCCGGTGACGGTCTCGGCCGTTGCGATTCAACCTCCTCCAACTGGAACCTTCCATATAATATAGAACATCAGATCGACAGGTGCGAGAGGGTCGAGAACGGCCGGGGAGATCGTTCACGACATGACCATGCCGCGGTCGACGTTGATCGATTGGCCCGTGATTGATCGCGCCCCGTCGGAGGCAAGGAACGCCGTCAAGGGTGCGATCTCGCTCGGCAGCAATCGGCCCCCCATCGGCGTGAGGCGGCGTTCGAGCTCCGCCACCGTGACGCCGGCGCGGGCTGCGTCGAAGGCGATCCTTCGATCGTCGTCGACATCGACGGGGCCCGGGCAGACGGCGTTGACCGTCACGCCGTGCGGGGCCACCTCGATGGCCAGCGCCCGCGTGAAGCCGATCAGACCGTGCTTGCTGGTGACGTAGGCAGCGCCGTGTGACGAGGGCACCCGACCGTTGATCGACGCCACCTGGATGACGCGGCCGAACCCCCGCGACACCATCCCCGGCACCAGCGCACGGCAAAGTAGGAACGGGGCCGTCAGGTTGAGCGCGAGCGTCCGGTCCCAGAAGGCCGGGTCGAACTCGACCACCGGTCGCAGGTCCTCGCGGCTGCCGATGCCGGCATTGTTGACCAGGATGTCGACGTGGCCGGCGAGCTCGAAGACGTCATCGACCAGCGCGTTCACCCCGTCGCGCTCTGCCAGGTCGTGGCTGCACGTGAACGCCACCTCGCCCCCGTCGGCCTCGATCGAGGTCGCGACCTCGTGCAACGCTTCCTCACTGCGGCCGGTGAGGCAGACGCGGGCGCCGGCCTCCGCGAGCGAAGTGGCGATCGCCGCCCCGATGCCGCGGCTCGCGCCGGTCACGAGCGCCGTACGCCCCGTCAACCACTTCGTGTGCATGGGTATCGCCTCCTCGTGTGGTGCGTCGGCCAGGTGCGTCACTTGAAGATCGAGTAGCCGCCATCGACGTACAGGGTCTGCCCGGTCAGGTAGTCGGCCCGATCGGAGGCGAGGAACGTGACGACGTCGCCGATGCTGCGCGGTTCTGCCAGCCGTCCGAGAGGGATCTTGGCCACGATGGTGTCACGGTCGATATGTCCCTTCTCGAACGCGTGTCGTACGAGTTCGGTCTCGACGTAGCCGGGGGCGACCGCGTTGACGCGGATGCCTTCTCGCGCCCATTCGGCTGCGAGCCCTCGGGTGAGGGCGGTGATGCCGGCCTTGGAGACACCGTAGGGGAGGCGCCGCGGCATGCCGAAGCGCTCCGCGATCGAGGCGACGTTGACGATGACGCCGCTCCCGTTGGCGCGCATGATGCGGCCGGCCTCGCGACTGCAGAAGAAGGCCCCGTCGAGGTTCACGCCGAGCACCTTGTGCCAGTCGTCGTCACTCAGGTCGCTGGCCGCGCGGTTGAGCTGCACGCCCGCGTTGTTGACGAGGACGTCGATCCGCCCACGGCGCGCGGCGACGTCGTCGATCCAAGCCCGCACCCGGTCGCCATCGGCGACGTCGCACGGGTGGCCGACGGCGGTGCCCTGCGGCAGGTCCGCAGCCGCGGCTTCGACGGCCGGGCCATCGACGTCGGAGAGCTCCAACGTCGCGCCGGCCTCGGCAAGCGCCCTGGCGATCGCGAGGCCGATTCCGCGGGCGGCGCCCGTCACCAGGGCGACGCGGCCCACGAGCGACGAGCGATCGGTCGCCGACAGGGTCACAGGGTGTGAGCCTCGAGCGCGTCGCGGTTCCAGACGATGCCGAGACCGGGCAGGGTCGGCGCGGCGACGTGGCCGTCGACGAGGGTGCAGGGGTTGGCTATGAGGACGTCCAGGTTCATGATCCCGCTCTCCGGCGCGATGAGTTCGACGCCGCGGCAGCCGGGGAAGGCGGCGGCCAGGTGGATGTGGATCTCGGGGAACCAATGGGGGAAGAGCGTCAAGCGGTGGGCGAGCGCGAGGCCAGCCACCTTCACCCACTCGGAGATGCCGCCTACGAGCGTCGCGTCGTGGCGCACGACGTCGAGCGCCTCGCTCCGCATCAGTTCGGCGAAGGCCCACCGGCCAGACTCGTCCTCGCCCATGGCGACGTCGATCGGCGACCGCGCGCGAAAGCTGCGGAGCGCTGGGAGGTCGTCCATGAGGAAGGGCTCTTCGAGGAAGTCGATCCCGTAGGGCTCGAGCGCGATTGCCCACGTCATGCCCGCGCGCGCCGAGGTGAGCGCGCCGTTGAAGTCGACGGCGAGGCCAGGCTCGCTGCCGAGGCCGCTGCGCGCCGCCGCCACCCGTACGACGTCTTCGGCCAGCGGCAGGCCGCCGACGTTGATCTTGGCGCCCTGGTAGCCGGCCTCGCGGTAGCCGCGGAACTCGTGCTCGACGTCGTGGGGGTCGGTGGCGGGCCCGTAGTAGCCGCCGGCGACGTACGCCGGTACCCGTTCGCGGTAGCCGCCGAGGAGGGTCCATAGCGGAAGGCCCGCCGCTTGCGCCTTCAGGTCCCAGAGTGCGATGTCGACCGCGCTGATGGCGCGCATGAGCAGGCCGCGCCGCCCGAGGTAGCGTGTGGCACGCCACATGCGCTCCCAGTGCCGCTCCGTCAAGCGGGCGTCGGCACCGACGAGGAGGGGAGAGAGGTTCCGACAGATCGTCTCGGCGACCAGACCGTCGCGGGTGAAGCCGAAGCCGGTGCCGACGAGGCCGTCGGCGTGCAGTTCGACGATGACGAACTCCCGGGCGTCGATGACGAGATCGCTCGTCTGGACCGGGCGCGCGAGGGGTACGCGCACCGTGCGCGCGTCGACCCGTTCGATGATCATGTGGAACTCGCTCCCGTCCTCCGGCGGTGTCGCCGTCCGGCCGCGTTCCGCAGCGTTGGACTCGGTGTATTATATTATCGAAAATCGGATCGCAAGGAGGGCTCGTCGAAGCGTTGGCTCGACGCGCCCCCGCGCATGAAAGGATGCCGAGCGTGAGCGAGACCACCGAATCGACCGCGACCGAACGCTACCTGGAGCGCAACCGACGCTTCATCCCCGGCGGCCTCTTCTCGATGAACCGGCGGACCGATCCGATGATCGTGTTCGAACGTGCCCAGGGTGCGTACATGTGGGACGTCGAGGGCCGTCGTTACCTCGACTATCACGCCGCCTTCGCGCCCTACTTCCTCGGCCACGCCGACCCCGATGTCGATGGCGCGGTCATCTCGGCGCTGCAACGCCAGGCCTCGCTCTTCGGCGCCGGGACGACACCGTGGGAGGGCGAACTCGCCGAACTTCTGGTCCAGAGCGTCCCGACGCTCGACGTGGTGCAGGTCACCAACACGGGCTCCGAGGCGACCGCCTACGCGATCCGCCTGGCCCGGGCCGTCACCGGGCGCGACGGCATCCTGCTGATGCAAGGCGGCTACAACGGCTGGGAGGACGACGTCGCCTTCAACCTCATGGATCCCGCCGACACCCTGAAGCCCCGTGACGACGGCCCCGGACTCTCGCTCCGGCCGATCACGAACGGGATTCCCGAGGCCATCCGGCGCAACGTCTACGTCGTCCAGTTCAACGACCTCGACGCGGTCGAGACGGTGCTCAAGACCGGCAGGATCGCCGCCTTGATGCTGGAGCCGGTGCTGCAGAACATCGGCGTCGTCAAGCCGCTTCCGGGCTACCTCGAGGGCTTGCGCCGGCTCTGCGACACGTACGGCACCCTCCTCGTGTTCGATGAGGTCAAGACCGGATTCCGCAACGGCCTCGGCGGCTATCAAGCGATCTGCGGCATCCGACCCGACCTGTCGACCTTCGGCAAGGCCGTTGCCAACGGGTATCCGCTTGGGGTCATCGGCGGGCGCGCCGAGTACATGCGGTACTTCGACCACCCGGACGCGAAGGAGAAGGTGCTGATCGCGGGCACCTACAACGGCCACCCGGTCCCGGTCTTCGCCGCGATCGCGACGCTGAAGAAGCTCCGTGACCGCCACGACGAGATCTACGGTCACGTCGACGACCTCGGCCGGATGATGGAGGAGGGCCTCCGCGCGATCTTCGCCAAGGCCGATTACCCGTTCACCATCGTGCGCCAGAGCTCGGCGTTCGTCGTCTACTTCATGGACCATGCTCCCGTCGACTGGCTCGACCTGATCCGTTCGAACGACATGGAACGCGACAAGCGTTACCGCGCCGCGCTCATCGAGCGCGGGATCTTCCACTTTCCCACGCCGTCGAAGCAGGGGAGCATCTCGTTCGCCCACAGCCGGGACGACGTCGCGACCACCCTGGACGTCACCGAGCGCCTGCTCGGCGGGGTGCTGTGAAGATCGTCGCGATCGAGACGCTCGTTTGCCACGCGCGGATGCGGAACTGGATCTTCGTCAAGGTCGTCACCGACGAGGACGGACTGTACGGTTGGGGCGAGGCGACGCTCGAGTGGCACACGCGATCGATCGTCGGCGCCGTCGAGGACCTCGCGCAGCTTCTCATCGGCGAGGACCCCACCCGCATCGAGCACCTCTGGCAGGTCATGTACCGCCAGCACTTCTGGCACGGCAACGGGATCGTCCGCGCGACGGCCATCTCGGGCATCGACATCGCACTCTGGGACATCGCAGGCAAGATCGCCGGCGTCCCGTGTTCGAAGCTCTGGGGCGGTCCGGTGCGCGACTTCGTTCGCACGTACGCGCACCTCGGCGGTGGCCGCATGGAGGACTTCTACGAGACCGACGCCGGCGACGCGCAGCGCTTCGCGGACCTTGCGCTCGAGGCGGTGGAGATGGGCTTCACGGCCTTCAAGGCGATGGCGGTCCCCGAGACGATGGCGCTCGAAGGGTTGAAGCCGGTCAGGTACGCCGAGGCCAACGTGCGGGCGATGCGCGAGGCGGTCGGCGACGACATCGACATCATGGTCGACTGCCATGCCCGCCCCTCGCCGGCGATGGGGCTGCGCTTCGGCCAGGCACTCGAGCCGTACGGACTGTACTTCTTCGAGGAGCCCTGCTGGCCCGAGAGTCTGGAAGGACTCGCTCGTATCCGCGCCGCGCTCACGACGCCGGTGGCGACGGGGGAGCGCCTCACCCACCTCGCCGCGTTCCGCGATCTCTTCGCTGCCGGCGGCGCCGACGTCTGCCAGCTCGACATCACGCACTGCGGAGGCTTCACCGCGGCGCGCCACGTGGCCTCGTTGGCCGAGGCGCACCGCGTCGCACTAGCGCCCCACAATCCCCAGGGTCCCGTCAGCACCGCCGCCTCGCTGGAGTTCGGCTTCTCTCAGCCGAGCTACGTCATCTGCGAGACCGTCCATGGCGACGTCCCGTGGCGCCAGGACGTGGTGCGTGAGGGCTTCGTCACCGAACCCGATGGGCGCATCGTGCGGCCCAATACGAAGCCCGGCCTCGGGATCGAACTCGACGAGACCGAGATCGCGAAGCACCCCTTCCAGCAGGAGCTGCCGCAGCGTTCATTCCATGCTGATGGCAGTGTCCTCGATTGGTGAACGCAAGTTCGGATCACGACCGCCGTGTCCCCGAGTGGGGCCGGGAGGAGCAGACACAATGAAGCACCCCGAACGCATCGGCCCCGACGTCGCGCCCGCCACCCGTGTCGGCGGTCGCTTCGGCGTCGCCCGCGCCGACGTGACGCCCCCGCAGGGCATCTTCTTCCGCAACTGGGGCGCCGGGACCCGCGACGTCGCGACCGGTGTCCACCGTCCGTTCACCGTCACCGCGCTGACGATGCGTACGGTGTCCGATGAGCCACCGCTCGTCCTCGTCGCCCTCGATGCCGGTTGGTGGCAGGACGGTGCAGACGAGGCACACGTCCGTTCGGGAGTGCTCGAGGATCTCGGCCTCGACCCGTCGCGCGTGATGATCAATCTGTCGCACACCCACGCAGGGCCGCCGCTCGTCTCCGAGAACGTCGACCGGCCAGGGGGCGAGCACGTCGGCCCGTACCTCGAGTCGCTGCGAACGGCGATCGCCGACGTCGCCCGGCGGGCATTGGCCGCCGAGGTCGACGGCGAACTCCGATGGGCACGGGGCCGGTGCGACCTGGCGACCAATCGCAGTCGCTGGGATCCCGCGGGGGAGCGATACGTCACCGGCTATGAGCCAGCGAACGCCGCCGACGACACCCTCATGGTCGGTCGCGTGACGGAGCCGGACGGCACGATCGTCGCGACCCTGGTCAATTACGCCTGTCACCCCACCACCCTCGCTTGGGACAACGAACTGCTCTCGCCCGACTACATCGGCGCAATGCGCGAGACGGTAGAGGCCGGGACCGGCGGCGCACCCTGTCTCTTCCTCGTCGGTGCCTGCGGTGAGTTGGCGCCCGACCTGCAGTACCTCGGCGACGTGAGCGTGGCCGACCGCCACGGACGGCGGCTCGGCCTGGCAGCACTCTCGACCCTCGAGGGGATGCACCCCCATGGGCACGACCTCGTTTTCAGCGAGATCGTCGAGTCGGGCGCTCCGCTGGCCGTGTGGCGGCTGAGCGCACGATCCGCCGACGCCTCGCAGGTGGCGGGGGAGCGTATCGAGCTAGCGCTGCCGATCAAGGCCGACTACCCTACGCTCGACGAGATCGACGCGGAGCTCGCGCGCGCGAGCGAGCCATTCATGCGCGAGCGCTGGACGCGCAAGCTGCGGCTACGCAAGACGCTCGGCGACGCCGACCACTACCCGTTGGCGATCTGGGTCTGGCGGTTGGGCGACATCGTGTTCGTCGGCTATCCCGGGGAGGCATTCTCGAATCTACAGATCGACCTGCGGGCCGAATTCCCCGACCAGGCGGTGGTGGTGATGAACGTCGTCAATGGCTCGATCGGCTACCTGCCGCCCGACGCGTTCTACGACGAGGACATGTACGAGGTGTGGCAGACGCCGCTCGATCGCGGTTGCCTCGAATCGCTCCGAGACGCGAGCACGGCCACCGTGCGCGCGCTCCTGGCCCGCGGCTGAACCGATGGCGCCCCTGAAGGGAAACTCTCAACCATGAAGATCATCCGCTACCGAGCGGCCGACGAAACGATCGCCTACGCCGCCTTGGGGGCGGACGGCTCCGCCCGCGCCATCGAGGGCGATCCGTTCGGCGAGCACCGTCTCACCGACGAGGTGGTCGAGGTCGGCGAACTCCTCGCTCCGATCGACCCGACGCAGATCATCGGCATCGGCCTCAATTACAAGCGGCATGCCGTGGAGTCCGGGATGACGCCGCCGGACTATCCGGTCGTGTTCCACAAGACCTTGAACACCGTCCAGGCGCCTGGCGCGCCGATCGTCCTCCCCAAAGGCGTCCACTGCGAGAAGACCGATTACGAGTGCGAGCTCGCCGTCGTGATCGGGATCGACTGCAAGGACGTGCCGCGCGAGCGAGCACTCGAAGTCGTGTATGGGTACACCTGTGCCAACGACGTGAGCGCCCGCGACTGGCAGCTGGACAAGGGGGGCGGCCAGTGGTCGCGCGGGAAGTCGTTCGACACCTTCTGCCCACTCGGCCCAGTGCTGGTGACGAGCGACGAGATCCCCGACCCCAATGCGCTGCAGATCCGCACGGAGTTGAACGGCGACATCGTTCAGGACTGGAACACCGACGATATGATCTTCGACGTCCCTGCCTTGATCGAGTTCCTCAGCGCGGGTACGACCCTGTTGGCCGGCACGGTCATCTTGACGGGAACGCCCCACGGGGTCGGCATGGCGTCGGTTCCGCCGCGCTGGTTGCACGCCGGCGACGTGGTCACGGTCTCCGTCGTAGGTATTGGTGATCTTCGCAACCCGGTCGTACAGGAGTCGTAGCCGAGGTGCACTCGACCACCCTTGGGCAGCAGGACTGGATCGATCCGTCAGTCACCCAGCGCTGCAGCCAACGCCTCCGCGACGTGCATCGCCTGCTTCCCCGTACCGTCACGAATCTGGTGCCGGCAGCTGAACCCGCACGCCACCGTGTCGCCCTCGTGCGCGCGTACTGCGGGGAAGAGGCGGTCCTCCCCGATCGTCATCGAGACGTCGTGGTGACTGTAGCCGAACGAGCCGGCCATACCGCAGCAGCCGGCGTCGAGGTCGCGCACCTCCCCTGAGGTCCACTCGAGCACCGCGCGCGTAGCGGCGGTGCCGAGCACGGCCTTCTGCTGACAGTGCCCGTGGTGGAGCACCGGGCGGCCGTTGCGTGCGAACGTGGTGGCGGGATCGATCTCGCCGCGCGTCCAGGCCTTGGTGAGGAACGTCTCGAGGAGCATGGCGCCGTCGGCGAGGGCGTCCGTCCGCGGGCCAGGCACCAGATCACGGTAGTCGTCCTTGAGGGCGGTGATGCACGACGGCTCGAGGCCCACGATCGGCACGCCGCGCGCCACGAACGGTTGCAACGCCTGCACCACACCCTCGGCCTGTCGCTTCGCCTGCCGCAGCAGGCCCTTGGAGATGAGCGGCCGACCGCAGCAGCGATACGGGACGAGTTCGACGCGGTAGCCGAGTGCCTCGAGCACCCGCACCGCGGCGTGGCCGGGGGCGGGGGCGTTGAACATGGTCCAGGTGTCGGCGAAGAGCGCCACCGAGCCACGGGACTCGGCGCCCCCCTGCGACGCAGGCTTGCGCGTCGAGGCCGGGCGCCGCACGAATCCGACGTCGAAGCGCTGGCGAGCGTAGGCCGGCAACGTGCGCCGGCGATCGATGCCGAGGAGACGTTCGTTCGCCCAGCGGACCGGACGCGCCGCCAGTACGGCGTTGGCGAGTGGCGCCACGCGCTGCGCGAGCGGTGCGAGTCGCGCGACCCCCCCCACGGCCCGGACCGATAGCGGCGTGCCGTGCGCGTCGTGGTAGTGCTGGAGGAACTCGTACTTGATCTTCGCCATGTCGACCTGGCTCGGGCACTCGGCCTTGCACGCCTTGCACTCGAGGCAGAGATCGAGGACGTCGTAGACCTCGCGGCTCGTGAGGCCGCCGGGCATGCCGCCGGTGAGCGCCTCGCGCAGGACGTTCGCGCGGCCCCGCGTGGAGTGGTCCTCGTCGCGCGTCGCCATGTAGGAGGGGCACATGGTGCCGACGCCCACCTTGCGGCAGTCGCCCACACCCGTGCACATCTCGATCGCGCCGCCGAAGCCCTCCTGCGCACCGAAGTCGAGGACGGTGTCGAGCTCGATCGAAGGGTAGTCGGGGCCATAGCGAAGGTGCTGCGTCATGGGCGGGGCGTCGACGATCTTGCCGGGATTGAAGCGCCCCTCCGGATCGAACGCGCGCTTCAGCGCCCGGAAGTCTTCGTAGAGGACGTCGCCGAAGAGCTCGCGATTCTTCTCCGAGCGGATGAGGCCGTCGCCGTGCTCACCCGACCAGGAGCCGCCGTAGCGGCGCACGAGCGCGAACACCTCGTCGGCGATCGCGCGGTAGGTGGCGACGCCGTGCACGGTCTTGAGGTCGATGTGCGGGCGGATGTGGATCACGCCCACGGAGGCGTGCGCGTAGAGCACGGCGCGCGCGCCGTGCCGCTCGCAGATCTCGAGCACCTCGGGCACGTAGGTCGCGAGGTGCTCGATGGGGATGGCGGCGTCCTCGATGAACGGCGTCGGCTTCTTCGGCCCCTTCACGGTGGCGTAGATGCCGAGCCCCTTGCGACGGAATTCGATGATGTCGTGCTGTTCCGTCGCGGTGACGGCGACGTGGGTGGCGTAGGTGCGCCGCTCGATCTCGGCGTCGCCGGCGAGGGAAGCGAGTTGGCGCTGCAGGTCGGCTTCGTCGGGTCCGTCGAACTCCACCGCCAGCACGGCGGCGGGTTCCCCCTCCAGCCAGCCGAGGAGCGGCCGGAGCGCCGGGTTGCGGCGGCCGAGGTCGAACATGTCGTGGTCGAAGATCTCCACGGCGGAGGGGCCGTGCCGGTTGATGAGGGCGACGGACTCGAGCGCGCCCACGAGGGTGTCGTAGTGGAGCATCGCCAGGCAGCGCTTCGCGGGGACCGGGTGGAGGCGCAGCGTGACGTCGAGGATGAAGGCGAGCGTCCCCTCCGAACCACAGACCAGCTTCGCGAGGTTGAACGGCTTCGGCGCCACGAGCTCGTCGAGGTTGTAGCCGCCGACGCGTCGCATGACCTTCGGATAGCGCGCCTCGATCTCGTCGGCATGGTCGCGTACGATGCGCGCAACGCTGCGGTAGACCTCCCCCTCGGTTCCCGGGGCAGCGAGCTTGGCGGCGAGCTCGGCGTCGTCGAGCTCGCGTAGTTCGGCGACCGAGCCGTCGGCGAACATGACCGTCATGGCGACCACCTGGTCGACGGTCTTGCCGTACTTGATCGAGCGCGTGCCCGCGGAATTGTTGGCGACCATGCCGCCCACGTTGGCGCGATTGGTGGTGGCGATGTCGGGCGTGAACTGCAACGCGTACGGGGCGAGGTACGCGTTGAGGTGGTCGCGCACGACGCCGGGTTCGACCGTGACCGTGCGCCGCTCCACGTCGAGTGCCTTGATCGCGTGCAGGTACTTGGAGACGTCGATCACGATCGCCTCGGCGACGGTCTGCCCGGCGAGGCTGGTGCCGCCGCCGCGCGGGAGTACCGGCACGCCGAACCTCGCCGCCACCGCGAGGGTCGCCTGGACGTCGTCGCTCGAGCGCGGCAGCACCACGCCGATCGGCGTCATCTCGTAGGGGCTGGCGTCGGTTGCGTAGAGGGCGCGGTCGACGTCGGCGAAGCGGACTTCGCCCTGCACGCGCTCGCGCAAGGCGCTCGCGACCGTGCGCCTCAGAGCGAGCGTGGCGTCGTCGGTCGCGGCGTGGCGGGTGGCGCGCGCCGCGCCCGGGCGCGGTGGAGCGATCCGAGGCGCGGTCATGCCAGCAGTATCGCACGCGGCGTGGAGCGCTCTAGGTCGTGAGGGCGCTCGTTTCCGGGCCGACCTTCTCCAACGGCTCGAACCGATCCAGGTGGCCGTGATCGTTCAGCGTCACGAGCGTCGCGCCGCGCCGATCGAAGCGCACGCGCGTGATGGACGTGTTCTCCACGGCGATGCGCCACTCGCCTCGGGGGCGCCCGATCACGGCGTACAGGGCGCTGCGGATGGTGCCGCCGTGGCTGAACAGCGCGAAGCGTCCCGCCGTCGGGAGCTCGGCGAGGAAGGCAGCGACGCGGTCGGTGAGATCGCCGTACGACTCGCCACCCGGCACGCGCCCCTCGAAGGGATCGGCCTGCCAGGCGCGGACGGGATCGACGAGTTCGGCCGGCATCGGGTCGGCCCAGCGATGCCCCTCGAGGTGCCCGTAGTCGAGTTCCTGCAGGCGCGCGTCGAGGACTGCGCCCACATCGGGCAGGGCGAGGCGCGCGGTCTCGGCCGCGCGCTCGAGGTCGGACGCGTAGACGCCGTCGAACTCGGCCGTACCGTCGAATCGTTCGGCGAGGGCGGCGGCCTGCGCTCGGCCCGTGGCGTTGAGGGGGATGTCGGACGTCCCCTGGACGCGTCCGTTCAGATTCCAATCCGTCTCGCCGTGGCGAATCCACCAAATCTCCTGCATCGTGCCTCCAGTCGTCGTGCATGGTTCGGCGGGCGGCGAGCGATCGTTCAGACCGCGACCACGCCGTCGCGATCGCTCGCGACGGCTCCCTCGGGCGGTTGATCTTCCGTGTCCGCGATCAGCCCGCCCGTCCGAGCGTCGCCCCCGTCGGCACCCGACGGTGCGACGAGGGCGGCGATCGCGCGCGCCGCGTCGTCGCGCCCGAGGCACCGAATCACGTTCACGAGGGTGTCGAGCGCGTGCCGCGCCACGAGTGAGGCGCGCAGCGTGGCGGCGTCGTAGGGGTCGCGCCGCTGGGCGCGGCGAGCGCGGCCGCGCACGTCGAGCAAGTCGAGCTCCTCGAGGGCGGTCCGTGCGAGGGTCGCCTTCGCGTCCGACCACGGCAGGGCGCGACCGCGTTGCGCGGCCACGAATGCGGTGCGCAGGTCGTGCACGTTCGGGTAGGCGTCCGCGGCGCGCTCCAGGGCGACGAGCGCGCGCTCGTCGAGATCGAGGTGGACGACGCCCGCGCCGGCGAGCGCGCGGCGCAGGGGCGCCAGCGGGTCGAGCCCGTCGGGGACGAGCGCGGTGATGTGGGTGACGTCCGCCGACCGGGCCGGCGGCGGGCCGAGCCGGAGTCGGCAGGGCGCGCTCGGGTGTCGCTCGGCGCCCGAGCGGTGGGCGTCGATGGCTTCGGGTGCCAAGTGGAGCGACGGCGAGTCGGTCAGGGCCTCGGCGCGCAACTCGATGGTGGTGATGTCGCGGTAGGTCGCTTCGGCGAGGCTGGCGAAGGCGGTGATGGCGCCACCGAGGGTCCAGCGCTCCGCTTCGTGGCCGCGGTTCCAGGCGACGCCCTTCACGGCCCCGACGCCGAGCTGCAGGTGGTCGCCCCCCTTGCCCACCGCGCGGAGCCGTGTGAGGGGTCCGCGCACCGCGAAGCGTGGAGCGACGTGCCCCTGGCCATACGGCTCGAGTTCGGCGAGCGCGGCGAAGAGATCGCTCGTCACCTGGTCGGGGCGGAGCACCGCGTCGGCCGTGACGGTGCGCACGGGCACGGGGTGCGACGACACGAAGTCGTATATCGCGTCGCGAAATGCCTCGAAGTTCGCCTCGTCGAGCGAGAAGCCCGCCGCCGCAGCGTGCCCGCCCCAGCGCTGCAGCACGGTGCCGGCAGCGTTCAGGCCGGCGACGGCGGAGATGCCCGGTGTGGAGCGGACGCTTCCTTTCCCTTGCGCCACCACGAACACCGGGCGGTAGTGCCGCTCGAGCACCTGGCTCGCCACGATCCCCATCACGCCCGGGTGCCACTCCGGATGGCGGATCACGACGGCGGGGGCGGCGGGGTCCACGATCTCGAGCGCCTGCTCGAGCATGCGGGCCTGCAGGGTGCGGCGCTCGCCGTTCAGGACGTCGAGCAGCGTGGCCAGCACGCGCGCGCGGTCGTCGGAGCCGGTGGTGAGGAGTTCGAGGGCGTCGTTCGAGCGACCGAGGCGACCAGCGGCGTTGAGCCGCGGCGCCAGCACGAACGCCACGTGGTGGGCGCTGACGGCGCCGCGGAGCTTGTTGAGCCCCACGAGCGCACGGAGTCCGGCGGAGGTCGAGGCGTGCATGCGCTCGAGCCCGGCGCGCACGAGGGCGCGGTTGGCGCCGAGGAGGGGGGCCACGTCGGCGATCGTGCCGACGGTGGCGAGGTCGGCGTACTCGAGCGGGGCAGCGAGCCCGCGGCGGCGGTGGAGCGCCCACAACAGGTGGTAGGCGACGCCGGCGCCCGTGAGATCGGCGGTGCCGTCGTCGTCGCGTGGTGCGAGCGCCGGGTGGACCACGAGCGCAGCGGGCAGCGTGGCGCCGGGAACGTGGTGATCGGTGACGATCACGTCGACGCCGGCGGAGCGCAGGCGCGCGACCTCGTCGTGGTTCGAGATGCCGCAGTCGATCGTGACGAAGAGATCGGCTGCAGCGACGTGCTCGTCGATGCGAGCGCTCGAGACGCCGTACCCGTCGCCCAGTCGGTCGGGGATGAAGGGGGCGACACGGCCGCCGAGTGCGCGCAGGCCGAGGGTGAGCACGGCCGTCCCGGTGACGCCGTCGGCGTCGTAGTCACCGTGGAGCACGATGCGCTCGCGCCGCTCGATCGCGCGCTCGAGGCGCTCGGCGGCCTCGTCGAGGTGCGGGATCGGTGCGGGGACGAGCTCGGGCCTCAGGCGCCGCGATGCGTGCGTGCGCAGCCCGCGCGCCCAGACGGCGGCCGCCAGCGTCGGATGCACGTGGAGCTCGTCGGTGAGGGCGCGAACCGCGTCGAGGGGGGCGGGCATTCGCAGCGCCCAGGCGGTATCGGGGGTGCTCACGCGGCCCCTACGGACCGGCGGTTCGGGTGGAGCGTGCGGCGAGCGCGCGGGGCGCGGTGCGGGGCACTCACAGGTAGTCGGTGGGATCGTCGCCACGCCGTTCGGCGCTCGATGCCTCGTAGGGATCGATCCGGTCGGGGATCACCGGGCCGGCGGCGGGGTCGTAGGGGAGCGGCGGCCTGAGCTGTGCTTCGAGTGCATCGCGCTCCTCGCGCGTCTGCTTGAGGCGGCGCTCGAGCCGCCAGGTGCGGGCTCGCGCGGGCAGGCTGGTGAGGAGCCACGTGAGCAGCACCGCGATCAGCACCAGGAGCGCGGGTGACATGGAGATGAGGAGCGGAAGGATGACGTAGTCGGGGTTGACGTTGTGAAAGACCCACCCGTAGATGGCGACGAGCACGAGCGCAACGACCTGGGCGATGCGGATGGCTTTCACGCGGACCTCCGACGTCCATCCTACCGCGCGCCCGCCGTGGCCGGTCGGCTAGACTCGTGGGTCATGAGCCGCAGCGACGACCACGTCCGGAGTCCGAGCGCCACGCCCGCGGAGGGGGAGGTGATGCGTCCCTCGGGAGGCCCGAAGGTGCTCGCGGCGATGTCGGGAGGGGTCGACTCGTCGGTCGCCACGGCGCTGCTGGTGGAGGCCGGGTTCGAGGTAGTCGGCTCCATGCTCCGCTTCTGGTCGGACGACCGCCCCGAGGGGGCGTTCGACGCTTGCTGCAGTCCGGAGGCAGCGTTCGACGCACGCCGCATCGCCGATCGGCTCGACGTCCCCTTCTATCTGCTCGACGCCCGCGAGGCGTTCGATCGCGTGGTGATCGACCCGTTCGTGCCGGGGTACGAGGCGGGGGAGACGCCCAACCCGTGCGTCTGGTGCAACCGCGAGATCAAGTTCGGTGACTTCGTGCGGCGCGCGCAGCGCCTCGGCTGCGAGTTCATGGCGACGGGTCACTACGTGCGCCGGGTCGACGGGCGGCGGGGCCCAGAACTGCACCGAGGTCGTGACGACGACAAGGACCAGACCTACTTCCTGTGGGCGCTGCCGCGCGAGATCCTGCCATACCTGCTCTTCCCGCTCGGCGAGATGACGAAGCCCGAGGTACGCCAAGAGGCGGTCAAGCGTGGGCTCTCGGTCGCTTGGAAGGCGTCGTCGAGCGGGCTCTGCTTCATCCCCGACACGGTGAAGGGCTACCTCGAGGGGCGCGCGAAGGCGGAGCCGGGGCCGGTGGTCGACGCGAGTGCGGACTTCGAGGTGGTGGGTGAGCACGCTGGCGTGCCGTTCTACACGATCGGGCAGAAGCGCGGCCTGGGGCTCTGGCGCTCGCACGTGCCGCGCTACGTGATCGACGTCGAGCCCGCGACCAATACCGTGGTGGTCGGGCCACGCGAGATGTGCCGGTGGCGCGAGCTCGTGGCCGACCGGATGAACCTCCTGTGCGACCCCGCCGAGCTTCCCGAGCGCGTCTGGGCGCAGGTGCGCTATCGGCAGTCGCCGGTCGCGGCGCGCCTGGCGCGGCGTGGCGACGACGGCTTCTCGTTGACGTTCGACGAGCCACAGTTCGCCGTGGCGCGCGGACAGTCGGCGGTGCTCTACGACGGCGAGCGCTTGCTCGGCGGCGGTGTGATCGTCTCCCGGGGCGACGGAGGAGCGTCCCACACGTCGCGGCCGCCTACGAAGTAGACTGACCCCCAGGAGGCCTTCAGGTGACATCAACCATCGTCGTCCTGGTGCTGCTCGCGGCGCTGGTCCTGTTCGTCGTCAACATCTACAACCGGATCATCACGCTCGAGAATCGCTACCAAAACGCTTGGAGCCAGATCGACGTGCAGCTCAAGCGGCGCAACGACCTCGTGCCCAACCTGATCGAGACCGTGAAGGGCTACGCCGCGCACGAGAAGGAGGTCTTCGACAACGTCGGCAGGGCGCGAGCCGCCATGGCGGGCGCGAAGAACGTCGACCAGTCGGCGGAGGCCGCCAACATGATGACGGCCGCCCTCGGCCGCCTCTTCGCGATCTCCGAGGCCTACCCGGAGCTGAAGGCGAACGAGAACTTCAAGCTGTTGCAGGAGGAGCTCTCGAGCGTCGAGAACAAGATCGCGTACGCGCGGCAGTTCTACAACGACGCCGTGTTGCAGTACAACACCGTGATCGAGACCGTCCCGGGCGTCTTCCTCGCCAACCCGATGGGCAAGTCGCGCCACGTCTACCTCGAGGTCCCCGAGGAAGACAAGGCCGTTCCGCAGGTCTCCTTCGGCGCGACGGCCTAGGTCCGCCGACCCCTCGTGACCACGTCGACACGTTCGGCGCCGTCGCGCCTGCCCGACGCGATCACCGATCCGGCGACGGGCCAGCGCATCAGCCTGCTCGATTGGCAGGCGGGGAACATGCGCGCGTCGTGGCTGCTCGGCGCCGGCGTGGTGCTGATGCTCGTCGCGATCGCCTACCTCGTCGCCCTCGCGCTCGAGCCCGGAGCGGCGCTGTTCTTCGTGGTGATCGCGGTGGTGGTCGCCACGGGGATGACCTTCGCTGCCTATTGGTTCTCGGACAAGATGGCGCTCGCCGCCTCCGGTGCCCGCGCCGCGACGCGTGAGGAGCACCGCTACCTGGTGAACGTGACCGAGGCGGTCTCGCTCGGCGCGGGGGTGCCGGTGCCGCGCATCTTCGTGATCGACAGCCCGGCCCCGAACGCGTTCGCCACGGGGCGCGATCCGAAGCACGGCGTGGTGGCGGTGACCACGGGGCTGCTCGACCTGCTCGACCGGCAGGAGCTCGAGGGCGTGGTGGCGCACGAGCTGGCGCACATCCGCAACTACGACATCCGCTTCGCATCGCTGCTCGCCGCCACGGTGGGGGCCGTCGTGTTGATGCGCGACGTGATCCTGCGCGCGATGCGCTTCGGTGGCGCGCGCGGTCGAGGGCGGTCGTCGGGGGGCGGGAAGGGGCAGGCGCTGGCGATGGTGGCGCTGGTGGTGCTACTGATCGTGGCGCCGATCCTGGCGACCCTCCTGCGCATGGCGGTGAGCCGCCGCCGCGAGTATCTCGCGGACGCGACGGGCGCCTACATCACGCGCAATCCCGAGGGGCTCGCGAGCGCCCTCGAAAAGCTGCGCGACTTCTCCGGCGAGCGTTTGCAGGTCTCAGAGGGCGTGCAGCACATGTTCTTCGTGAACCCGTTGGCGAAGCGCAATGCCCACGGCCTCTTCTCCACGCACCCGCCCATCCAGGAGCGGATCGACCGGCTGCGGCGCGTCTGAGGAGGGATCGAGCGGCGGTCACTCGTGCTCGGAGTCCGCTGCAGGGCGATACGGAGCCGCGAGGCCGAAGAGGTACCCGGACATGACGAGCGCGGCGAAGCCGACGGGTGTGTCGGGTGCTGCCGGCCAGACCATCGACGCATGGAGGGCCCCGAGCCCTCCGAGGCCAGCGAGAACTCGTAGCGACCCCCGCACCTGGCGGTCGCCGCGTATGTGGCTCCCTGCCCACGCCCCGATGCTGCACGCGAGCATGGGGATGAACACGGCAATCAGCATGCCGCTCACCCGTGGATCATAGCGGCTGGTCGTGTCGCGAGGGGGCGAGGTCGGTGATCGCCGTGGGGTAGGTCCAATGAGGGGCGCGCCGAACCCGAGGGTCCGGCGCGCTGCCGTCGTGCGAACGGCCTCGTGGCCGCATGGGGCGGGTCAGAGGATCAGCCTTCGTCCCGCTTTCCCTCGCGCTTGTCGTCGTCGTCACCGAACCCGAGCGCCTTCTCGGCGTCGGCCTGGGCCTCGTCCTCCGCTTGGGCGGAGGCCTCTTCGGCGTCTTCACGTTCGCGTCTGGCCGCTTCGTCTGAGGCGTGATCCGCGTGATCGGCGCTGCGCGCGTCGGGCACGGCGGCCTCGTCGGTCGCGGGAGCGCTCTCGGCGGCGGGGTTGGGACGGCGACCATCGCGGAAGGCGGCGGTCAGCAGCGCGGCGGCTTCGGCGGCGTCGATCGCGTTCTCGGGATCGACGGGCTCTTCGACCCTCGGCGTGGGTGCGGGGCGCGGGGCGGGCGCTGCGGGAGCGGTCGCTTCGGGCGCGGCCTGATCCTTGGGAGCCTCGGTTCCTGCGTCGTCGCTACCGGCGCCGTCGGCGGCGTCCGCGGCGGGCGTCTCCTTGGCGGCGTCGTCATCCTTGTCCTTCGCGTCGCTCAGACCGAACTGCGCGAAGAGGTCGGCGTAGACGTCACCGAGTTTCGTGGTCGTCTTCTGACCCGCCGTGTCGGCGGCGTAGCTGTAGTCGTAGTCGATGCCCGCACCGCGGCGACCACCGCGGCGTCCGCCGCGACGGGCGCCGGCTCCGGCGCCGCGAGCTGCGGGCGCTCCGGTGCCGATGTCGTCGTAGGAGCCCGTGCCCGCCGTGAAGGGGAGGAGGCGCTTACGCGAGAGGCTGGCACGCTGTTCGACCGGGTCGATGTTCAGGATCACCGCGGTGACTTCGTCGCCACGCTTGAAGTGCTCGTTGATGTCTTCGATGTGATCGTGCGCCAGCTCGGAGATGTGGACGAGGCCTTCGATGCCCTCTTCGATCTCCATGAACACGCCGAAGTCGGTGATGCCCGTGATGGGGCCGGTGACTTCGGTGCCGGGCGGGAAGCGGTCGGGGAGACTGCTCCACGGATCGGGCTGGGTCTGGCGGAGCCCGAGCGAGATGCGCTGCTGCTCGGTGTCGATCTTGAGGATCATCGCCTCGACCTCGTCACCCTCGGTGACGATCTCCTTGGGGTGCCGGACGCGCTTGGTCCAACTCATCTCGGAGACGTGGATGAGGCCCTCGAGGCCCGCTTCGATCTCGACGAACGCGCCGAACGGGGTGAGGTTCGTGACCTTACCCGTCACGCGCTGGCCGATGTTGTAGGTCGTGAGCACGTTCTCCCACGGGTTCGGGAGGAGCTTCTTCATCGACAGGTTGATGCGCTCGCGCTCGAGGTCCATGTCGAGGACCTCGACCTTGACCTTCTCGCCGACCTTCAGCACGTCACGCGGGTGGCTGAAGCGGCCGTGGGTCAGTTCGCTGCGGTGCACGAGCCCGTCGATGCCGCCGAGGTTGACGAAGACGCCGAAGTCGGTGATCTCCACGACTTCGCCCTCGGTCCGGAACCCGGGCTCGAGTTGCTTGAGCGTCTTGTCCTTCTGGCCGGCGAGCTCGAGTTCGAGGATGGAGCGGCGCGAGATGATCACGCGGTTCCGTCGACGGTTGAGCTCGATGATCTTGACCTTCATGCGCTGGCCGACGTACGGGTCGAGATCGTTCACGCGCCGGATGTCGACCTGGCTGGCGGGGAGGAATGCCCGCACGCCGAGGTTCGCGACGAGACCGCCACGGACCTTCTCGACGATCTCGACCTCGACCGGCTTCTCCTTTTCATGGATCTCCTGCAGGAGGTTCCACGCGCGCTCGGCGTCGGCACGGCGCTTGGAAAGGACGATCGTGTTGTTCGGGACGTCGGATCGCACGACGTACACGAGAATGGCGTCGCCCGCCTTGTAGTACTGGGCTGCCTCTTCCTGCGTGCTGTCGTGTTCGAACAGTTGGTTGTACGGCAGCAGGCCTTCGATCTTCGCGCCGACGTCGATGACGATGCCATCTTGCGTGAGCATGATGATCTCGCCGTTGACGATCATTCCGCGATGGACGGGCTTGCGGGCCAACTGTTCGTCCGAGGCGGCGAGCACGTCTTCCATCGTGATCTCGTCGTCGGACGTGTCGTCGGGCTTCTGGTCGAACGCGGCGTCGTCGAGGAGGTCGTCCATCGAGATCGCGTCGTTCTGGGCTTCGTCGTCTTGGGCTTCGTCGTGTTGGGCAACGGAGGACACGTGGTCGTTCGTCGCCGCTGCGTTCTGGTCACCCTGCTCAGCAACCGCAGTCGGGGCCTGGTCGTGGTTGGTCTCCGGGGCTGGGTCGGTGGCCGGGGCAGGGGTGTCCACGGCCTGGTTCGGCTTGTCGTTCATGGAAAGGGGGGTCCTCCTTCAGCTACGACGAATCGCAACATGCTATTACAGCACGCCTACCCACCCGAGTGCAAGGCAAGCGGACGGCCGCGAAGATGCACGTCGTCTGGCGCGCGCCGCTCGCGAACCCCTCGCGTCGCCGGTGTCGTGATAGCCTGTGCAGGCTCGCGCCGAGCGACCCGCCCCGCGGGGTCCGCGCGAAGCGTTCGGAGAGGTGCCGGAGTGGTTGAACGGGACGGTCTCGAAAACCGTTGTATCGCTATGCGGTACCGTGGGTTCGAATCCCACCCTCTCCGCCACGGTCACGCCCGGGCGACCCTGTC
>JACCWH010000133.1 GCA_013697735.1 Trueperaceae bacterium | reverse complement strand
CTCCGCCACGACCAGGTCGACACGTCCGCGAGCGCGCTGGCGCTCCACGCACGCGGCGAGTCGTGCGACGTGTCGCACCCCCCCGACGCCGTGGCCTACCCCGAGTCCACGTCCGACGTGCAGCGGCTGCTCGCTTGGGCGTACGAGACCCGAATCCCCGTCACGCCCGTCGCCGTCAACTCAAGCCTCGAGGGACACACCGTCCCGCTGCACGGTGGGGTCTCGCTGGACATGACGCGGATGGACCGGATCATCGAACTCGCCCCGCAGGACTTCCTGGCGGTCGTGCAGCCAGCCGTCACCTACCCGAAGCTCAACGAGGCCCTCCGTGCGACCGGCCTCTTCTTTCCCGTCGATCCCGGCGCGGAGGCTTCGCTCGGCGGTATGGCGTCGACGAACGCATCGGGCACCATGGCCGTGCGGTACGGCGTGATGGGAGATCTGGTGCTCGGCCTCGAGGTCGTGACCCCGACCGGTCGGGTGGTGCGCACCGGCGGACGGTCAAGGAAGTCGTCGAGCGGCTACGCCCTGACGCGCCTCTTCTGCGGCGCCGAGGGGACGCTCGGAGTCATCACGGAACTCACCGTCAGGCTCGCCGCGCGCCCCGCCGCCGTGATGGCTGCGCGGCTGTCGTTCGACACCGTCTCCGGCTGCGTCTCGTTCGTCACCGAGCTGATCCAGTCGGGCGTTCCCGTCGCCCGCTGCGAGTTGCTCGACCGCGGTGCGGTGCAGGCGATTCGCAATCACCTCGACCTCCCGCTTGCCGACGCCCACACCGTCTTCTTGGAATTCCACGGCGACGAGGCCTCCGTCGCCTCCGGCGCACGGCAGGCGATCGAGCTCGGCGGTGACCACGGCGCGACCGCGAGCGAGACGGCACCAGACGGCGACGCCCTCCGTGCGCTCTGGCGCGGTCGGCACCAGGCGTTCTACGCCATGGTGGCGGCCAACCCCGGCATGGCGAGCTTGATCACCGACCTGGCAGTGCCGGTCTCCCGCCTCGCCGAGGTCATCGACGCATCGCTCGACGCGGTCACTCGCGTCGGGCTACCCGGTTACGTGATCGGACACGTCGGCGACGGTAACTTCCACATCACGATCTTCTTCCCGGAGGGCGACCTCGACGCGCGCGCGAGGGCTTCGGCCGCACACGCCGAGCTGGTCGCGTTGACGCTCGCCGCCGGCGGGACCTGCACCGGTGAGCACGGCATCGGGCTGCGCAAACTCCCGTACGTCCGCGCCGAGCACGGCGACGCGGTCGACCTGATGTGGGCCATCAAGGATGCCTTCGACCCCGCGGGCATCATGAACCCCGGTAAGAAGCTCCCGGCGCGCGACTGACGCTGCGGCCTTCGAGACGGCGCGGGCGTCCGAGACACCAACGGCTTCCAACCCTGGTCGTCGCGTCAGGCGCCTACGGCGGCGTGACGAGCGACTCGGGCGCCGCCACGCCGATGGCGCCGTCGGGCGGCATGTCGATGGCGCCAACGCTGGCCAGCACGGCGGCGAACCGCAGGACGAGCTGGTTCGCGCCCTCGGCGACGTAGACGCTGCCGTCGGCGCCGAGCAGCACGTCGAGGGGATTGCCGAGGAGCGTGGCGTGGCCTGCGATGCGCGCCCGCACCGGCGTCGGCCCGTCGGCCGCACCGGCGTCGGCGATGACGAGGAGCGCGCCGTTCCGAGCGAAGTCGGGGCCGTGTTCTGGTGTCGTCTGCGTGCCGACGTCGGTCACGATGAGGGTGTCGGAGTCGGCGTGGTGGCTGATGCCGTGGAGGTTGGCGCTCGCCGGCGCGCCCGCGAGCGTGGGTTCGATGAAGCGATCAGGACCCGCAGCGCCTCGGCGATCGACGAACGCGTCGTAGACGAGGATGAAGCCGTCCGTGGTGCTCACGAACAGCCGATCGCGCCCGACATCGTAGTGCAGCCCCCACACGCTCGCCTCGGCCCCGGAGGTGATGCCCCGAGGGAGACTGAAGAGGGGCGCGGCGTCGCCGCGGGCCGCTCCGTCGAACACGTGCACGGCGGCCGACCCGAAGTCGGCGACGGCGAGCCACGTCTCACCGGCGGGCGTCGCGATCGTCACGATGTCCTTCGGGTCGACGAGGTTCGTCGCCGGACCCGTGATTACGACCGATCCCTCGAGGTCGGCGCCGCCAGGTTCGAGCAGGTTCGGCACGATCAGGATGCCACCTGGGGCCGCCTCGTAGGGACCGTCGTCGACCGTCACGTAGCCGGTGCCTCGCCCATCGACGGCGACGTAGGAGAGGCCGATCGGGAGTGACGGAGCCGCTGCCGTCGGGCGGACGTCGAGGAACACGCTCGCACGATCCATACCTAGTGCGACCGCGAAGAGCAGTCCACGCGGCGGATCACTCGGCAGAAGCGGCGGTGCGGGCCGACTGACCACGAGAATCGGTGTAGACGCACCAAGCGCGCCGGTCGCAAGCGAAGCGCCGCACACGGCGAGCGCGGCCACCCCCGCGGCGAGGCTCGCAACGAGCCCGCGCCGTCGTCCACACCGTCGTCCGGACCGTCGCGTCGAACGACGAATCGTCGCCATGCCGTAGCCTCTCTGGGAGCAAGAACTCTCCCCCGGAGAGGCAGTATAGCCGCGACTCCGAGGGTCGCGGGAGCGACCGATCAGGGTGCCACGAGCCTGATCCGCTCCTCGACCGCACCGCCCGTGCGCAGCGTCGCGGTCACGACGAGCGCGTGCTCTCCGGCGCTCAGGCCCGGGATCGTGAACGTGAAGCGGCCACCGACAACAGCGACGTCGATGGCGCCCTCCTCGTTCAGGCGGTACGTCACGCTTGCCACGCTCGTGTCGACGAGCCCCCGAACGATCATGCTGCCCGACGCGGCCGCGCCGCTCGTCGGCTGCACGATCGTGAGCGGGCGATCGGCGATCGGATCGATCAGCGAGACGCGGGCGAGTGGCACCGTGGGCTGATCGCTTCCGCGCGACGGTTCACGGCTGAGATAGAGCGCGGCGAACGACGTGATCGGCACGTCGAGGACGGAACTCGTCGAGGTCCCGAGCGACGTGAGGCGGTCGTCGCCACCGGGCTCCCAATCGAGCGAACGGTGTCCCCACGCCTGATAGGCGCGCCCGCGCCCTGCGCCCTCCGTCATCACGAAGAGGGCCCGGTCACCCCGCAGCACGACGCTCCCGAGGGCGGTCTCGGGTCCCCCCGGTTCGGCGGCACCGTAGAGCACGACGCGCTGCATGTCCGGGGCGGAGAGCGCCTCGCTGACGCGGCGTTCGCGCGCCGCCGTTTCAGCGCTGGCGCTCCGCACACCCAGGAGGCCACCGACGCCAGCGGTCACGCTCAGCAGTGCCAGGCAGGCAGCGGCGAGCCAGCCCGAGGCGGGCCTCGCCCATCGCCGTCGCGCACGCCCTGCCGCCGACGCCGGTGTGTGACGCCGTCTACCCGCCGTCGCCGCGCTCTCCTTGCGGCGCTCCTCGGCGACGGCGGCCTCGACCCTCCCCCAGACCACCGGACTCGGCGCGCGCTGGGGCACCGCCTCCACCACCGCGACGAGCGCCGCGCCGATGGCCCGCACCTCGGCCCTCCCCGCATCCGACCACGCGAGGTAGTCCTCGACGCGCCGAGCGTCCGCCGCCTCGAGCTCCCCGAGCGCGTACGCCGTCAGGTCGTCGTGGGCCGCAACCCAGTCCTCGGCGGGCCGACCGACGTCCGCAGTGGGGCGATGGGTCGCGCCGTCGTCGTGCCCAGCGGGATCGTCGGGATTCATTCCCCCTCCAGAAGTGCTCTGAGTCGACCGAGGCCGCGCCGTATGCGGCTCTTGAGGGTGCCGAGTGGCATGCCCGTCTCGGCAGCGAGATCACGGTGACTGAAGCCATCGAAATAGACGTGCATGATGAGCGTCCGGTCCGGCTCCCCGATTTCGGCGAGTGCCTGCTCGAGCGTCACCCGCGTGACCACGTCGGGATCCCGGCTGGCGAACCGAACGTCGTGCCCGACGGCCGGGGCGTGGGGATCGTGGTCGCTCGCGCGGGGCCGCGCCGAGCGCTTGCGAAGGAGGGAGAGGCACGCGTTGCGAGCGATCGCATAGATGAACGCTCTGACGGTACCGCGGGCGGGATCGAAACGAGCGGCCTGCCGGTAGAGCTGCAGGAAGGCGTCCTGGACCACCTCCTCGGCCTCTTCCCTGGTCCCGAGCAGTGCGAACGCGAGCGAGGTGACGGGGGTCGCGAGCCCCTCGTAGAGCGCCTGGAGCGCGTCCCGATCACCACCCTGGAGACGAAGTAGGAGCACCGCCTCCCGCCCGTCCCGATCGGCGTCGGCGGCGGGGGGGTGGGACGCGTCGGACACTCCGAGAACCCTAGCAGGACGGTCTGTTGGGAGGGGGCGAGGCGGACCTCGCCCCCTCCCGGGATCCCCCCATGGGTCGGGTACGGGGTACCCGCTGATCGTCAGTCCGGAACGATGACGACGGCCCGCAGGTCGGTCACGGGCGTTGCGAGCCGGGTGAGGGCGCCGCTCTCCACATCGATCTCGTAGAGCCCCTGCGCCCCATCCATCGTCGTCAGCAGGGCGTAGGCGGTGCCCGTGGCCGAGGAGATGTCGAGTCCAGCGAGGCTCGTGAAGTCGAACGGGAGCTCCGCGATCGTTTCGAGCGTTCCGGCGTTCTTCCCCTGGACCGCGAGGACGTTGGCCTCGGATTCGAGGCTGTACTGGGTCGTCACGCTCCCATCCGGGAAGGGGCTGAGGCTCAGATCGTAGGCGGTCGCCGCAACGCTCGGCATCGTGCCCGCGAACTCGTCGCCATCGGCGAAGGCCGACGTCGTGAACTCCACGGTCTCGCCCGTAGCGGGCGTCGTGACGAAGTTCCGTCCTTCGGCTGTCGTGACGACGCGGATCGCATCGACCTGGGCGTTCACGTCGAACGCGACGCCGCCGCCGAGGTCACCGTACGTCTGCGGCGCGCCGACCGCGCTCGCCGAGCCGTCTTGCGCGAGCGTGTAGAGCTGACCGTCGGAACCGAGGGCGTAGAGGGTGTCGTCCGATGGGCGGTGATCGAGCGCCAGCAGCGAGGTGTCGTCGTTCAGTCCGGCGATCTCCATGCTCGCTCCGCCGATCGCCACGAGGCGCAGGCCGTCCATCGAGAGGCCGAAGGCGCTTTCGCTCAGGACCGGAGCATCGGCGATCATCCCACCGGGGACGATCGTGAAGTCGACGAGCTGGGTGGCTTCGACGGCGAGCAGCAGCAGGCTGCCGTCGTCGAGGTCTATCTCGTACATGTGGCGCATGCCCTCGGCGGTGAGCAGTACGTATGCCGTACCCGTCTCGCCGGAGATGTCGAGCGCGGCGTCGGCGGCGACGTCCATGCCGAGCGGGGCGACCGTGTTGAGCGTCCCCGCGTTCTTCTCCTGGATCGCCAGGACGTTCGCTTGCGTCTCGATGCTGTATTGGACGGTGGCGCCCGTCGCGGGGAAGGGCGCGATGTTCATGTCGTACGCCGTTGCGGCCACGCTCGGCGTCGTCCCGGCGTTCGCGTCACCGCCGGCGAATGCCGACGCTGTGAACTCGGCGCGTCCTCCGCTGACGGGATTCGCGACGAAGTTCCCGCCGTTCGAGGTCACGACCACGCGGATGGCGTCGACCTGCGGGTTGAAGTCGAAGGCCACACCCTCCCCGAGGTCACCGTACGACTGCGGCAGGCCGACGGCGTGCGCCGTTCCGTCGGCGTCTAGGGTGTAGAGCTGCCCGTCGCTGGCGAGGGCGTAGAGCAGGCCGTTCGAGGGCCGGTAGTCGATCGCGAGCAGACTCGTGCCGTTCGTCACACCGGTGATGGCCATGGTGGACCCACCGGCCGTTCCGAAGCGCACCAGCTCGTTCCCGCCGGCCGCAAGGCCGAACGCCGTCTCGCCGAACGCCGCCGCTTCGGGATCCGGGTCGGGCACCATGGGCGCACCGCACGCGCTCGCGATCAGTGCCAAGGCGACGAGCAGCACTCCTGCTAGCGTGTGTCGTCGTCCCTTCGCGGGTGTCGTTCGCCCCGCACGCATCGTCGGTTCGTTCCGGTCTGTCGTCATGGTTTCGTCCTCTCCGCGGTCACCGCCACTCGGCGGCTGCCGCGAACGCCCCGCGACATCGATCGCGGGCGCCTCGGGCAGCGGGAGCTGCCCTCGAACACCACTACGCGCGAGGCGCAGAAGTGGATGTGACCGGCTGATTCTTGCGGTCGAGGCGGCGCTAGCCGAATCGAACGGTCGAGGCGGCGCTAGCCGAATCGAATGGTCGAGGCGGCGCTAGCCGAATCGACCCGTGATGTAGTCGTTCGTCCGCGCCTCCACCGGATTGGTGAACATCGTGTTGGTGTCGGCGTGCTCGACCACGTCCCCCTCGTAGAAGAAGGCGGTGTAGTCCGACACGCGCGCCGCCTGCTGCATGTTGTGCGTGACGATGATGATCGTGACGTCCTTCTTGAGTTCGTGGATCAACTCCTCGATGCGCATGGTCGACTGCGGATCGAGGGAGCTCGTCGGCTCGTCCATGAGCAGCACTTCCGCCTCTACTGCGAGGGCGCGGGCGATGGAGAGCCGCTGCTGCTGTCCGCCCGATATGCCCGACGCGGGCGCCTTCAGCCGGTCCTTCACCTCGTCCCAAAGCGCCGCTTGGCGGAGCGAGCGCTCGGCGACCTCGTCGAGCAACGCCCGATCACGGATGCCCACGAGCTTGAGTCCCGCGATCACGTTGTCGTAGATCGACATCGTCGGAAACGGCGTCGGCTTCTGGAAGACCATGCCGACGCGTCTGCGGACGCTCACCGGGTCGACGCCAGGCGCGTAGATGTCTTCCCCGTCGAGCAGCGCACGGCCCGTGACCTTCACGGCACGCGACAGGTCGTGCATCCGATTGAGGGAGCGCAGGAACGTGGTCTTGCCGCAGCCCGACGGACCGATGAGCGCGGTGACGGTCTTGTCGCGGAACGTGAGGCTCACGTCGCGCACGCCTACGTTGGCCCCGTAGTGCACGGAGATGCCCTCTGTGACGAGCCGCGTCTGCGCATCGGCAGCCGTCGCCTCGCGCCCCTCGTCGCGCTCGCGGGGCTGCTGCGTCGGCGCCAGTGTGACGCCGGCCGGTGTCGGACGATCCATGGCAGGTCCTTCCGCCGCCCCGAGCGCGGGGGCGGTCACAGATTCGTCGCGTGGCGTTGGCGCGTGGCGATGCGCGCCACGACGAACGCGACGATGACGAGCGTGAGCAGGACGATCCCCGCGGCCCACCCCATCGCGTGCCATTCGCGGTAGGGGCTGATGGCGAGGCTGTAGAGGCGTGCGGGGAGCGTGTCGACGGGCCCCAACAGGTAGCGCAGAGGTCCGCTGGAGTAGAAGTTGTTGCCGAAGGCGGTGAAGAGGAGCGGCGCGGCTTCACCCGCGGCGCGCGCGAACGCGATCAGGATGCCGGTCACCACGCCCGTGCGCGCGGCCGGGAGGACGGTATTGAGCACCACGCGCCAGCGGGGCAGTCCGAGCGCCAGTCCGGCCTCGCGGATCGACCAGGGGATGATACGCAGCACGCCCTCAGTGGCGCGCGCGAGGATGGGCAGCATCACGAACGAGAGCGCGATGGCGCCCGAGATCCCGGAGAAGGTCCCCATCGGCTTCACGATGAGCGCCCAGGCGAGGAGCCCCTTGAGGATGGCCGGCATCCCGTTGAGCGTGTCGTTGAGGATGCGCAGCGGTGCGTTGAGCGGGTGCTCCGGGTATTCCGAGAGCATGATGCCGGCGCCGATCCCGATCGGCACGGCGATGAGCAGCGCGAGCGTGTCGACGACGATCGTGCCGATTATGGTGTGGCCCAGTCCCGTGGGCGTCCCGCGTAGCGCTCGGGCGGGCGATCCGAGGTCCTGGGTGAAGAACTCGACGGTGAGCGCGCTCGCGCCGTTCGAGATCACGTACCAGACGATGATCAGCAGCGGCACGAGCACCACGAGGGTGGCGAGCGCGATCAGGCCCACCATCATCCGGTCGCGCGCGTAGCGGCGCCGGAGGTTCGCCGGTGTCACCACGGCGAGACCGCGGCGCGGTGCCCGTACGGGATCGTCCGTGAGGGGTCGAGCGTGCGTCGCCATCAGATCGCCCTCCCGCCGACGGCGAAGCGTCGCTGCATCCAGGCGGCGATCAGATTCACGACGAGCGAGATCAGGAACAGGGTGAAGCCGACGGTCATGAGGCTCGCGAGGTGGAGGTTCTCGACGGCTTCGCGGAACTCGTTGACGATCACCGACGGCATGGTGGCCGCCGGACCGAAGAGGGTGAACGGGAGCGTGTTCGAGTTGCCGACGAGCATCGCCACGGCCATCGTCTCGCCGATCGCGCGGCCGAACGACAGAATGGCGCCTGCGATGATGCCCCCGCGCGCGTACGGCAGGACCGCCATGCGCATGACCTCCCAGCGCGTCGCACCGAGCGCGCGCGCCGCTTCGCGCTGCGAGAGGGGCACGAGCCGGATGGCGTCACGGGCGAGCGCGGCCGTGTAGGGCACGATCATGAGCGCCAGCACGATCGTCGCCGTGATGAGGTTGTAGCCGGCGGGAGGACCGAGCACGGGGAGGAGCCATGGCGCCTGCTCCGCGGCCCACAGGAAAATGGGCAGGTACACGGTGTTCTGCAGGAGCGGCACGAGCACGAAGATGCCCCAGATGCCGACCACCACCGAGGGGATGGCAGCGAGCAGATCGACGACGGTGTCGAGGATGGCCGCAAGCCACCGAGGGGCGTACTCGGCGCTGAAGATCGCGACGCCGATCGCCGGCCCGAACGAGAGGGCGAGCGCCGCGATCGAGGTGATCAGCGTGCCCAGGAGGAACGGCCAGGTACCGAACACCCCGCGTACCGGATCCCAGGTGGTGCCGGTGAGGAAGCCGAAGAAGCCGAAGCGTGTCAGTGGGTCCCAGCCGTCGCGGAGGAGCACGAACGCGAGCAGCAGGGCGAGCACCACGATCGTGGAACCGAGGAGCACGACGAGCGCTTGGAAGCCGCGGTCGCCGAGCCCTCGGTAGAGGGCGCCGGTCGGGCGGCGGATGATCTCGCTGGTGGTCAGGG
>JACCWH010000116.1 GCA_013697735.1 Trueperaceae bacterium | reverse complement strand
ATGAGGCAGAGTCCCGCGATGCCCAGGACGTACAAGCCCGACGACTCCCGGAGCACGTACCGAGCCAGCCGCGGGATCACACGAGAGTCTACCAAGGCGACCGTGAGGAGCCGTGGTCTCGTTCGCCCGCTCAGCGGCGCGACGGCAAGCGGACCACCGAGAACCAGAACGCGCCGATCTTGCGCACGACCTCGATGAAGCGCTCGTAATCGACGGGCTTCGTGATGAAACTGTTCGCCGCGAGCCCATACGCTTCGAGGACGGTCTCGTCTTCCTTGGCGGTCGTGAGCACCACGACGGGTATCCGCTTGAGGTCGTCGTCGGACTTGATCACGTGCAGGAACTCTCGTCCCGACATGCCCGGCAGGTTGAGGTCGAGCAGGATCAGGTCGGGAGTGGGCGCACCGACCGAGGTCCCCTCGCGCCGGAGGATCGCGAGTGCTTCGGTGGCGTCGGGCGCGACGGTGAGCCGGTTGGCGATCTTTCCGTCGGCGAGGGCTTCCCGTGTCAGGCGCACGTCGCCGGGATTGTCCTCGATGAGGAGGATCTCGACGATCTGGGTGTTGACGGGGGAGCGCATGCGCGATGCTACCCGCCCCCGAGCGCCCGAGACGTTCATCGGTCCGCCGCACGCATCCCCTGCCCCTCGCACGCGCTGCACGTATGCTCCCTGCGTGGAGATCCTGCTCGCGTGCGTACAGATGGCGTGGTCGGCCGGCGATTACGCCTCGGGCGACGCGTTCGCCGAGCGTGTGCTCGAGCTGACGCAGCGGGCGACGGAGGGGGCCGCCGGTATCCCCGCGCTCGTGGCCTTCCCCGAGCTCGTCGGTCTCCCGCTGCTCCTGTGCGCGAGCGACGACCAGGAGGCGCTGCGCGCTCCGAGCGTCGACGCCGCCATGGCGCGCTTGGCACGCCGGCACCTCGGCCGCTGGCACGCGAGCGCGTGGCGCCACCGGCGCTTCGGGATGGGAGCCGTCTACGCCACCTACGGTGTCGCGGCGCACCGGGCCTACGTCGGCGCCTTCGTCGGCGCGGCGCGCGCGACGGGGGCGACGATCGTCGCCGGCAGCGCATTCCTCCCCGACGTCGACGAGGAACCGAGCTCCGGCATGCATCTCGTGGACGCTCGGACACGCAACGTCTCGTACGTGGTCGGCCCCGGCGGCACCCTCGGGCGGACGGCGAAAGTGCATTTCACTCGTGGCCGCGAGCGGCGTTCGGGGCTCCACCGCGGCCGCCTCGACGACCTCCAGGCCCTCCACACGCCCCTCGGTCGCATCGGCGTGGCCGTCTGTCTCGACGCCTTCTATGAGGGGGTGGTGGGGACGCTCGACGGTCGCGGGGTGCAGATCCTGGTGCAACCCTCCGCCAACGACGCGCCCTGGGACCGGCCCTGGCCCGCCGACCCGTCGCGGCGCGAGGGCGACGTCTGGCTTCAGGAGGGGCTGCGCGCGCAGCTGCAGGGGCGCACCAACCTCCGCTACGGGGTCAACCCGATGTTGGTGGGCGACCTCCTCGGCATGCGGCCGCGCGGGCGTTCGAGCATCGTCGCGAACGTCGCGGCCACCGGCCTCGGCGGTGGGAGCGACCCGCCCGGGATCCTCGCGATCGCCCCGGACGCGGAGGGCGAGGCGATCGTGCGCGTGCGCGTCCCAATCCCCACCTGAGGCTTGCTCCGGCCGTCCGAGCGCCGTGCGGTAGCATGGTGGGCGTGACCGGCACGCTCGGTTTGTTCTCGCTCGTCGATTTGTTCCAGCTGCTCGCTTCGGCCACTCGAACGGGGAGGCTCGGCGTGCAGCATCCGCTCGGTCTCGCGCGGGTCTACTTCGACCGTGGCCGTGTGGTGCACGCCGAATTCGGTGTCGCCGAGGGGGCGGACGCCGTCTACGCCCTCTTCGACGACGAGCGCGGCACGTTCGAGTTCGTCAACGGGCTGCCGGCGCCGCGTCGCTCCATCGAGACGAGCACCGAGAGCCTCGTCCTCGACGCGCTCAGGCGCCTCGACGAGGAGCGCCGCGACGACGAGCCCGTCTCGTTCGACGTCTCACGCGAGGCCGTCCCATTCGCCCCCGACGACGCGCGCCGCGACCTCCCGCTCGGCGACGACGAGCGCCGCGTGGCGGCGTCCGTGAACGGTCAGTGGTCGGTCGGCCGCCTCGCGTCGGAGCTGCGCCTGCCGCTCCACGACGTGCAGCGCATCATCGGTCGGCTGATGGGCGTGGGCGCGCTCGCGCTGCGCGCGAAGCGTCCGCGGACGGCGCAGCTCGTGGTGCGGCTCGACCATGGACACGTGGCCGTGGGATCCGTCGGTGTGGACGAGGGCATCCTGGCGAACTGGGCCAGCGTGCACGGCTCCGTCGTGGGCGAGGTCGCGGTCCGGCGCGCCGACGGCACCGCCTTCGCAGTGAGTGTGATCGGCGTGAGCGGCGGCGGTCCGTACCTCCACGTGGGCCGTGACACGCTCCTGCGGATCTCGCTCCGCGCCGACGACACCGTGCTCGTGCGGCCGCACACCCGGTGATGCGAGCCGAGCACGAGACCCACGACGGGCTCGCGAGCGTTCCCCTACACGCACCCGAGCCCGGTGAGCTGCTCGTCGCCTGGCGTCGCGCCCCCTTTCCGGTCGATTGGGACCGCGCCTTCGGTCGCACCGGCCAGCTGCACCTCGAGGTCGGCTTCGGCGACGGCCGCTTCACCGCACGGCGCGCACGCGACGAACCCGATGGACGGTTCGTGGGACTCGAGGTCTCGAACGTGAGCGTGCAGCGCTCGCTCGCGCGCCTGCGCCGCGACGGGGTCGAGAACGTGCGCCTGCTCAAGCTCGGCGCCGAGTTCGCGTCGCGGCACCTCTTCGCTCGGGCGGCGCTCGCGAGCGTCACCGTGAACTTCCCGGACCCCTGGCCCAAGGAGCGTCATCGCGAGCATCGCCTCTTGCGACCGGCCTACTTCGCCACGCTCGCCGCGCGCCTCGAGCGTGGCGGCGAGGTGCGGCTCGCCACCGATCACCTCGACTACCTCGCGTTCGCCCGCGAGAGCGCCACCGCCGACGGTCGCTACACCCTCCTCGACGTCGAGCCGCCCCCGGCGGTGTTCGAAACGAAGTACGCGACCAAGTGGAAGGGCCAGGGCAAACCGCTCTACTATCAGGTCTTCCGCCTCGACCGCCCCGCCGCCTCGGCGCTCACCCCCCTGGAGCGACACCCCACCATGCCCCACGCCTTCCTGACCGGCACGCTGCCCACCACGCCCGCCCCGCGCCTCGAGAAGCTCGTGGTCCCGTACGGCGACGGGCACGTGATCGTGCACGAGGCCCTGCGCGCCGTCGACGACGCCGAGCGCTGGGTCTTCCGCGCCACCGTCGATGAGCCGGACCTCGTACAGCAGGTGCTCGTCGTGGCACAGCGGCGCGAGGGAGGCGAGCTCATCGTGCGCCTCGAACGCTTCGGTGATCCGCTCGTGACGCCCACCGCCCGCGGCGCCGTCCACGCGGTGACCACCTGGCTCGCCGACGTGGTCGGCCTCCAGGTCGGTGCCCGGAACTACTGAGGTGACGGTCGCGGCGCCCCTCCCCGAGGCCGCCCTGTTGCGCGGATCGCTCGGCGTGGCGCACGGCGTGACGTTGCGCGTGGGGGGCGTGAGCGCACCACCCTTCGACACGCTCAACCTCGGCGCCTCCGTGGGCGACGACCCCGCCGCCGTGGCGGAGAACCGGCGCCGCGCCGCGGCGGCGTTCGGCCGCTCGCCCGAGTGGGTGATGCGTGCGGATCAGGTCCACGGCGCAACCGTTCGCGTGGCCTCGGCCGCCGCGATCGGCGCCGACGCCGACGCGTTGATCAGCGACGACCCCGACTGGGTGCTCGCCGTCGGTGCCGCCGACTGCCTCCCGATCCTGATCCACGACACCCGCACGGGCGCGGTCGCGGCCGTGCACGCCGGCTGGCGCGGCGCTGTCGCCGGGGTGGCTTCGGCGAGCGTGGCGCGACTCACCCAGAAGTACGGGTCCGCTCCCGGAGATCTCGACGTCTGGTTCGGTCCCGCCATACGCGGACCGTGCTACCAGGTCGGCCCCGAGGTGATCGCCGCCGTGGTGGCGAGCGGCGGCGATGAGCGCACCGGCACCTGGTGGCCCGATGGGGGCGAGGGCGATCGCTTCCGGCTCGACGTTCCGGCCTTCGTACGTGCGCAGCTCGTGACGGTCGGCGTCGACGCCGCGCGCATCGTCGACTCGGGCGTGTGCACTCACTGCGACCCGAGCTGTTTCTCGCATCGGCGCGACCGCGGGCAGACGGGACGCCATTGGGCGATGATCCGAGCCGGCCCCGCGAACTCGCGGGGGTAGCATGGCCCATGCAGGAACTGCTCGAGATCATGCGCACCCTCCGGGCGCCCGACGGCTGCCCCTGGGACCGTGAACAGACGCACGAGAGCTTGAGACCCTACCTCCTCGAGGAGGCGGCCGAAGCGGTCGACGCGCTTGCGAGCGGCGATCCGCTCACCATGGCCGACGAGCTCGGTGACGTGCTGCTGCAGGTCGCCTTCCACGCGGTGATCGCCGAGGAGGCGGGCACGTTCGCGTACGACGACGTCGAGCGCGCGATCGTCGAGAAGCTCCGTCGACGTCACCCGCACGTATTCGCCGACGTCCGCGTCGCAGACGCCGCCCACGTCGTTCGCAACTGGCAGGCGATCAAGGCGGAGGAGCGCGCGGGTGCGCCGCGCAGCGCCGCCGAGCGCGTGCCGAGGTCGTTACCGGCGCTCCGCCGGGCCGCTGCGCTCGATCGGGCCCTCGACTGGCCGCTCGACGCGGCCCGCGCCGCGCGCCCGATCGGCGCCGAGCTCGCGGGCGAGGACGACCTCGCCGGGGCGCTGCTGCACCTGGCGCAGCTCGCGCGCCGCGCCGGCATCGACCCGGAACTCGCGCTGCGCGATCACCTCGAGGCGCGGACGCGCGAGGAGCGCGGCGTCGCGCCGTCGAACGAGCCGGCAGGCGAGGGCGGATGAACGCCCCCACGCCCGGCGTTGCCGAGATCCGCTCGGCCCTCGCCGGGGCCGATCGGACCCCGCTGGCGTGGGACGGTTACGGTCGAGCCGCGATCCTCGTGCCGGTCCTCGACGCCCCCGACGGGCCGGCACTCCTCTTCACGGTCCGTGCCAGCCATCTCACTCGCCACGGTGGGCAGATCGCGTTCCCGGGGGGCCGCCTGGAGCCTGGCGAAGACGCCGTGAGTGCCGCGCTGCGCGAGACCCGCGAGGAGGTCGGCCTCGACGTGCCGGCCGAGGACGTGCTCGGCGTGCTCGACGACCAGCCCTCGCCCTTCGCGCTGATCGCGACGCCCGTGGTGGCCCGCGTCGCGTGGCCCGCGCCGCTCGAGTTGCAGGCGTCCGAGGTCGACACGTCGTTCGTGGTCTCGCTCGCGACCCTCCGCGCGACCGACCCGACCTGGGAGGATCGCGTCACCGACGGCCGCGTGCGTCGTCTGCACTGCTACGAGGTCGAGGGGCGCCGCATCTGGGGGTTGACGGGCAACGTGGTGCGCGAGTTGCTCGAGCGCCTCGCCGCCGCCGTCGACGCTCGCGTCGGGGCGGTCCGGTCGTGAAGCGCCGCGAGATCAGGATCATCGACGGAGCACGGCAGCACACGTTCGCCGTGGGCGCCACGATCGAGAGTCTCCAGGCGGCCGGCGTCCCCACCGAGGAGGCCGTGCGGATCGTGCGCGACGTCGAGAAGCACCTCCGCACGGACGGCGAGCGGAAGGTGCGGACCGAGGCACTCCTCGAGCGCCTCGCGGCGGAGGTCGAGGAGCGCGTCGGACGTGCTGCTGCGGACGCGCTACGGGGGCAGACGCCGCCGTTCGAGCCCGTGGAGGTGGAGCTCGACGGCGTCGTCACCCCCTTCGATCGGCGCATCCTCGCCGCGTCGCTCGAGCGCGCCGGGATCGCGTTCAAGGAATCGAACCTGCTCGCGCACCAGGTGGAGGTCTCGCTCCGCGCGGAGGGCGTGCGGTCGCTGGTCGAGCGGGAGCTCATCCACCGCACGGCGCTCGCCATCGAAGCGCGCTACGGCCGTGAGACCATGCTCCGCTTCGAGGCGTCCGTCGCTCGCTCGGCCGACCTCGTGGTCACGGACGGCTCCGGCGGCGGTATGCCGTACTCGCGCGGCATCTTGTCGCAGTCGCTCATGGGGATCGGCCTCGGTCCGGAGCGCTCGCACAACCTCGCGAAGCGCATCGAGGACACCCTCTGGCGTAGCGGCGAGGAGCGCGTCTCGCGCGCGCGCGTGCGCGCGGCCGTCCATCGGCTGCTGGTCGAGGAGGCGGGGGAGGAGTACGCGCGACGCTACCTGGTGATGCGGCGCGTGCGCTCCACGGAGCGGCCGATCGTGGTGGTGATCGGCGGCACCGCGGGGGTGGGCAAGTCGCGCCTCGCCGCACAGGTCGCCTACCGACTCGGCATCGCCCGAGTGGTGTCGACCGACAGCGTGCGGCAAGCGCTCCGCTCGCTCATCAGCCCCGATTTGAGTCCGGTGCTGCACGCCTCGAGCTTCATGGCGTGGCGCGCCGACCTCCTGCCCAACGAGCTCGAGCGGGTGAAGCCGAAGCGCAAGCGTGTGGTGCGGGGTTTTCAGACGCAGGTGTTGCAGCTCGCCACCGCCGTCGACGCGATCATCGAGCGCCACCTCGCGGAGGCGACGTCGCTGGTGATCGAGGGGATCCATCTCGTGCCCGGCCTCGCGCCGCGGTTCCGCGCTCCCGACGCCGTCGTGGTCTCGATGATGCTCATGGTTCGCGACGAGGACGACCACCGCCAGCACTTCGGGAGCCGCGAGGGGCATACCGCGAAGGCGCGTCCCGCGACCGCCTATCTCGAGCATTTCGACGAGATCCGGATGTTGCAGGCGTTCATGATCGATCAGGCCGAGCGCGAGGCGGTGCCGGTGGTCGACATGGGTGATCTCGACCGCGCCGTCGACCGCGCGGTGGAACTCGTGCTCGACACCGTGATGGAGGAGCTCGACGACGAGCCGCTCCCTGCCACGGGCCCCGCGCCGTTGCCGGGCATCTGAGGGCATGGAAGAACGTCGCGAGCGACCCGCCGTGTGGACGATGCCATCACCTCGCTCACGTTCCGAGGCGTAGACTGCCCATCACGTACACTGATGGTGAGGAACAAACTGGGATGCCTGCACCTGCGATCGAGACCACCAGCCTCACCAAGCGCTACGGCGGGAGACCCGTCGTCCAGGATCTCACCTTCTCGGTCGAACCGGGGCAGGTGTATGCACTCGTGGGTCCGAACGGTGCGGGCAAGACGACCGTCATACGCCTCGTTGCCGGGCTCGCGTTCCCCACGTCCGGGACGGTCAGGATGCTCGGCTCCGACCCGCACGAGCACCCGGCGATCCGCCGCAAGCTCGGCGCCGTGGTCGAGGCGCCGGCGGCCTTCTACCCCTATCTGAGCGGCCGCGCCAACCTACGCCTCCATGGCCGGCTCGCCGGTGGCGTGCCAGAGGAGCGCATCAGCGAGGTACTCGTGCAGATGGAACTCGGTCAGGCCGCCGAACGGAAGGTGGGCATCTACAGTCTCGGCATGCGGCAGCGCCTGGGCGTGGCGGCGGCGCTGCTGACGCGCCCCGAGGTCCTCATCCTCGACGAACCCGCGAGCGGCATGGACCCGCTCTCGCTCCACTTGGTCCACGGTGTGCTGCGCGACGCGGCGCGCGCCGGGACCGCCGTGCTCCTCTCCACCCACCACCTCGACGAGGTGGTCGCCTACTGCAGTCACGTCGGCATCCTCGAGGAGGGCGTGTTGATCGATCAGGTCGACCTCGGGGAACGCCGTGCCCGCTACCGCGCCACGGTGAGTGACGTCCACGAAGCGCGGCTCGCGCTGCAGGTGCAGCCGTGGGTGCGCGAGGTCTCGGTCCGCGGTCGTGACGTGGTCTTCACGCTCGAGGGCGAGGCCGCGATCGAGCGTGTGGCGGCCACCATCGTCGGTGCAGGCGTCAGTCTCAGTTCGCTCGGGAGCGACGTGTTCGATCTGCGCTCCTACTATCGCGAGCGGGTCGAGTCGCAGCGAGGCAGAGGGCAGCGCGTCGACGTCGACGACGAGGGTGCTCGGCTCGGCCGCGACGGCGTCGGCGCGACGCGCGTCGTCGAGCGACGACCGGCGCCCGCGGTGACCGAGGAGGAGCCCCGCTCGTGAGTGCCCTGCTGCGCATGGAGTTCGCCAAACTCGGACGCCTCACGAGCGTCCGTTTCAGCGTGGTGGTGCTCGCCGTCTTTCCGGCGCTGTGGGCCTACGCCCCCGGCATCTTCGACGTCTACGGCTTCTTCCTCGTGTCGGGCTTCCAGGTTCCGGCGCTGTCGCTCCTGTCGTCGATGGAGTTCTTGCTCCCGCTGCTGATCGCGATCACGTGCGCCGAACTGCTCGGGCTCGAGATCGTCCACGGCACGCTCCCCACCGTACTGCTCCGGCCCGTCACGCGCTCGCAATGGTTGCTCGCGAAGGTGATCGTCGCCTCGGTCTACCCGTTCCTCGCACTCGCGTTCTTCCTGCTGGCGTCGCTCGCCGCCGGGGCGTTCTACGGCTACGGACCGTTCGTGGGCGGAACGGGTCTCGGGCGGGAGGGCTTGCTCGGCGCGGGCCTCATGGAGCCGGGTCTCGCCATCACGGAGGTCGTGCGCGCGTACTTCATGGCCGCGCTCGCCCTCGTCCCGATCGGGCTGCTCGCGATCCTCTTCTCGGTACTCTTCATGAACGCGGCCGGCGGCGCACTCGCCACCCTGGCGATGCTCATCTTCATGCAGCTCCTGATCGTGTTCCCCGGGATCGAGCCGTACCTCCTCACCACGCAGTTGAGCGCCTACGTGCAGCCGGCGGCGTCGCTCGGGTGGGTGGTGGCGCTGATCGCCGTCTACTGTGCGGCGTTCGCGGCCGTCTCGGTCGTCATCTTCGAGCGCAAGGATTTCTGACGTGAGCGTCCGGCCGAACCGACTCCGGTCGGTGGCGCGCCTCGTGGTGTTCATCGTGGGCGCCGCGGTGGCGGGCGTCGCTGCGGCGATCTCCTACACCGTCCAGGTGATCGCGGTATCGGATCAAGACGGCGCTTTCACCATCTATCGCGAGCTCGCGAGCGCCGGCTTCCCGGCCTACGTGGTGCGCACCAGCGGCGCACAGGGCGACGTCTATCGCGTGCGCGTCGGCGCCTTCGCGAACCGTTCTGCCGCGTTGCGCTACGCCGACGCGATGCCCGACGTCGCCGGCTCGCGTCCCGTGCCGGCCCTCGCGGAGGCCATCCCTCAGGGGATCATGCCGCTCGCTCCGCGGTTGCTCTGGCAGCACGAGTGGTCGGGGGAGGAGGTGCGCGTCCTGCCGTGGCCCGGTGGTGGTGTCGCCGTCCGCATTCAGCACGACGACCCGCTCCAGGAGGCGACGTACGTCGTCTTCCAGGACGGCGAGGAACGGCGCTTCGGTGCCTGGAACGCCGTGCCCCTGCGCGTACTCCCCGAGGTGCCCGATGTCGCGGCGTTCGACATCCCCATGGTCGACCTCACCGTCCGCTCGAGCGTCGAGGCACCCGGCGGCGAGACCGAGCCGCCGCCCACCACCGAGGGCGCTGCCGACGACGGTCCGGCGCCGGCCGAGGCCGCGGAGGGTGTCCCCCCCGGCTCCGAGTCGCCCGCTGTCGAGCCCGCCCCGCCCCCGACCGGTGCGGCTCCCGTTCCCGACGGTGCGCGAGGCGGACCCGAGATCGCGTGGGAGGACTTCGTGGCCGACGCCGACGCTGCGGAGCCCGAGGTCGGGCTCGCGCTGCTGCGCGACCGGTCGCTCTGGCCGCCCGGAGACGACGGCGACGAGGCGGTACGCGCCGCCTATCGCGCATCGTCCCTCACGCTCGTTGCCCGCGCCCTCTCGCTCGACGAGGCGGACGTGGAGGCCGCGCTCTACGACTCGGGCGACCCCGACCCCGACCCCGACGCGACGCCGCCAGCGCTCGTGGTGCTCACGGTCACGGACCGCAGCGCGCGCGAGACGGGGACGGTCTTGGCACTGGCCGATCCGGGGCGCGGCGTACGGCCCGAGGGCCCCGAACTCATCGCGACCGCCGGGGCTGCGCCGTTACCCGTATGGCCGTCGGAACGCATCGTTCCCGACGCACCTTCGACGGGTCCACACGTCGGCGACGACTGGCAGGCGACCGGCGACGGACCCTTCGTGCGGCTCACGCTCGCCGACGGGGCGACGTGGCGCGCCGGGGTGGGCGCCCCGATCTGGACCGACGGTCGCGCCGTGCTGGCGTGGGATGGTCAACGACTCTTGCTCTACGATTTCGTACCGCGCTGACGACGCGACGCTCAGGCGCCGACCGGCTGGACCTGCGCCCCCTCGCGCGCGGCGAGCCAGCGCTCGGCAGCCATGGCCGCCCGCGTGCCCGCACCGACGCTGGTCGACAACTGCCGATAGACCTCGTCGCTGACGTCGCCTGCCGCGAATATGCCCTCGACGTCGGTGAAGATCTCGTCGCGCACGTCGACATAGCCGCTCGCCCGTAGGGTCACCACGCCTTCGAGGTACCCGGTATTCGGGAGGTGACCCACGTAGATGAAGACGCCGTCCGCCGCCAGCGTCGCCTTCTCGCCGGTCACCACGTGGCTCGTGCGGACACCCGTGACCTGCCCCCCGTCGCCGAGGACCTCGTCGACCACCGTGTTCCAGAGCCACTGCATCTTCGGGTTGGCGAAGGCGCGCTCCTGCGCGACCTTGTTGGCGCGGAGTGAGTCACGGCGGTGGATCACGGTGACGCGGTCAGCGAACTTCGTGAGGAAGGAGCCCTCCTCGACGGCCGCGTCTCCGCCGCCGACCACGACGACGTGCTTGCCACGGTAGAAGAATCCGTCGCACGTGGCGCACGTCGAGACGCCGCGACCGTAGAACTCGTCTTCGCCCGGGACGCCGAGGCGGCGCGGCGTGGCGCCGGTCGCGACGATGACGGCCTTCGCCACGTAGGTCGTTTCGTAGCCGCGGACGACGAAGGCGTCGCCGTCCTGCTCGAGAGCGAGGACCTCGTCCATCACCAGCTTCGCCCCGAAGCGCTCTGCCTGACGGACCATGCGCTCCGCGAGCTCGGGCCCGCCGACTGCCTCGTCGAACCCAGGGTAGTTCTCGACCTCTTCGGTCTGCGCGATCTGACCGCCCGGGAGGCCCTTCTCGATGATGATCGTGTCGAGCTGGCCACGCCCGGCGTAGATGCCGGCCGTGAGCCCCGCGGGGCCGCCGCCGATGATGACGATGTCTGTGTGAACGCGCTGGTCGGGCATGGTGACTCCTTCTTCTTCGGACATGGTAGCACCGGCCCGCTCGCCGCCCCGGTCGCGCCCTGTACGCACGGGCGCCGGCGCCCGGCGTTCTCATGAGAGCGAGCTTTCGCACGTTCGGCGCGTGAGCGGCGTGTTAACGTCCTCAACGGAAGAGCGAGGGACGAGGCTCCATCGTCCCGGGGGTTGGGAGGCCCACGGGAGTTCCGAGGGAGCGACGTAGGTCCACGCGGGCCGAGCGCCCGCACCACCCGAGCCCGATCGTGGGCGCCGGGTGCACAGACCACCCGTCTCGCGCCTCATGAGCAACCATGGCCGAGTCACGCGATACCCCCGATCGACTGCGACACGTACGCGAGCGCGTGCTCTCCGGCTTCGCGGAGGACGACGCCGGGATCCTCGTGGAGGTCGTCAGCGAGGTCCTCGCGGGCGAGAGCTTCACCGTCTCCGACCTCCGGCGCGTCGGGCAACCGATCGTCCACCTGAGCGACGGCTTCCAGGTCATGACCGGCTACCGGCGCGAGGAGAGCCTCGGTCGTGATCTCGGCTTCCTCATGCGAGACGACACCGATCAGAGCGAGGCGCGCGCGGCGCGGGAGGCGACCCGAGACGGCCGTGCGGCCACCATCGTGGTCCGCAACTACCGGAAGGACGGCAGCCTCTTCTGGAACGAGCAGCGCCACCATCCCGTCAAGGACGGCCGCGGTCGCGTCGGTCATCTCGTGGTGGTGCAGCGCGACATCACGGAACTCGTCCACGCCCGCAGCGCCAACGAAGCCGCGCGCCAGCTCGCCTCGAGCCTCGGTGGTGAAGGGGCGTTCTTCTCGTATGGCGCGCTGCTCGACGGCCGCGGTTCGGTAGAGGTCACCTGGGTGCACGAAGCCGTGCGCGCCGTCCTCGGGCACGACGCCCAGGCGGTCCTGGGCGGGGCGCTCACGGAGCTCGTCGTGGAGGAAGATCGCGAGGCGTTCGCGGCGCGGCTCGAGGCGCTCCGCACCGGCGGCGGCAGCAGACGCGACCGCTACCGTGTGCGCACCGTCGATGGTCGCGTCCGCTGGGTGGAGGATTTCGCGGCCGTGTCGTGGTCGTCGCCCGAGGCTGGGCTCGTGGCGGTCCATGGCGTGATGCGCGATGTCTCGGCCGAGCAGCGCGCGGGGCTGCCAGTCGGCCAGGTCGAGGCCGGCACCGGCCTCCCGACCCTGAGCGTCTTCGACGACCGTATCCAACAGACGATGAAGCGCGTGCGGCGCACGGGCGGCGCGGCGGCGGTGCTGGTGCTGGAGCTCGACAACTTCGAGTTCGTGCACGCCACCATGGACCATCGACTCGGCGAGCGGCTCGTGCGCGAGGCGGCGCGCCGCCTCCAGCGTGCCCTGCGCCGCTCCGACACCCTCGCCTGGCTGCGTCCCGGCGCGTTCGGCGTGGTGCTCCCCGACCTCGCCGACCCGGGGGCGGTACTCCCGGCGATCGAGAAGCTGCTCGCGTGGATCACACGGCCGTTCGAGGACGGCAATGTCCGCATCGAGCTCTCCGCGAGCGTCGGCGTCGCCATGCTCCCGAACGAGGCGCGCGCCGCAGCCGACGTCCGCGTGAAGGCCGAAGGAGCCCTCGCGCGCGCGCGAGAAGCGGGCGGCGGACGGTTCGCCTTCGCCGACCTCGACGTCGAGGCGGCGGTGCAGGAGCGCTCGACGGTCGAGCGGGAGCTGCGCGAGGCGTTTTCGGGCGAGCAGTTCGTGCTCCACTACCAGCCGCGCATCCGACTCGCCGACGGACGCTCCGCGGGCGTCGAAGCACTCGTGCGTTGGGTCCACCCGGAGCGCGGGCTCCTGCCACCGGCGGCGTTCTTGCCCCAGCTCGTTCGCGCCCAACTCTCCGACGCGCTCTTCGAGTGGGTGCTCAAGAAGGCGGTCGAGCAGGCGACGGCGTGGCGGGAGGCCGGAACGCCCCGCCGCGTGGCGGTGAACATCGGCGCCGAAGCGCTCGAGCGTCCCGACCTCGAGCACCTCGTGCGCCGGACGCTCGACGCGGCGCAGCTCCACCCCGGGCTGCTCGAACTCGAGCTCCACGAGCACACCCGTGCGAGCGCGCTCGAGCAGGGGATCGACGCTCTCGCGGCCGTCCGGAGGATGGGCGTGCACGTGGCACTCGACGACTTCGGCGTCGCCGACACCAACCTCTCGCTCCTGCGCGTCATGCCCCTCGACACGCTCAAGATCGACCGCTCGTTCGTCTCGCGTATCGGCGAGGGCGCGGACCCGTGCGACGTCGACATGCTGCGGGCGATGGTCGCCCTCGGTCACAGCCTCCGGCTGATCGTCGTCGCCGAAGGGATCGAGACGCCCCTCCAACGCACCCGGCTCGAAGGCTTCGCCGTCCACGAGGGGCAAGGGCACCTGTTCAGCCAAGCCGTGCCGCCCGAGTACGCGATCGTCGATGGTGCGGCGTCGTCGTGGCACCGACGAAACGGCGCGACGCCCGTACACTGAGCGGTCACCGCCACAGGCGGACGGGCGTACGGCGCCCGTGCCGAGGAGTCCGTATGCACGACCACACCGACAACCCCTTGCGCGCTCGTGACCAGCGACCGCCCTTCGCGTCGATGCGAGCCGATCACGTGGTACCGGCCGTCGACGCCGCGATCGCCGAGGCGCAGGCCGCCCTCGATGCGCTCGTCGCGCGCAGCGGTGCCCGCACCTACCACGACACGGTCGCTGCGCTCGACGACCTCGTCGAGCGTGTCGGACGCGTCTACCGGTACGCGCAACACCTCAGTGCCGTGCGCTCGACGCCCGAGCTCCGGACCGCCTTCGCCGATGCGCAGGGACGGTTTCAACGCTTCACGTCGCGCCTCGACACGCACCAGGGCCTCTACCGCACACTGCGTGCGTACGCAGCCAGCGACGACGCCGAGCGGCTCGACCCGCTGCGCGCGCGCCATCTGCAGAAGACGCTGCACTCGATGCGGCGCGCGGGGGCCGACCTACCGCCCGACGAACGGACTCGGGTCGAGACCCTGCGCGTGGAGCTCGCGCACGCCTCGACGCGCTTCAAGGAGAACGTCCTCGACGCCACGAACGCGTTCTCGCACCTCGTCACCGACGAGGCCTTTCTCGCGGGTCTCCCGGCGACGGCTCGGGAGGCCGCCCGGCGTCGTGCGCACGACCGCGGTGAGCGGGGCTGGCGGTTCACGCTGCAGGCACCGTCGCTGTTGGCGGTCGCGACGCACGCCGAGCACCGTCCGTTGCGAGAGGCGCTGATCCGAGCGCACGAGTGGCGCGCCGCCGACGGCGCGTTCGACAATCGGCCGCTGGTGCGGGAGATCCTCGCGAAGCGACGGGAGCTCGCGCGAGCGCTCGGGTACCCGACCTACGCCCACTACATGCTCGAGGATCGAATGGTCGGCGACGTCGATGGCGCCGTCGAGTTCGTCCGTGAGCTCGAGCGTCGGACCCGCCCGTCCTTCGAGCGCGAGGCCGACGACGTGCGCGCCTTCGCGCGCGAGCATCTCGGCATCGATCCGCTCGAGTCGTGGGACGTCCGGTTCGCCTTCGAGCGCCTGCGGCGTGCGCGCTTCGACGTCGACGAGGAGACGCTGCGCTCCTACTTCGCGCTGCCCGAGGTGGAGCGCGGGATGTTCGAACTCGCGCGTCGCCTCTTCGGGCTCACCTTCGAGGCCGTCGACGCTCCGGAGCGCTGGCACGACGACGTCACCTGCTTCCGGGTTCGGGACGAGGCCGGGGTACTCGTCGGCATCTTCTACGCCGACTGGTTCCCGCGCGACGACAAGGTCGGCGGCGCCTGGATGAATCCCCTCATCCTCGGGGGGCCGCGACCCGACGGTCACTTCGATCCCCACGTCGGCGTCATGTGCGGCAACCTCACGCCCGGGATCGGCGACGCCGAGGCCCTCCTGAGCCTCGACGAGGTCCAGACCCTCTTCCACGAATTCGGGCACCTCCTGCACCTGCTCTGCACGCAGGTCGAGATCCGTGCGCGCGGCTCCTTCGCGGCGGCATGGGACTTCGTGGAGCTCCCTTCCCAGATCATGGAGAATTGGACGTACGAGAGCGACGCGCTCGCGCTCTTCGCGCGGCACGTGGAGACGGGCGCCACTATTCCCGATGAACTCGTCGAGAAGGTGCGTGCCGCCCGCCACTTCCAAGCCGCGTGGAGCCAAATGTCACAGCTCTCCTACGCCGGCGTCGACCTCGCGCTGCACGTCGACTTCGATCCCGAGCGCGACGACGACCCCGTGACCTTCGCCCAGCGCGCCGCCGAGCCGTTCCAGCTCGATCCCCGTTTCGCGCGCACCGGCTTCGTGTGCGCCTTCACGCACGTCTTCGCGGGCGGGTACGCCGCCGGGTACTACAGCTACAAGTGGGCGGAGGTGCTCGACGCGGACGCGTTCGGGCGCTTCGCCGACGGCCGGCTCTTCGATCGCGAGACGGGTCGTGCGTTCGTCGACAGCGTCCTCTCCCGCGGCGATGCCGCTGATGCCATCGACCTCTTTCGGGACTTCATGGGGCGCGACCCCGACGTCGAAGCGCTCATCGCGCGCAACCTCGGCGGTGCGCCGGCCGCGGGCGGCGCCGCAACGGACTGAAGACCCCCTCGGCGCCTCAGTCGCACCAAGGGCGCCGTACCGTCGGGCAGGCGGCGAGGGCCGAGGCGAGGATGCCACCGGCGAGCGCGTAGTCGGCGATCCCGGCCTCCACGCCCTGTGACCGGAGGTAGGCGTCGTAGACGCGCCCGACCGAATCTGCCGTGGCGCTGTGGTGAAAGTGCGCCACGGAGGTGGCGAGCGCGCGTCGGTCGGCGCGCGCCACCTCGGGCATGTCGGCGAGTCCCTGCGATACCCGCATGCGAGCGGTATGGCCCGGCTCGGTGATCGTCGCGATGGCGGCGCCGACCACGGCTGCGCCGTGCAGCGCGGTCGCGTAGCGGACGTCGCGGTCGTCGCATGCCAGCCCGGCGAGCAGCGAGAGCGCCTCGGTGTCGGCCTCGCGAGCCCAGAGCGCGGTGTGCGTGAGTTCGTGGATCGCCACGGCCAGCCAGGCGGCACCCGGGAGGCCCGCATCGACGTGCGGCTCGAGCAGCCACGGCAGCGCGATGCCGCCGTAGCCGGCGCGCAGGAGCGCTCCGGCCGGGAGCTCGCGCACGCCCCCCGGAACCGCGATGCGGCGGCCGACGATCACTTCGTCGGCGTCGGCGACGCAGCGCGCGGCGTTGCGCGCGGCGTCGGCCCGCTCGCGGGCGTCGAACGTGTGCAGCGGCCGCTCGGGCGCGTGGTCGTGCACGTCGTGCAGGAGGCGATCGAAGGCCGCCTCGAGCATGCGGAGATCGGCGCCCTCGGGAGGTAGGTCGAGTGCGCGAGCGAGCGTCAGGCGATGGTAGGCCGATCCCCACGTGAGTACGAAGCTCCCGCCGAGCACGGCCGTGGTGCCCACGAGAAGGACGAACGAGCGCCGCACTCTACGCCCGCGTGGTGCCCACGCGATGCCCACGATGAGCGCGAGCACGATGGCGCCCGCGGCGACGAGCGTCACCGAGACGGGCGACACCTCGAAGAGCCGGGCCGTGAACGACGCCCACACGGGCAGGACCACGCGAACCCACGCCTCCGGCACCGGAGTGGGGGCGAGGCTGCTCGCCACGGCGAGGACCACGACGCCGAAGAATCCGAAGAGGGCGAACCGCATCCCACGATCTTAGCGGGTGCGAGGACGGCGCCGCCAGCGGCGGCGCCGGCGGTCGCGTCCTACGATCCCGGCCGAGGGCTCCCGCACGCGTGCCACGGCGTCGCTCGAGGGGCGCGACCGCCAACCCTCGCGAGCCTCGAGGTCATCGCGGTGGGCGACCCACCACCCGGGAGCGAGCGGTACGAAGGGGCTTGCGTGGGCTCCCACCGTGCCCAGGTCGACATCCGTAGCGACCTGCACGGCGTCGACGCTCAGGAGGTAGCACGCGAGCCGCGCCGCGCCGTGGCAGAGCAACCGCCACGCCCACGGTAGGACGGACGCATCGGGTGACCGTTCCGCGATCACGTGACCGACCGCTCCGACGGGACGAACCAGGAGCGTGGGCCCGCCGTCGATCCAGACGCGCAACGCCGCACCGTCGCGGTCGGCCCAGATCCGCAGGCCCCCCTCACGCGTCCGGAAGCGAGGCTCCGGCGGCGTCGCATTCGCCTCCCAGAGCTCGAGCCGTCGAGCCTCGAGTTCCTCGCGCCGAGACCGCCAGCGCACGAGATCGCGCGCCGTCGTCTTCGTCGGATCGAGCAGCGCCTCCTCGGCGACGGCGAGCTCCGCTTCGATCTCCTCGATCGTGACCGCCGCATCGGCTGGCCCCTCGCCGCTCGTGGGCGCCCACGGCTCGAGGGCGACGACGACGTCGTGCTCGAGCCGGCGAGCTCCGCGTCGGTACCCCTCGAGCCCGCCGCGGTAGCGCACGATCGCGCCCGATTCCACTGCCCAGACCTCGGCGTCGAGCGCCGCGATGAGTCGCTCGTCGTGCGTCGCCACCACGATCGCCGCCTCGGCGGCGAGCAGCGTCGCTTCGAGCGACTCGATGCTCACGAGGTCGAGGTCGTTCGTCGGTTCATCGAGCACGATCAGGTCGGCCTCGCGTGCCACCAGGAGCGCGAGTCCCGTCCGTCCCCGCTCACCGCCCGAGAGCGTCGACGCCGGCCGCGCCCAGGCGTCGTGTGGCAGCCCGACGAGGGTGAGGAGCGACTCGGCGCGTCGCTCCCCGACCCACGCCTGGAGCGTGTCGAGCGGACTCCGGTCGGCGTCGAGGCCCCGCCAGACCTGGTCGAGCACCACCACCCGCGCGCTAGCGGCGAAGCGGAGTTCGGCGCGCGGATCGTCGGACGCGCGCTCGCCCGTGAGCAGATCGAGCAGCGTCGTCTTGCCCGATCCGCTCGGGCCGACGATCGCGATGCGCGCACCGCGCTCGATCCGAAGCGAGGCGTCGTCGAGCACCCCGTCGGCGCGGAGGTGCGTGGCGGCGACGATCTCGCCCCGTGCGCCGCCCGTCGACGTCGCGAGCGCGCCGAGCGGATCGCGTGCGCGCCCAGTGCCTCGAACCCCGATCGTCAGTTCACTGCGCTCACGCTCCGCGCGGCGTCGGCGGGTCTGCGCCGCACGGTGGCCATGGCGCGCCAGCTCGGCTGCCATGCATTCGAGCGCCTCGATGCGCTTCGAGCGGGCACGAAGGGCCCGCTCGGCCGTCCGCTCGGCCGTGGCGCGATCGCGCTGCACGTCGGCGTACCCGCCTCGCCGGCGCTCGAGCCGGCCGCCCTCGAGCCGGGCGACGTGCGTGGCGACGGCGTCGAGGAGCGCCCGGTCGTGCGAGGCGACGACGATGGCGCCCGGGTGCGCGACGAGCGCCGCTCGCAGCGCGGCGCGTGCACCCAGGTCGAGGTGGTTCGTCGGCTCGTCGAGCAAGACGAGATCGGCACCCGACGCCAACGCACCGGCGATGCACGCACGACGCCGCTCCCCGCCGGAGAGATCGGCGGCGGGGCGATCCCACATCTCCTCGGGAAGCCCGAAGCGCGTCAGGCTCGTGCGCAGGCGGTCTCCCGCCGTGAAGCCGCCCCCCTCCTCATAGAGGTCGAGGAGCTCGAGGTAGCGCTCCGTGCCCGCTCGTCGAGCGGCGTCGGGGGCATCGACGGTGCTCGGCGCCGAGGGGTCCGCGGAGTCGGGTCCGTCGGCGATGGCCGCCTTCCGGTGCAGCTCGACGTTCGCGGCGGCGCGTTCGAGCTGCCGTTCGAGCTCCCGGAGCGGGCCGAGCGCCGCGCCGGCCAAGGTGATGAGCGAGACGCCGGCCGCCGCCTCGACGTGCTGCCCGACCGACGCGAGGCGGATGCCCGGTGCGCGTCGCACGGTCCCCTCGTCGGGCGTGCGCACCCCGGCGAGGAGGGCCAAGAGCGTCGACTTACCGCTCCCGTTCGCGCCCACGAGGGCGATGCGCTCGCCACGACGGACCACGAGGCTCGCACCTCGAAGGATCTCGCGCTCGCCGCGCCGGATACGGAGGTCGGTGGCTTCGAGCAGTGTGACGGTTGCCATGGCGGAGGAGTGACCGATATCGGCATCGGACGCGTCATTCTAGGCGCTTGGGGGGCGTCGGTACCGTCGCCCGGCTCGCGGCGCCCTACGGTGTGGGTCGTGAGCAGCGAGAGCGAACTCCGCGTGGACGCGGTCGTGTCGTCCGATCGGGTGCGCGTGGTGCGCCGCGCTCCCCTCGGTCCCGGACCGGTGCTGTACTGGCTGCAGCGCGCCCAGCGCGCCGAAGAGAACGCCGCGCTCGAGCTCGCGCTCGCGCTCGCGCGGCGCTGGGAGCGCGGCGTTCGCGTGCTCTGCGTGGTCGATGCCGACGAGGCGGGGATGAGCGAGCGCACGGCACTCTTCGCGCTGCAGGGCTTGCGCGACGTGCGCGACGCGCTACGCGTGCGCGGCGTGCCCTTCACGTGCACCTTCGGCGACACCGTCGACGTGGTGCGGTCGGCCGCGAGCCGCGCCGCCGCGCTCGTCACGGAGCGCGCCTACCTTCGGCCGGACCGCGCCTGGCGCAGCGCCGTCGCCGAGGGGACCACGACCAGTATCGTAGAGGTGGAGGGGGACGTGATCGTCCCCGTCGACATCGCCGCCACGCGGGCCGCGTACGCTGCGCGGTCGCTGCGCCCGACGCTCATGCGGCTCGCCGACGGCTACGTGCGCCCACTCCCCGTGGTCGCCACGCCGATCGTGGTACCCGAGGCAGGCGAACCCTCGCAGCTCCTCGCCGTTGACGTCACCAACGCCCTCGACGACCCCGCCGCCCTCCTCTCGCGCCTCGCTCCGGGTGGTGCTCGCCGCGCCGACGCGTGGTACGTGGGCGGAGCGTCGCGCGCCCGCGAGGCGCTCGACCACTTCATCGAAGAGCATCTCGATCGCTACGTCGAGGATCGTCGCCACGCCCACCTCGCGCGCGTCTCGCGTCTCGGCATGTACCTCCGCTTCGGCCAGATCGCCCCCTCGCTCGTGCTCCGCGCCGTGCGCGCCGCCGATCGTGTGGGCGGCGCCGAGGAGCGCGACGCGTTCGTGGAGGAGCTCCTGGTGCGCCGCGAGCTCGCGGCGAACTACGTCACCTTCACGCCCGGCTACGACAGCTACGACGCGCTGCCGGCGTGGTCGCGCGCGACGCTCGCCGCCCACGCTGGTGACGTGCGCGAGCACCAGTACGATCGCGCGGACTTCGAGGCGGGCGAGACGCACGATCCGTACTGGAACGCCGCGATGGCCGAGATGCGCGAATCCGGTTACCTGCACAACCACATGCGGATGTACTGGGGGAAGAAGATCCTCGAGTGGAGCCCGACGCCGGAGGAGGCGTACGCGACCGCGCTCGCGCTCAACGATGCCTACCTGCTCGATGGCCGAGACCCGAACTCCTACGCCAACGTCGGCTGGATCTTCGGCCTGCACGACCGGCCCTGGTTCGAGCGGCCGGTCTTCGGCACGGTCCGCTACATGAACGCCAACGGCCTGCGGCGCAAGACCGATCCGGATGCCTACGTGCGATGGTCGCGCAACGCCTCGCGAGCGGACGCACCCCACCGCGCCCGCTCTTTAGAGTGGAGGCGTGAGACGCTTCACGGCGATCGGGACCAACGTCGCTTTCACGTGCGACGCGTGCGGTGCCGCGGTACCGCCGCTCGCCAACGGTTCCTACCGGAACCATTGCCCGGCCTGCCTCCACTCGCGCCACGTCGACGTCCACCCCGGTGATCGGGCCAATGAGTGCGGCGGCCTGCTCGAGCCGATCGGCGCGGAGCAGAGCGGCACGAAGGGATGGGTCGTGGTCCACCGCTGCAGGCGCTGCGGTGAGATCCGCCGCAACCGCGCTGCGCTCGACGATCCGAGCGTCCCAGACGACATCGACGTACTCATCGAACTGAGTACGCGCCCGACGCCGGCCGCGCGTCGTCGCTGAGGTCGATGACGTCCGAGTCGCGGGTGCGGGGCAGCACTCGCTAGGGTGGGCCCGCGAGGGGCTAGGCTAGGGCCCATGACGGCCGATCTCATACTCGTCGCTCGCGTTCGGACCATGGACGCTGGGCGGCCGCTCGCCGACGCCGTCGCCATCACGGCGGAACGTGTCGTGGGCCTGGGCAGCGTCGAGGAGGTCCTCGCGCTGCGCGGACCGCGGACCGAGGTGCGGACGCTCCCGGGAGCGTGCATACTCCCGGGCTTCCACGATTCGCACGTCCACCTCGCCATGCACGGGCTCTCGCTCGACCGCCTCCGTCTCGACCACGTCGCCACCCTCCCGGAGGCGCTCGACGCGATCGCCGCGGAGGTCGCCGGCCGGCCGCCCGGCACGTGGGTGCTCGGGAGTGGCTTCTCGCTCCCGCGCTGGGGCTGCACGACGCTCCACCGGGAGGCCCTCGATCGCATCGCTCCCGACCATCCGGTCTACCTACGGTCGCAGGATCACCACGCGGGCTGGGCGAACGGCGCCGCGCTCGCCGCCGCCGGCGTCAGCGCCCAGACGCCCGATCCCACCTCCGGCGTGATCGTCCGCGACGGATCCGGCGAGCCGACCGGCTACCTCCTCGAGCTCGCCGGCGCGCTCGTAGACGGCGCCGTCCCGGCGCCGAGCGAGGGCGACCTCGAGCGGTCTCTCGCCGCTGCCGGCGCCGATCTCGCCTCGTACGGGATCACGACCGTCCACCACATGTCGTACGAGTCTCCTCGCCATTGGCGGGCGATCGCGACGAGTGCGAGCGGCTCCGCCTTCCCGCTGCGCGTCTGGGCGTGCATCCCGCACGCCGATCTGGAGCACGCCGCCGCCATCGGGCTCGCACAGGGGCAGGGCGGTGACGGCTTCGTGGTGGGCGGCGCCAAGTTCTTCGCCGACGGTGCCCTCGGCAGTCGAACCGCCTGGATGCTCGAGCCCTATGCGACGGGCGAAGGGTCGGGGATGTCCGTCGACGCTCCCGACGTCCTTGCCGAGCGCTACCGACTCGCTGCCGAGGCCGGCTTCGCAAGCGTGACGCACGCCATTGGCGACGCGGCCGTGCGCGGCGTGCTCGACGCCCTCGAGGCGACCGCCGACGCCTGGCGCCCGCGCGGGCTCCGGCCGCGCATCGAGCACGTGCAGCACATTCATCCCGACGACGTCCCCCGCCTCGCCGAGCTCGGCGTGACGGCGTCGATGCAGCCGATCCACCTCACCTTCGACGCCCCGTCGATTCGCGGTGCACTCGGCGACAGGCTCGATCGCGCCTACCGCATCGCCGACCTTCAGCGCACGGGGGCCGTCCTGGCCTTCGGTTCGGACACCACCGTGGCCAGCCCGGACGTGATCGAAGGGCTCCGCGCGGCCGTGCGGCGGCTCGACCGGACCGGCGAAGCGTTCGGACCCGATCAGGCGCTCGACGTCGCGACGGCGCTCGCCGGGTGGACGACCGGTGCTGCGTACGCCATCGGGCGAGAGGGGCGCTCCGGACGGCTGCGCGTAGGCTTCGACGCCGACCTCGTCGTGCTCGACCACGACCCGGTCGACGACCTCGACTCGCTCGAGGTGCTGGTCTGCGTGCAGCGCGGCCGCGTGACGTACGAGGCATAGGAGCGACGCGACGGGCCGCCTCAGTTCGCGTCTGGGTAGACCCGGACCTCCTGCAGTCGGCCGCGCGGTCCCATCGTGACCGCGGACGTCACCACCTCCGCGAGGGTGGTCGTGCTGATCCAGTTCGCGGGATCGACCCTCGGCAGCTGCTCGCGGTTGGCCGCTGTATCGAGCGTCCCCATGGGATAGACCACGACCGTCCGGACGCCCTTCGGCGCGAGTTCGCGGTCGACCGAGCGCAGGTACGCGACGAGCGCCGCCTTGCTCGCGGCGTTCCGCACGCTCCGAACCGTCGTCGCTGCGCGTGCTATCCTCCGCGCATGTCGTCCTGGACGTCCCCCGCCCGCAGCGACGAGGTGCCGGATCGAGCCGAGAACGCCCACGAGGCGTTCGACCTCGACGCCGCACTCGCGCATGCGCGTCGCGCGGCGCGAGCGCTGCCGCGATCGGATCGAGCGGGCGCGCTCGAAGCGATCGCGCAGGCCCTCCTCGACGATCAGGACGAGATCATCGCCGCGAACGCCGGCGACGTCGAACGCGAGCGGGCGGCGGGGACGGCGGCGGCGCTCGTCGACCGTCTCACGCTCGACGGCGCGAGGCTCGCTGCCATCGCGGCTGCCGTGCGGCAGGTGGCGGCGCTCCCCGACCCGCTCCACCGCGTGCTCGATGGTTGGACGCTCCCGAACGGGTTGCGGGTGCGCAAGGTGACCGTCCCCTTCGGCGTGATCGCGATGATCTACGAATCCCGACCGAACGTGACGGTCGACGCTGCAGCGCTCGCCGTGCGTGCCGGATCAGCCGCGGTGCTGCGCGGTTCGTCGAATGCGCTCGCGAGCAACCGCGCGCTCGTCGCGAGCATGCGGCGCGCGTTGGGCGGATTCGGGCTTCCCGCCGACGCCATCACGCTCGTCGACGACCCCGACCGAGCGCTCGTCACGCGACTCCTGCAGGCGCGCGGGCGCATCGATCTCGCCATTCCGCGCGGCGGTGGCGCGCTCATCGACCACGTGGTCCGGACGGCCCGAGTACCGGTGATCGAGACGGGCGTCGGCAACTGCCACGTCTACGTCCACGCCGACGCCGATCTCGACGTCGCGCACGCGATCGCCATGAACGCCAAGGTCCAGCGTCCGGGCGTCTGCAACGCCATGGAGACGCTGCTCGTGCACCGCGAGGTGGCGTCGTCGCTGCTCGGGCGCCTGCTCGGGTCCCTCGCGGACGCCGGCGTACAGCTGCACGGCTGCGAGCGCACGCTCGCCATCGCCGCTGGCGAGCACGACGTCGAACGTGCGACGGAGGCGGATTGGGAGACGGAGTATCACGACCTCGAACTCGCGGTGCGGGTGGTCGACGGTCTCGACGACGCCCTCTCGCACGTCGACCGCTACGGCACCCGGCATTCCGAGGCGATCGTGACGCGCTCGCGTGCGGCGGCGCAGCGGTTCCAGGACGAAGTCGACGCTGCGGTGGTGCTCGTGAACGCTTCCACGCGCTTCACCGATGGGTTCGAGTTCGGTTTCGGCGCCGAGATCGGGATCAGCACCCAGAAGCTCCACGCGCGGGGGCCGATGGGCCTCGCTGAGATCGTGACGCACAAGTACGTGATCGACGGCGACGGTCAGACCCGAGCCTGAGGTCAATACACGTAGATCGCCCCGGCTCCCGGCGCCGAAGTGTCGCTCGCGTCGCCGTCCACGCCCGTCGCGCCGCTCGCTTCGCGGGGCGCGCCCACGGCGAGCGTTCGGCCGTCCTCGCTCAGGGCGACGACGCCGAAGTTGGCGTTCGCCCGCGCGTTGGGCGCCTTCACGTACGCCTTCTGCGACCAGTCGCCGGCTTCGTTGCGCATGAAGACGAAGACCGCGCCGGCGCCTGGGGCGGAGGTGTCGCTCTGGTCTCCCTCGAAGAGCTGCGCGGCGCTCGCTTCCCCGGACGCCCCGATCGCGAGCGTGTCGCCGTCCCCCGAGAGGGCGAGGCGAACGCCGAAGAGGTGCCCGGCACCCGTGTTCGACGCTTTCACGTACGCCTCCTGCGTCCAGGTACCGGTGCCCGCGCGCCGGTATACGTATACGGCTCCGGCGTCGGTCGCCGAGTCGTCGCTCTCGTCACCGTCGATGCCGGTGGCGCCACCGTCTTCACGCCAGCCGCTCACGGCGAGGACGTCGCCGGCGGAGGAGAGCGCCAGCCAGCCCCCGAACAGATCGAAGAAGCCGGGGTTCGAGGCCGCCAGGCGCGCCTCCTCCGACCAGTTCGAGCCGGTGCGTCGGAAGACGTACGCCGCCCCCGACGTGGCGACGCCCGGATCGTGCTGCCGGTTCGATCCCACTGCGAGGGTGCTGCCGTCGCGGGAGATCGCCAGCGCCTGGGCGAACCAGGTGTCGGCGGCGGCGTCGGAGGCCTTGAGGTACGCCTCGAACGCCCACGTTGCGCCCGTGCGGACGTAGACGTAGGCGGCCCCCGAGTTCGGCAGGAGATCGTCGCTACCGTCGCCGGCGGCGGAGCCGTCCTCGAAGTTCGCGCCCACCACCAACGTGTCCCCGTCGCCGGAGAGCGCGACGGACGCGCCGTAGGTGTCGCCCGCGCCGGTGTTCGAAGCCTTGACGTACGCCTGTTGTGACCACACACCCGCGTCGCTGCGCGTGAAGACGTACGCGGCACCCGAGTCGGGTGCCGCCTGACTCGTCTCGTCACCGCCCACGCCGGTCGCGATGCCGTCTTCGAAGATGGCGCTCACGGCGAGCGTGTCACCGTCGTCCGAGAGGGCCACCGCCCACCCGAACCGATCCCCGGGATCGGTGTTCGACGCCTTCAGGTGGGCCTGCTGCGTCCATGCGCCGTCGTCGTCGAGCACGAAGACGTAGGCGGCGCCGGAGTCGAGTGCGCCGTCGGTCGCACCGATGCCGTCGACGCCGGTGGCGCTGCTGTCCTCGAAGTGGGCGCCGACGGCGAGCGTTCTGCCGTCGCCGGAGAGCGCGACCGCCCACCCGAACTCGTCGTCGGCGTCGGTGTTCGAGGCTTTGAGGTATGCGATGGGCCGAGCGAAGGCGTCGCTCACGCTCACGGTGTTGGACTCGCTGCAGCCGACGTCGTTGCAGGCCTGCAGCACGTAGCTCGCGCCGGTTCGCGCGCTCAAGAAGACGTCGAAACGGAACGCCGAGCTGTCGGACGCGATCTCCGCGACACGCACGAAGGCGCTCGCGCCGGCCGGCCGCTCGAGGAGGCGGTACGACGTCTCCAGGTCGACGTCGCTCCAGGAGAAATCGAGGCTCTTGGGGGGCACCACCTCGAGTGCGAGCTGCGGCGCGGTCGGGGCCGTCGCCTCGGCGGGAGGGGGGGCACCGCCGCAGGCAGACAGGAGCACGATGCAGACCGTGACGACGTGGGCGCTCAGAACGCGATGCATGAAGCCTCCTCGATTCGCCGGCGTCGCAGCGACACCTGGTGGCGTGGACCGCCTGGTGCGTCGGGACGGCGACGTCGAACCCTACGTCTTGGAGCGTCACGCAAGCGTGACACGCCGGCGCACGCACGCCGGCGCGACCCTGCGCCCGACCCTGCGCCCAGAGCTGTGGTCGGAGCTGTGGTCGGAGCTGTGGTCGGCGGGCGGCGCATTACGGTCGAGGCGGCACGAGCCGCGTCCTGCACGGTATCTCTTGATTGACCCTGGGCCCCGGCGCGGGGTATCATGGAGGTGCGTGAAACGGCCGTCGTGCCGCTTCCCATCGCATCGTTTCCTGCGGAGCCCCGTCCGCGACCAGGTGTCTCGCCGACGCTCTGGTGGTCGCTGGCGGTCGTACGACAGCCGCGTATCGCGCGGTATCTGATTCGGAGGCTCTTCTGTGACGACCGCCTACACGGCTGATAGCATCAAGGTTCTCAAGGGGCTCGACGGGGTGCGTATGCGCCCCGCGATGTACGTGCAGGGCGGCACGGGGGTCGACGGGTACCATCAACTGCTCACGGAGATCATCGACAACGCCGTCGACGAGGCCCTGGCCGGGCACGCCGACGAGATCGAGGTCGTGCTCGAAAAGGACGGGTCGGCCGCCGTCTCCGATAACGGCCGCGGCATCCCGGTGGGCATCATGGCGAGCGAGGGGAAGCCGGCGATCGAGGTCATCTTCACCCAACTCCACGCCGGCGGAAAATTCGACTCCGAGTCGTACAAGGTCTCCGGCGGCCTGCACGGCGTCGGTTCCTCGGTGGTGAACGCGCTCTCGACCTACCTCCAGGCCGACGTCTGGCAGAACGGCATCAAGCACCGCATCCGCTTCGAGCGTGGCGAAGTGGTCGAGCCCGTGCACGAGATCGGCGCTGCACCGAAGGGGCACAGTGGCTCCAAGGTCTCCTTCCGCCCCGATCCCGCCATCTTCAAGGACGTTCCCGACGGCTTCGATCACGCGCGTATGAAGCGACGACTCAAAGAACTCGCCTACCTCACCGGCGGCGTCAAGATCATCCTCGAGGATCACCGTCACACCGAGGTCCGCCGAGACGTCTTCCACGAGACTGGCGGCGTGGCCGCGTTCGCCGAGAGCCTCGTTCGAGACGAGAAGCGCCTCTACCCCGAGGCGATCCGCATCGGCGATTCCGTCACCATCGATCAGGACGGCAAGCCGGAGACGATCGAGGTGGAGGTCGGACTCCTGCACACGCACGGCTACGGCCAGACCATCCTCACCTACGCCAACCTGATCACGAACCGCGACGGTGGCACGCACCTCACCGGGTTCAAGACCGCGTACACCCGCGTGCTCAACACGTACGCCAAGAACAAGAACCTGCTCAAGAAGGGTGAGGCGACGCCCACCGGCGACGACTACCTCGAGGGGATCGCCTGCGTGATCTCCGTCAAGCTCGGCGATCCGCAGTTCGAATCGCAGGCGAAGGTGAAGCTCCTCAACCCCGAGGCGCAGAGCGCCGTGCAATCGGTCGTCTACGAGCGCCTCACCGAGCTGCTCGAGGAGAACCCGAAGACGGGGAAGACCATCATCGAGAAGGCTGCCTCGGCTGCTCGCGCGCGTGAAGCGGCGCGCAAGGCGCGCGACCTCGTGCGCCGCGCCAACCCGCTCGAGAACGATGAGCTCCCTGGCAAGCTCGCCGACTGCCAATCGCAAGACCCAGCCGTTTCGGAGATCTATATCGTCGAGGGGGATTCGGCCGGCGGTTCGGCGAAGCAAGGACGCGAGCGGCGCTTCCAGGCGATCCTGCCGCTGCGCGGCAAGATCCTCAACGTGGAAAAGGCCAATCTCGGCAAGATCCTCAAGAACGCCGAGATCCGCGCGATGATCGCCGCCATCGGGGCCGGCGTCGAAGGGACGGGCGACGACGCCCACTTCGACCTCGCCGACGTCCGCTACCACCGGATCATCATCATGACCGACGCCGACGTCGACGGCTCGCACATCCGGACGCTCCTGCTCACGTTCTTCTATCGCTACATGCGGCCGCTCATAGACGCCGGCTACCTCTACATCGCGCAGCCGCCGCTCTACGGCGTCAAGATCGGCCGTCAGAAGGAGATGCAGTACCTCTTCGACGAAGCCGCGCTCCAGAAGGTGCTCAAGGAGCACCGCGGCAAGAACATCGAGATCCAGCGTTTCAAGGGTCTCGGAGAGATGAACCCCGAGCAGCTCTGGACCACCACGATGGACCCCGAGAGTCGAGTCCTGTTGCGCGTCACGATCGACGACATGCTCGAGGCGAGTGAGACCTTCGAGATGCTCATGGGCACCGAGGTGCCGCCCCGGCGCGAGTTCATCGAAGACAACGCGCACAAGGCGCGGCTCGACCTCTAGC
>JACCWH010000069.1 GCA_013697735.1 Trueperaceae bacterium | reverse complement strand
GAGAGGCGCTCCCCGCCGATCGCTACCGGATCGCCGCGCTCGAACTCCACCGCGACCACCGTCGGGGTGTCGGGCGCCTCCTCCGGTGAGAGCGTGCGCGAAAAGACGTAGTCCGGAACCTCCTGCGCCGGGTCCTCCAGAACCTTGCCCTCGGAGGAGGCGTGCAGGAGGTTGGCGTCGACCGAGAAGGGGGCTTCGCCGCGCTTGTCCTTGGCGATCGGGATCTGGTTTTTTTCCGCGAAGTCGATGAGCTGCTCGCGCGAGCGCAGGTCCCATTCGCGCCAGGGCGCGATCACGGTCACGTCCGGCTTCAGCGCGTAATAGGCGAGCTCGAAGCGGACCTGGTCGTTGCCCTTGCCGGTGGCGCCGTGCGCGACCGCGTCGGCCCCCTCGCGCTCGGCGACTTCGATCATGTGTTTCGCGATGAGCGGTCTGGCGAAGGAGGTTCCGAGGAGGTAGTACGACTCGTAGATCGCGCCGGCGCGCAGCACCGGGAAGACGAAGTCGTCGACGAACTCCTGTTGCAGGTCCAGCGCGTACGCCTGCGAGGCACCCGTCGCCAGCGCCTTCAGGCGCGCCTCCTCGACCTCTTCGCCCTGACCGATGTCGGCGGTGAACGCAATCACCTCGGCGCCGTAGGTCGCCTTGATCCAGTGCAGGATGACGGACGTGTCGAGCCCGCCCGAGTAGGCGAGCACGACCTTCTTGACGGGTGTCACTGAGTGGGGCATGGGTTCCTCCAGGGCGATGGTGGGGCCGACGGTGCGGGACACGACAAGCGAGCGGGACCCGGCACGCGGGCCACGACGGCGGCGCTCCGGGAGGGGAAGGCTAACGGCGTCGAGCGCGAGTGCGGGTGTGGTCGGAAGGTGTCATCAGGGAGCTGTCTCAGCATGCAATCATATGCACGAGTGACGAATACGCAAGGTAGCACCGTCGCGCGGGGGAATCAAGGGCCGCGCCCCTCGACGGGTGGTGAGGCCGACGGTGGCGCCTCGTCACCGAGCGTGCGCGAGCGTCGGCCCCAGGGACGGCGCGCTGCCGCACCCGCGGCGACGAGGATGAGGGCCGCCCCGGCCACGCCCAGCGGCCCGAGCCGCTCACCGTAGATCGCGGCCGCCAGGCTCGCCGCTACGACCGGTTCGATCGTCGCCACCAGCACGGCGCGCGACGCTTCGACCGTGCGGAGGCCGGTGTAGTAGAGCAGGTAGGCGAGGTACGTCGAGACGAGTGACAGGCTCACGAGGAGGAGCCAGACCGTGGCCCCCTTGGGCGTGAACGCGACGAACGGCAGCAGCCCGATGGCGCCGATCGGCAGGACCACGGCGTAGATCGTGACGGTGGCGTAGCGAGCCAGGATCCATTTCCCGAAGAGGTAGTACGAGGCGTACGAGAGGCCGGCCAGCAGTCCCCAGGTGAGGGAGACGCTCGTGACGCGCACGCCGCTCGCACCGTCGCCGGCGAGTGCCACCAGCAGCACCCCGAGCAGCGCCAACCCCACCAGGCTCGCCTTGAATGGGCTCAGGCGCTCGCCCAGGAGCGGCCACGCGAGCACCGCCACGAACGCCGGTGCCGTGTAGAGGAGCACGAAGGCGAGGCTGATGCCGCCGCTCTCGATGGCGAGCGAGAGCGACCCGTAGAAGAGCGTGACGCCGACGAGCGCGAACGCTGCCATCGCCGCGAGGTCGCTCCTGCGACCGACCTTCAGCCGACCGATGGCGAGCGCGTGGAGGGCGAAGGCGCCACCTGCGAGGAGCGCTCGCCAGAAGGCGATCTCGAGCGCGCCGACGCCAGCGTCCAAGACCGCTCGCGTGAAGAGACCGATCAACCCCCAGAGGACGGCGGCGGCGAACACGAGCACGAAGCCCGAGGGCGCGCGTGACACGGCGGCGCTCACGCCTTCCTCAGCGTTCGGGAGCGAGCTCACGCAAACCGTAGGCGCGCGCCAGGTCGGGCTGGTCGCGCCGCAGATCGACCATCCGGCGTCGGTACGACGTGTACTCGATCCCCACGGCGACCGCGTTCACCACGTAGAGCGCACCGAGGATCCAGGCGCTCGTGCGGAGCGGGATGCCGAGCGGGCTGCCGGTTCCGAGGAGTTGCATGAGCGCGTCGAGTCCGAAGACGGCCGTCGGGACGAGCAACAGCACGCCGTAGAGTTCGTCCGCGGCGCCGCTCCCCGGCACCAGCACCGAGAGCGTGTGGTACGCCGCCGTCCGCGGCGCATTGCGCGCCATCCGCGGGCGGGGCACCGCCAGGGCGACGACATGGATCAGCGCCACGATCACGAAGAGCGTGATGATCGTGGGCCACGCCCACGCCGGTACGCGCGGAGCCGCCACACCGTCGGCGAGCACGCGGTAGGGGTTCGCGAAGGCACGGCCGACCGCCGTCGACCAGCTGCCGGTGACCGCCTCGCGCAATGCCAGGCGTGAGGGGGCTGGAACGCGCTCACCTGCTGCGAGCGCGTCGAGGGCGGCGCCGGAATCCGGATCGCCGAGGGCGAGGGCGCGCTCGTACGATCGCCGCGCCGCCTCCTCCTGCCCTCGCCGCGCGGCGAGATAGCCGTCGATGAGCGCGGTGCGCCCCGGATCGCCGTCGTCGAGGGCGAAGAGTGGCGCCACGAAGGGCGCCTCGAGGTGTCCGGCCGAGGCGGCTCGGACCGCGACGTCGCCGGCGCTCGACCAGACCGCGAGTGCGGCAACGGAGTAGGCGGCGGCGAGCATGAGCAGCAGGGCGACCTTCTCGGTGGTGCCGTAGTAGCGCATCGCGCGCCAGCGAGCGAGGGGCCCGACGCGCTTTCCGGTCTCACGCGCCTGCCGGATCAGCAGCGATTGCGGTCGCCAGTACTTGGCGACGAGCGTCAGGTGCAGCAGGAGTGTCGCGACGAGCAGCGCGACCGCGGCGTACCAGCCGCCGCGCCCGAGGCCGAGCGCCGTCTCGCCGAGCACCGTCCGGGTGCTGACGGCTCCGAAGCGTCCGGCCTCAGCGCGCCAGATCGCGGCCTCGTCGCGCCGACCCTCGGCGAGGAGCGCATCGGCGTAGTCGCGCAACGTGCCGGCGGCGTTCGGTAGCTCCGGTGCGGCCGTGGCCACGAGCCACGGGGCCCAGAAGTCGGCTGCCTCGAGGTCGCCGCGCTCCACCGCCTGTCGCATCGGTCGGAGCGGGAAGCCGTAGCGATCGTGGATCGCGCCGTCGATCAGCCCATGCGGGTCGTAGCCGCGGGCGCGGAAGTCTTCGACGGCCCCGGCCATCGCCTCCTCGGCCGCGTCCCACGCTTCGAGGGCAACGAGGCCGCGTGCGACGTGCGCTCGGTCGTAGAAGGTGGTGGCGGTGGCGAGCGCCGACGCGATGTGATCGTCGCGTTCGCTCTGCGTCGCTGCGCCGGCGGCGACGCGGACGTGGAGGTGCGGATTCGTCCCGTCCGCGGCGATGGCGGCAGCGGGATCGGCGACGTCCGCTTCGCGCAGCGCCCAGCCGAAGAGGGGCGAGAACGGGTCGAACGTGGCGATCGGATCGGCGACGCCATCCGCGACGCGGTGCTCGTACTCGATGGTGCCGCCCGCGAGCGACACGAGCACGGTGGCCCGGACGCCGGTACCAGCCGGTGCGAGCGCGACGATGGGCCCGGAGAGGGGGGTGCGGCGGATCACGTGTCCGCGCTCGACGTCGACCTCGAAGAGCGTGTTGCCGTGCGCGATCCAGGCTCGACCGAGGTGGAGGAGCGCGGCCCGCGTGTCGCCGCTCCCCAACGGTCGCTCGAAGCGCCAGCGGACGTCGCCGTCGGGGCCGACGAGGTGCGCGCCGCCCTCTTCGAGCACGACGTCGAGATCGTCGGTCCGGAGGGGGGCGTCGGCGTCCGGGCGGTCGGGACCGACGGGCGGCGACGGTTCGGGCTCGGGCTCGGGTTCGAGTTCGGGCTCAGCTTCTGGCTCGAGTTCTGGTTCGGTGACGGGTGGCTCGGGTTCGGTTCGCGCCCGATCGTTCGTGGCGACCGCGCGCACCACGAAGAGGGCTTCGACCGCGTCGCCCGCGAGGCGGACGCGATGCGTCCCGGGCACGTCCAGCGTCAGCGACAGGGTGAGACGCCCGTCGGCGTCGGCCTCGTGCACACTGCGACGCTCGCTCCCGTCGGGCGCTTCGAGTACCACGACGTGCTCGCTGCCGGGAGGGAGGCCGCGGGCGTCGAGCGTGAGCGCGTCGCCCACGTCGAGGGACGTCGGCGTCACGCCGACGCTCGGAGTGGACCGAGCCACGCCCGTCGTCGAGGCGAGCGTGACCAGGACGAAGGGGATGAGCACTGCAAGGCGTGCCGAACGGAGGAGCCGGAGCATGCCACCACCTTACCGCCGCGCGGAGCGCCGCTCGTGCCCGAGCGCCTCGTGGTCCTGCTCCGTCGCGTCGAAGTGCGCCCGGCCCCACCCGGACGGTGCACGTCTCATGGTATCGTTCGCAGGTGTCAGACACGCCCTGGACGCGTCTCCAGGCCCCCTTCCCCCGCAGCGCCGTCACCTGGGATCCGCTCGACGTCAGCGAATCTGGTGACGCTGCGCTCGTGATGCCTCGACTGCGACGTGCCGACGTGTGCGGGCGGCTCGACGCCGTCGTCGGCGTCCACGGCTGGAGCCTCACCGTCGTCGCCGTCGAGGGAGGTATCGGCTCCACCGTGCGCGTCGGCGACGTCGTGAAGAGCGCGGTCGCCGATCATGGTCGCGTCGGGCGGCCCTCGGCCGAGCGGACCGCGGATCTCGCGCTGGCACGTGCGGTGGAACTCTTCGGACTCCACGCACCCGTCCGGGCTCCCGAGTGGGTCCCGTACGACGCCGAGAGCGGCATGGTCCTCGACGACGTACTGGCCGACGACGGACTGGCCGACGCCGTGCCGGCCAACGACGTGCACGACGAGCGTGGCGGGAACGGCGCCGTGCATCTCGAGGTCGACGCCGAGCGCGCCAGCGCACCGCCGCGTACCGCACCGGACGACGCCGACGGAGCGGCTCCCGACGTGCTGCGTGCCGCCGCCGAAGCGCGTGGCCTGACCGCCGAGGGGCAGCGCATGATCGACCGCCTACTCGAGCGGCTCAAGGAAGAGGGGCAGGGGCTCGCGGCGGCTCGCCTGCTGGTACGGCACGGCGGTTACGGCAACGACCCCGCGAGCGCTCGCGAGCTCTACGCCGCCCTACGTGCGCTGCTGGTGCGTTCGGGTGCGCGTGAGGAGTCGGGCGCATGATCAAGGTCGTCGCGATCGGCGACGTGCACGGGATGTGGGCCGACCTCTGGCGAGTCCTGAAGGCGACCGCCGCCTGCACTCCGAAGTACGAGCCGAGCGACGCGCTCCTCTCGGGACGCTACCAGGTGGTCTGCGTGGGCGATCTCGTGCACTACAAGGACGAGCGGGCCTATGCGCTCGCGGTGGGCGCCGAACACTACGACCTCGACGATCCCGGACACCTGCGCCGCGCGGCGAAGGCGCAGATTCGCGAGCTCTACCGCTTCAAGGACTTCGCCGACAAGGCGGGCGCGAGCCTGCAGATCATCCTCGGCAACCACGACGAGGCGGCCCTCCGACACACCTACGAGCTCGGCACGCGCGGTGGGCTCAAGCACCGCGAATTCGACGCCGAGCACGGCGGCGTGGAGCTCCCGGACGACCTCAAGGCCTGGATCTCCGACTTCCCGCGGGAGGTGGAGCACTACGGCGTCCACTTCGCGCACGCCGGGCCGACCGTGGGAATGCAGCACTTCGACGATTTCTTCTATCACGACGTCGACACGAAGACCTGGTGGTACGAGAAGCCGGAGCTCGTGCAGCAGGCCGGCCACCGTTTCGGCGTCTACGGGCACACGGTGATGAAGGAGGGCATCTACATCGACAAGGAGCACTCCTTCGCGATGATCGACGCGCTCTCGCACCGGCAGTTCCTGGAGATGATCGTGAGCGACGACCGGCTCGACTACTCCGTCGCCGAACTCTGAACGCGGCGGACCTCTTCAGGTCGAGATCGCCTAGAGCGAGTACCCGCCTCGATCGTCGTCGCGCACGAGTTCACCCGAGCGCAGCACCATCGTCCGCCGCTTCAAGCGATCGACGAGGTCGCGCGAGTGCGTCGCCACGATCACGGTCGTCCCCTTGATGTTGACGTCGTTCAGGAGCTCGAGGATCTCCCAGGACGTGTCGGGGTCGAGGTTGCCCGTCGGCTCGTCGCACAGGAGCAGTGGCGGGTCGGTCACCAGCGCGCGCGCGATGGCGATGCGCTGCTGCTCACCGAGGGAGAGCTCGATGGGGTAGGCCTTGCGCTTGTGCGCGAGGCCCACCTGGCGCAGCGCGCCGAGCGCCCGCTGCTCGTAGTTCCCGCGGTACCCCGTGGCGCGCAGGGCGAAGGTGAGATTGTCGAGCGAGGAGAGCTTCGGGAGGAGCCGGTGGTCCTGGAAGACCATGCCGATCCGTCGGCGTAGGAGCGGGAGTTGTGACTCGCGCAGGAGCGCGAGGTCCTGCCCCGCGATCGCCACCGCGCCCTCACTGGGCGTGATGCGGCGGAGGACGAGCGAGAGCAGGGTGCTCTTGCCGGCACCGGAGTGACCCGTGAAGTAGACGAATTCGCCCTTGCGGATCAAGAAGTCGACGTTCTTCAGCGCGTGCGTGTGGGTACGCGCGTAGGTCTTGGTGACGTGCCGGAACTCGACCACGAAGCGCATGCTACCGCGGGGGGCCAGCGGGCGCTCAGCGGTAGGTGGCGAACGTCTCGATCAGCAGCGCCGTGGCCGCGCGGGCGTCGATCGACGTGAGCACCTCGACGTTGGCGAGCGCGCTCTGGCGCACGCCGCGCAGGTCCGCGACGGTCATGCCGCGCGTGTGGGTGCCGGTCAGTTCGACCTCGACGTGGTAGGACTCGCGCTCGAAGAGCTCGGGATGCGTGAGCGCCAGGACCGCGCAGGCGTCGTGGAGCGGACCCTCTGCCTTGCCGGAGAACGCGCGTGCGTAGGCGTCGCAGTAGTAGTCGATGAGGGCGGCGCAGAAATTCGCCGCATCGCTGCCCGTCCCGCGCAGATCGTCGGCCACGCCGCCGTCGACGAGCCAGCCGTGCGTGACGTTGAGGCCCGCCATCACGAGTCGCACCCCCGACGACACCACCACGTGCGCGGCTTCTGGGTCGACGAGGATGTTGAACTCGGCTGCAGGCGTGACGTTGCCGAACGGGACGCCGCCCCCCATGAAGGCGATGCCCGCGAGGTGCTCGTGCAGATCGGGTGCCACGCGGAGCGCGAGGGCAACGTTCGTCAGCGGGCCCGTCGCCACGATCCATACGGCGCCGGGACGCGCGCGCACGGTATCGACGATGAAGCGCACCGCGTCGTTCGAAAGGGCGGAGCGGTGGAGTTCCGGCGGCGGCGGCCCATCGAGCCCGGAGTCGCCGTGGATGAACTCAGCCGTCCTCCCCTCGCCGACGAGGGGGCGCGGGCTGCCGGCGTGCACGGCGACGTCGAGGTCGAGTACCTGTGCGACCACCAGTGCGTTCCGGGTGGTGGCGGCGAGCGGCGCGTTCCCGGCTACGGTCGTGATGCCGAGGAGCTCGGTGTGCACCGCCGCCAGCGCGATCGCGAACGCGTCGTCGTGCCCGGGATCGCAATCGAGGATGACGGGCGGCGCAGCGCGCTCGCTCATGATGCCGACGGCGGCATCTGCAGCGACTCGCCCTCGGCGATCGCCTGGCTGACCTGCTCTTCCGCCGGCAGGACGAGCGCTTGCACCACGTGATCGCCGGCGCCGAGCCGCATGATGGTCACGCCCTGCGACGAGCGGCCGTAGCGGCTGATCGTGTCGACGCGGGTACGAATCAAGATGCCTCCCTGGGAGAGTGCGAAGAGCTCCTCCTCGCCGAGAACCGGCGAGAGGCTGACGAGATGCCCGATGCGGGGCGTGACCTTGAGGGTGATGACGCCCTGGCCGCCGCGTCCCTGGCGGGGGTAGTCGTCGAGCGCCGTGCGCTTGCCGTAGCCTTGCGACGAGACGGCGAGGAGCTCGGCGCGCGCACGGTCGGCTTCGGCGACGAGTGCCAGGCTGACGACGTGATCGTCCGGGCGGAGCCGGATGCCGATCACGCCCTGGGTGGCGCGTCCGGTTTCGCGCGTCTGGCTCTCCTCGAACCGAATCGCCAGACCGGCGGCGGTCGCGAGGATCACGTCGGCCTTGCCGTCGGTCATGCGCACCGCGACGAGCTCGTCGCCGTCGACGAGGTTGATGGCGATGAGACCCGAGGAGTTGATGTTGGAGTAGTCGGCGATGAGCGTGCGCTTGACGAGTCCCTGCCGCGTGGCGAAGACGAAGTAGCCGGGCTGGTCGAGGCGCGTGGTGGTGAGGACCGTCTGGACCGCCTCGTCGTCGACGAGCGGGAGGATGTTGCGGATGTGGTTCCCGCGCGCAGCGCGATCCGCCTCGGGCAGGTCGTAGATCTTCTCGCGGTAGACGCGCCCCCGGTCGGTGAAGAAGAGCAGGTAGTCGTGCGTGCTCCCCACCAGGAGGAGGTTGTTGACGTCTTCGTCTTTGGTCTTCTGGGCGGTGGTGCCGCGGCCACCTCGGATCTGCGCCCGGTAGGCCGACGCGGGCGTGCGCTTGATGTAGCCGCCGCGCGTGAGCGTCACGACCATCGCCTCCTCGGCGATGAGGTCTTCCTTGTCGATGTCGTCGGAGAGATCGGCGATCTGCGTCCGCCGCTCGTCGCCGAAGCGCTTCCTGACCTCCTTGAGCTCGGCCGTGATCACGCGCCAGAGCTCCTCGTCTTGCCCGAGGATCAGCTCGAGACGGGCGATCTCCTCCATGAGGCCGCGGTACTCCTCCTGGATCTTGCCGCGCTCGAGACCCGTGAGGCGCTGGAGTCGGAGGTCGAGGACTGCTTGCGCTTGGATGTCGCTCATGGCGAACTCGGAGATGAGGCCCGCGCGGGCCTCGGGACCGTCGGCGGAGGCACGGATGAGTGCGATCACCTCATCGATGCGGTCGAGTGCGATGAGATAGCCCTCGAGCACGTGGGCGCGCTCGCGCGCCTTACGGAGCTCGAAGGTCGTGCGCTTGCGGACGACGTCGGCGCGGTGCTCGAGGAAGAGCCGCATCAGGTCGAGGAGCGGCAGCAGTTTCGGTGAGCGCCCGACGATCACGATGGTGTTGAACGAGAACGACGTCTGCAGCTGCGTGTACTTGTAGAGCTGGTTGAGCACGAGCTCCGGGAGGGAGTCGCGCTTGAGCTCGAAGACGATGCGCATGCCCTGCCGGTCGGACTCGTCTCGCAGCGCCGAGATGCCCTCTATCTTCTTCGCGCGCACCAGGCTCGCGACCGTCTGGATGAGCGAGGTCTTGTTCACCTGGTAGGGGATCTCGCTGACGACGATCGACGTCTTGCCGCCGCGCTCTTCGAAGCGGGCCCGGCCGCGCACGCGCACCGATCCACGGCCCGTGGCGAATGCGTCGCGGATGCCTTCGCCGCTCACGATGCCGCCGGTCGGGAAGTCGGGCCCCTTGACGTAGCGCATCACGCCGTCGAGGTCCATCGTCGGATCCTCGATCATGGCGATGAGGCCGTCGACGATCTCGGTGAGGTTGTGCGGCGGCAGGTTCGTGGCCATCGCCACCGCGATGCCGCTGGCGCCGTTCACGAGCAGGTTGGGCACGGCCGACGGGAGCACCTCGGGTTCGCGCGAGGTGCCGTCGAACGTCTCGTTGAAGGGGACGGTCTCCTTGTCGAGGTCGGCGAGGAGCGCCTCGGCGAGGGGCGTGAGCCGAGCCTCGGTGTAGCGGTATGCGGCGGCAGGATCGCCGTCGATGGAGCCGAAGTTCCCCTGGCCGTCGATGAGCGGGTAGCGCAGGTTCCACGGCTGTGCGAGTCGGACCATCGCGTCGTAGACGGCGCTATCACCGTGCGGGTGGTACTTGCCGAGCACGTTCCCGACCACGCCGGCGGACTTGCTGTGTTTGCGGCTGGGGAGCAGGCCGGCTTCTTGCATCGCGTAGAGGATGCGGCGCTGGACCGGCTTGAGTCCGTCGCGGACGTCGGGGAGTGCCCGGTCGACGATGACGGACATGGCGTAGTTGATGAAGCTCGTCTTGATCTCGTCCGTGATCTGGACGGGGACGACGTGGCCTTCGTTCAAGGGGGCTTCCTCCTACGGCACCTGGAAGCGCGACTCGCGCCGAGAGACGCACGAAGGTGCAACGCGCGAGTCTACCACCCCGCCGCCTCCCTGCGCCAACCGTGCGGCACGGTGTTTGCCCGTCCTGCACGTCTACCGGCCACGCTTCGTGCGGCCTTCGCGAAGCGTGGCGGGTAGGCTGGGGCATGCGACGAATCGACGACGACGACGTCCGCGCGCTCTCGTGGGAAGCGGTGCTCGCGGCGCTGCGGGCGGCCTTCGAGGCTCCGAGTCACTTCTCGGCGGCCGAGCGCGTCATGCTCGACGCCCCCGACGGCGGCGCGTACCTCACGATGCCGTGTGCCGATCGCGACGGCTGGTTCGGCGTGAAGCAGGTCAGCGTGCTGCCGAGCAATCCCACCCGCGGTCTGCCGTCCGTTCAGGCGTGGTACACGCTCTTCGATCCGGCCGGGAGCCCGGTGGCGGCCGGCTCGGCCACGCTGCTCACGCGCATGCGCACGGCTGCGGTCTCCGCGATCGCCGCCGACGCCCTCGCCACGGCGAGCGCCACGAGGCTCCTCGTGGTCGGTACCGGCTCACTCGCACCGTGGATGGCGTGCGCGCATGCGCAGGTGCGCGAGTACGAGACGATCGCGCTCTGGGGCCGCAACCGCGAGCGCGCAGAGCGGGCCGCCGGCGAGGTGCGCGACCTCATCGGCTCGAGCACGCCGGTGCGGGTGCACGTCACGGACGGTCTCGAGCGCGCGGTCCGTGAGGCCGACGTCGTCTCGGTGGCGACCACCGCACGCGAACCCCTCGTGCGCGGGGCGTGGCTTCGCCCCGGGCAGCACGTCGATCTCGTCGGTGCGTTCGTCCATGGCATGCGCGAGAGCGACGTCGAGGCGGTCCGCGCCTGCACGGTGGTGGTCGACGAGCGTGCCGCGGCCCGCGCGGAGGCGGGCGACCTCCATGCCGCCGCGCTCGAGGGGTGGTCGTGGGACGAGGTCGCCGCCGATCTGCACGAGGTCGTGGCGGGGCGCGCGCCGCCCTCGGACGGGCGGCCCACGCTCTTCAAGTCCGTCGGGCTCGCCTTCGAAGACCTCGCCGTGGCGCGCCTCCTCGCGCCGTAGCCCCGCGCTTGGGCGCCGCGGCGGCGGGTGCGAGGGGGGTGGTAGCCTCGGCCGGTGATCGAGCGCTACAGCACCCCCGAGATGCGCGCCCTATGGAGTGAAGCCCACACGTATCGCGTGTGGCTCGACGTCGAGTTGGCCGCGACCGAGGCGTGGGAGCGGCTCGGTGAGGTCCCCGCCGGCACGACTGCGGGTCTGCGGGAAGCGGCGGCGGCCGCGCCGCTCGACGAGGCGTTCGCCCTACGTGTCGCCGAGCTCGAGGCGAGCACGCGCCACGACATCGTCGCGTTCACGCGCGCGCTCACCGAGCGGCTCGGCGAGGGGGCGCGCTTCGTCCACCACGGCCTCACGAGCACCGACGTGGTCGACACCGCCCAGAACCTGCGCCTGCGCGAAGCGATGCGGATCGTGCTCGCCGACGTGCGGGCATTGCGCGCCGAGGTTCGGCGCCTGGCGGTGTCGTACAAACACACGCCGTGCATCGGCCGTACCCATGGGATCCACGCCGAGCCGATGACCTTCGGCCTCAAGTTCCTCAATCTCTATGCGGCGCTCGGCCGCGACCTCGAGCGGCTCGAGCACGCGCGCGACGGCGTCTCCGTGGCCATGCTCTCCGGTTCGGTCGGCACCTACGCGCACGTCCCGCCCGAGGTCGAGGCACACGTCGCGCACCGGCTCGGGCTGAGGGTCGACGCGGTCACGAACCAGACCGTCGCACGCGACCGCCACGGCGAGCTCCTCGCGGCGCTGGCGCTGCTCGGCACCTCCATCGAGCGCGCCGCGCTCGAGATTCGGCACCTGCAGCGGAGCGAAGTGCGCGAAGCGCAGGAGGGCTTCGCGAAGGGGCAGACGGGCTCGTCGTCGATGCCCCACAAGAAGAATCCGATCGCCTCGGAGAACCTCACCGGCGTCGCGCGACTGCTCCGCTCCCACCTCACCGCGGGCCTCGAGAACGTCGCGCTGTGGCACGAGCGCGACATCAGCCACAGCGCCGTGGAACGCGTGATCCTCCCCGATGCCACCACGCTCGCGAGCTACGCCACCCGACGCCTGACCCGGGTGCTCGCCGGGCTCGTGGTCGATGAGGCGCGCATGCTCGTCAATCTCGATGTGCTCCACGGCCTGGTCTACTCCCAGCGGGTGCTGCACGAGCTCATCGCTGCCGGTCTCACGCGCGAGCAGGCCTACGACGTGGTGCAGCGCGCGAGTCTCGACGCGTGGGACTCCGGGCGGCACCTGCGCGACCTGCTACGCGACGACCCCGCGTGCGTCCTCGACGGCGACCGGCTGGCGGCGGCGTTCGATCCCGCGTGGTTCCTCCGCCACGTCGACGCCATCTACGCCCGCTTCGCGCTGTGAAGGTGCTGACGTATCATCGCCGCGTGGACGCGCCCATCACGCCCGAGCTGCTCTACGAAGGGAAGGCCAAGCAGGTCTTCACCACCGACGATCCCGACGTCGTCCTCGTGCGGTTCAAGGACGACGCCACCGCCTTCAACGCCCAGAAGCGCGGCACCGTGGTCGACAAGGGCGTGGTGAACAACGCCGTGAGCGCGATGCTCTACGCCGAACTCGAAGCGCGCGGCATGGCGACGCACTTCCTGCAGCACGTCTCCGAGCGCGACCAACTGGTCCGGCGTGTGAGCATCGTGCCCGTCGAGGTGATCGTCCGCAACCGCGCCGCCGGCACCTTCGCCAAGCGCTACGGCGTCGAGGAGGGGATCGACCTCGCCCCCACGGTCGTGGAGTGGTGCTACAAGTCCGACGCGCTCGGTGATCCGCCGATGAACGACGCCACCGCCGTCGCCCTCGGCATCGCGACGCCCGAGCAGCTCGAAGCACTCTTCGACCTCGCGACGCTCGTCAATGAGTACCTGCTCGCGAGATTCGCGCTCGCCGGACTCGAGGTGATCGACTTCAAGCTCGAGTTCGGTGTCGACGCCGCCGGCGAACTCCGGCTCGCCGACGAGATCAGCCCCGACACCTGCCGACTCTGGGACATCGAGAGCGGCGAGCGCATGGACAAGGACCGTTTCCGACGCGATCTCGGTGGCGTGGAGGAGGCCTACCACGAGGTGCTGCGGCGCCTACGAGAGACCGCGGGGCGTCCGGTGGAGGTGGCCGGTGCCGACGCGGGCGCCGACGAGGGAGCGCTGCACGATGCCTGAGTTTCGCGCCGTGGTGCACGTGATGGTCCGGCGTGCCATCCTCGACCCGCAAGGTCGCGCGGTCCATGCGACGCTCGAGCGCCTCGGGCACGACAACGTGGTCGATCTGCGCGTCGGCAAGCGCATCGAGCTGACGCTGCACGGCGAGCGACCCGACGTCGAAGCACAACTCGCCCACCTCGCCTCGACGATCCTGTCGAATCCCGTGATGGAAGACGCGACCATCGAACTCCACGAGGTCGCGGCCGACCACACCTGATCCGAACGCCCGATCGCGACGAACCCGAGGAGGCTGGCGTGCGGCACGCAAGCGACCATCTGATCGCGCTGGACGGCGTGCGACTCGCCACGCGCGCGTGGCTGCCGCGCGCCGACCCGCTCGCCACCATCGTGCTCGTGCACGGATTCGGCGAGCACGTCGCCCGACACGAGCGGCTCGCCACCGACCTCGCGCGGAGCGCCTATGCCGTGTACGGGTACGACCAGCGCGGGCACGGGTATTCGGGCGGCGACCGCGCCAACGTGCGCCGCTTCGACGACCTCCTCGACGACCTGCAAGCCTTCGTCGACGAACTCCGGCACACGACGGCGGGGGCGCCGCTCGTCGTGTTCGGGCACAGCACGGGCGGCTCCCTCGCCCTCAGAGGCGTGCAGGAGGGGCGCATAGCCCCCGATGCCCTGGTGCTCTCGGCGCCGCTGCTGCGCTTCGTGGGGGCGCCGCCGCGACCGGTGGTCGCCGTCTTGCGCGCGCTCTCGCGCCCGTTTCCGCGCCTACCGACGCTCACGCTGGATCCGAAGCACATTTCGCGCGATCCACTCGAAGTCGACGCCTACCGCCTCGACCCCGCGATCTACCACGGGCCGACGAAGGCCCGCATCGGCGCGCTCATGCTCGAGCACGGCGCGATCGCGCTCGAGCGCGCCCCGGCCGTGGGCACGCCGGCGCTCCTCCTGCACGGTACGAACGACCGCATCGCCGACGTGGACGCTACCCGACACCTCGAGCGATTGCTCCCGGAAGCGACGCTCCGGCTCTACCACGACGGCCCCCACGAACTCTTCCACGACGCGCATCGCGAACGCGCCACCGCCGACGTCCTCGCCTGGCTCCAGGCGCGGCTCAGCCCCGACGCGACACCTGCAGCAGCACGAACGTGAGGTAGCGGCCCTCCGGGAAGTGGAGCGGCACGGGGTGGTCGAGGGGGTGCCCGGCCTCGTGGAGCACACGCGCGCGGACCCCGGCGTCCTGCGCCGCCGCCGCGAGTGCGCCGCGGAAGTCGTCGACCGACACCTGCGCCGTGCAACTCGCGGTGGCGAGCAACCCACCCTCCGGTAGCCGGGCAAGGACGGCGGCGTTCAGGCGTCGGAAGCTTCGGATGGCGGCGTGTCGCTGGGACTTGTTCCGCGCCAACGACGGCGGGTCGAGGACGACCAGATCGGCGATCTCGCCGTGCGCTCGCAAGGCCCCGTCGAGGGCGTCCGGCGTGCCCTGCATGAGATCGGCGCGGTGGCTGCGGTGCCGGGTCGCAGCGTCGCCTGGGAGCAGCGCGACGTTGCGCTCCGCGGCGGCGAGCGCGCCGGCGGAGACGTCGACGCTCGTGACCGTGCGCGCACCCCCGGCGAGGGCGGCCACGGAGAACGCGCCGGTGTAGGAGAAGAGGTCGAGCACGCTGCGACCCTCGGCGTGCGCCTGCACCACGCGTCGGTTCTCGCGCTGGTCGAGGAAGAGCCCGGTCTTCTGACCGACACCGAATTCGACGAGCATGCTGCGCCCCCCGTCGCGCACGGTGAGGCGCGGCGGCGGCGCAGTGCCCCAGAGCACGTGGGGAGTCGACGCCTCCTCGGCGGCGGTGTCGTCCGCGAGCAGCACGCCGCGCAGGTCCGCGGCCTTCCCGATCGCCTCGGCCACCGTCGCGAGCACCTCGGCGGCGGCCGTGCCGGCGTCGGGCCGGAGCGACGGTGCGTACGTCCTGATCACCGCCCAGCGGCCGTAGCGGTCGGCGGTGATGCCGGGGAGCCCGTCTCCCTCTCCGTAGAGCAGGCGGTAGGCGTCGTCGCCGGAGGCCGCGATCGGCGAGCGCAGGGCGACGGCCGCCTCGACCGCGTCGCGGAGCCAGGCGCGATCGGGACGAGCGAGCGGGCCGCCCGTGCGCGCGTGCCGGTAGAGGCGTACCGCGATGGCGCCGTCGGCATCGGCGAGCCCGACCGCGGCGGCACGCCCGGCCTCCACGCGCACCCAGCTTCCGCTCTCCAGGCCGCGTCCGCGCTCCGGCAGGTGGTCGCGGTAGACCCATGGATGCCCCGACGCGAGTACCCCCTCGAGCTCGGGAGGGAGCCGGATCGTGGCGAGTCCGTCGCCGCTGGCGGCGCTCACGAGGCCCGGACCCCTGCGAGCGTCGCGGCGCGCGCGAGCACCTCGTCGAACATCGCCGCGGTGAGCTTGCCGGTGTTGGTGTTCTGGCGGCTGACGTGGAAGGTGTCGAGCAGCGGCAGCGCGCGCGCGGCGCCCGCGCCCGGGAGGCGATCGAGGGGGTGGAACGCTCCGTGCGCGAAGGGGAGACGCGCCTTCACCACCGCCAGGCCGCGTGCACGTAGGAGATCGAGGTAGGCGTCGTGCGCGATCCTCCCGAGGGCGAGTACGGCGCGAAGCGCCGGGAGGCCGGCGAGGTCGTGCTCGAGCCACGATCGGCACGTCGCGATCTCGTCGGGCGTCGGCCGGTTGCCGGGCGGGGCGCAGCGCGCGGCGGCGGTGATCCATACGCCGCGGAGTTCGAGTCCGTCGCCTCGGTGGCGGCTCTCCGGGCGATCGGCGAGTCCGGCTCGGTGGAGCGCCGGGAAGAGGAAATCGCCCGAGGCGTCGCCCGTGAACATCCGGCCCGTGCGGTTCGAGCCGTGCGCGCCGGGTGCGAGCCCGAGCAGGAGTAAGCGAGCCGCAGGGTCGCCCACGCCAGGTACCGGCCTCGCCCAGTACGTCTCGCCGGCGTAGGCTCGGCGCTTCGTCCGGCCCACCTCCTCGCGGTGATGGGCGAGGCGAGCGCAGCGGCGGCATCCGGAGAGCGCTTCGGGGAAGGGATCGAAGGCGCCGCCGGGGGGGAGGGCCCTCGCGGCGCCGGCGCTCACGTTCGGAGCGTGGCGGCCCGAGGCGCAGCGGCCCGAGGCGTTGCGGCGCGACGATCCGCGGCCAGCGACACGAGGCGGTCGATCGCAGCGTCGAGGATGGCGCGACTGGTGGCGAAGTTGAGGCGAGCGTAGCCTGCGCCGCCGGTGCCGAAGGTGGCGCCGGCGTTCAGACCGAGCCCGGCCGCCTGCAGCGCCTCGTCGACGGCGTCGCCGAGGTCGAGCCTGCGCAGGTCGAGCCAGGCGAGGTAGGTCGCTTCGGGGGCACGCAGTGCGATCTCGGGCGCTTCGGCCCGGAGCCGCGCGGCCAGGTGATCGCGATTCGCGCGCAGGTACGCGCGCGTCTCCTCGAGCCATCCGCCCGCGTGGCGGTACGCGGCCACGGTCGCCACCTGCGACGGCGTCGTCGGTCCCGGTACGAGGTAGCCGGCCGTGGTGCGGAGTCGTTCGAGCAGTGCGGGGTTCTGCGCCACGGCGAAACCGATCTTGAGGCCGGCGACGTTGAAGGTCTTGGTGGGGCCGTAGAGCGTGATCGTGCGCGCTGCGACCTCGTCACCGATGGAGGCGAACGGGACGTGCGCGGCGTCGTAGGTCAGATCGGCGTGCAGTTCGTCGCTCACGACCCAGAGGCGGTGCTCGAGCACCACCTCGGCGAGGGCTTCGAGTTCGGAGCGTTCGAAGACGCGTCCGGTGGGATTCTGCGGATTGCAGAGGAGGAGGGCGCGCGTGGCTGGCGTGATCGCCCCGCGGAGCCCCTCGATGTCGAGGGTGTAGTGGCCGTCCATCTCGACCATCGGGTTCTCGAGCACCGTGCGCCCGGACTGCGCGATCGTGGTCGCGAACGGCGGGTAGACGGGGGGCTGGATCACGATCTCTTCGCCGGGGCCGGCCGTCACCATGGCGCCGAGGTAGAGACCGGGAATGATGCCTGGGAGGGGGTGGACGTCGTCGACGGTGACGTGCCAGTCGTAGCGCTCGGCGAGGCGGTGGACGACGCTCTCCCGGAGGTCGGGCATGCCGCTCTTCGGGCCGTAGCCGAGTAGGTCGCGGTCGAGCTGGTCGACGATCGCTCGCTTGATCTCGGGAGCGACCGGGAAGTCCATGTCCGCGACCCACAGGGGGAGGACGTCGTCGGGGTAGTGGCGCCATTTCGCGCAGGGTCTCGCTCGGAGCGTGGCTTCGGAGAGCGCGTCGAACGACGCGGCGTGGGTGTTCGCAGGGGGCATGCCTCGCATGCTACCGGGGCGGGGCGGGCGCCGGACGTGGCGACGATGCGGGACGCGGGTACACTCGCGCCATGCGCCTCGACATCGTCGTCCCTTCCTGGGCGCGCGCGATCGTGTCGGACCTCACCGACATGCACCGCTCGCCGCATCCGGTGGACGCGAGCACGATCCGCCGCTTCAGCATCGAACTCCCCGACGACGTCTACTTCGAGTACGCCTTCCTCGACGATGGCGGGCGCGTCCGCGCCGATCCAGCGCGCGAGGAGCGGGGGGAGAATCCCTGGTACCCCGCGGTGAGCGCGGTGCGCGGCCCCGACCACGCCCACCACCCGCTCTCCGATCCGCCGCCATCGGCGCGCCCCGGGGAGGCGACGCGCTACCGCATCGACTCGGCGGCGTGGGGCGCACCGCGACGGGTGATCGTCCACACCCCCGCAGGCGCGAGCGGGCCCGCGAGCGGGCCGCTGCCACTGACGCTCTTCCACGACGGCGTCGCCTTCCTCCGAGTCGCCCGCACGCCCGACCTCTTCGATGCGCTGCGCGCGGCCGGCGAGGTCGACGACGCCCTCCTCGTCTTCGTCGAGCCCGACGACCGCGAACGCGAGTACGCCTTCGACGAGCGCCACGCGCGCTTCGTGCTCGACGAGCTGCTCCCCTTCGTTCGGGAGCGGCACGACGTGAGCGACGAGACGATCGTCGCCGGGGTCTCGCTCGGCGCGCTCGCCGCAGCGCAGGTGGCGCTGGCGAGCGACGGTGCGGTCGCGACGGTGCTCACCCAGTCCGGCGCCTTTCTCGGTTCACCCGACGACCCGCGTTTCCACGGCGTGGATCACGCCTGGCTGCCGGGTGAGCTCGCGCGGCGCGACCTTCGCGGCCTCCGGTGGGCGAGCGAGGTCGGTACCATCGAGTGGCTCACCGACGTCAACCGCGAGGTGCACGAGGTGCTCGAGGTGCGCGCGGGGGAGCATCGCTACGCCGAGCGCGCCGCCGGACACAACTGGCGTTCCTGGCGTGACGGTCTTCCGGACTTGCTCCGCTTCGCGCTGCGTCAGGATCGCGCCCTCCGAGCGGGCCCCCACGAGACACCGCGGTAGATTGGCGGCATCATGAGTCACCGCATCGAGAAGGACACCATGGGCGACGTCGCCGTCCCCGCCGACCGCTACTGGGGCGCCCAGACGCAGCGTTCGCTCGAGAACTTCCGGATCGGAGGGGAGCGCATGCCGATCGAGGTGATCCGCGCGTTCGCGATCCTCAAGAAGGCCGCGGCGATCGTCAACGCCGAACTCGGCGTGTTGCAGCTCGACACGGCGCGCATGATCGGCGACGTCTGCGACGAGATCCTCCGTGGTGATCTCGACGACCACTTCCCGCTCGTGGTCTGGCAGACCGGGTCGGGAACGCAGTCGAACATGAACGTGAACGAGGTCGTGAGCAACCGCGCGATCGAACGTGCGGGGGGTGTGATGGGGAGCAAGGACCCGGTCCATCCCAACGACGACGTCAACAAGTCGCAATCCTCCAACGACACGTTCCCGACCGCGATGCACGTGGCCGCCTACGGCGAGATCGTCGATCGCGTGCTGCCGAGCCTGCGGAGGTTGCACGGTGCCCTCGACGCCAAGGCGCGCGAGTTCGACCACGTGGTCAAGATCGGCCGGACCCACCTCATGGACGCGACACCGCTCACGCTCGGGCAGGAGTTCTCGGGGTACGCGGCCCAGGTCTTCAAGAGCATCGAGGCGCTCGAGCGCGCGCTCCCGCACGTCGCGGAGTTGGCGCTCGGCGGCACCGCCGTGGGCACCGGGCTCAATGCGCCGAAGGGCTTCGCTGGCCGCGTCGCCGAGACCATCGCGGAGCTCACCGGCCACCCGTTCGTCACCGCCGACAACAAGTTCGAGGCACTCTCCGCGCACGACGCCGTGGTCGAGGCCTCTGGAGCCCTCAAGCGCACGGCCGTGGCGCTCATGCACATCGGCAACAACATCCGCCTCCTCGCCTCCGGGCCGCGCTGCGCCATCGGTGAGATCCGTCTTCCGGAGAACGAACCGGGCTCCTCGATCATGCCCGGGAAGGTCAACCCCACCCAGGCCGAAGCGCTCACCATGGTCTGCGCGCAGGTGATCGGCAACGACACCGCCGTCACGGTGGCCGGGACGCACGGCCACTTCCAACTCAACGTCTTCAAGCCGGTGATGATCTACAACCTGCTGCAGTCGGCGCGTCTGCTGAGCGACGCGAGCGACTCGTTCGTCGACCACTGCGTCGTCGGCATCGAAGCCGACCCGGAGCGCGCACGCAAGCACCTCGACGAGTCGTTGATGCTGGTGACCGCGCTCAACGCGTCGATCGGCTACTACAAGGCGGCCGAGATCGCACAGCGCGCGCATCGGCAGGGCACCACGCTGCGGGCGGCTGCGCTCGAGCTCGGCCATCTCGAGGGGGCGGAGTTCGACCGGTTGGTGGTACCCGAGGAGATGCTCGGCCGCTGACGGGCGTCCGCGCGAGTGATGGCGCCATCACCGGTTCGCCATCACCGGCGCCGATCGATCACCTCGGCGTCGTCGGGGAGGAACGTTACCTCCGCGCGCGTCAGACCCTGGTCCACGACCATGTCGACGAAGCGCAGGTCGGCGAAGAGCTGGTCCCCGTCGCGGAAGAAGACGAGCCGGAACGGGAGCCACGTGTCGGCGTCGATCGACGCGAGCACGTGGTCGATCGGCGCCTCCGCCGCGAGGTTGTCGAAGCGCAATTCGTAGACCTCGCCGTCGGGCCCCGCCTCCACCGACACGATCGAGACGTCCCAGCCCTGGAAGACGCGGCCGACGTCGAGGTCGAACGTCGCGCCTGCCGCCTCGGGGAAGAGGCCACCGAGTGCATCGGGGTCGTCGGCGTGGAAGACGCTCACCTGGTTCGTCAGGAAGGTGTAGTTGCGGATCTCATCGGCGTCGATGACGACCTGGTTGTCGGCGAGGGCGTCCGGTTGGATGATGTAGAGGCTGGCGGCGGGGAGGTTGGGCATCGCCATCACCTCGATCTCGACCGCGATGCGCTGGCCGGCCTCGTCGCGGATCTCGCCCTCGAGGAGGAAGGTGAGGTCGTTGAGCGCCCCCGTCCGCTCCTCGATCGCACGTAGGACCTGCGAAGCGTCGAGTCCCTCCGCCTGCACCGTCGACGCCATCAGCACGAGCACCGACGTCGTCGCCGCGGCGCAGACCACGAGCGCGAGCAGCAGCCTGAGGGCGTCGATCGCGCGAGGGGGGCGTTCGCCGATGGCCGGGGACGTCGTGCGGCGGTTCGACATGCTCCCAGTATGCCCCTGCCGGTGCTCGGGCGCTGCCGTTGGTGATGAAGGCGACTTAAGCGACATCACAGCGTAGTCGGGAGCGTGGGCGTTAGCGTGCCCTTAGAAAGGAGCGCTCACATGCCACGTTCATGGATGATTTTCCTCATCGCGCTCACCACCACGCTCGTCGGTTCCGCCGCCCTCGCGCAGCGGATCGTCGTCAGCCCCCAGGCGATCGTCGTCAACCCCCTCCCCACGTTCGACGTCGAGGTCTTCGTCGATCGCGATCCGAGCGGGCGCGAGACGCCCGCCTACCGCGTCGGTGAGGAGATCGAGATCGGCGTCCGCGTCTCGGAATCCTCGTACGTCTACCTCTTCAGCGTCAGTGCCTCGGGCGAGATCGTGCAGATCCTGCCGAACCGCTTCGACAGCGCCGGCCGCGAGAACTTCATCGAAGCCAACACCACGCGCTACTTCCCGCCACGCAACGCGCGCTACACGTTCGCGGTCGATCCACCCAACGGCCTCGCGAAGGTGATCGCGGTCGCCTCCAAGCGGGAGCTCGACACTCGCGACCTGGCGCAGTTCTCCACCGAACGCGACTTCCAGGCGACCTCGCGGCTCGGTGAGGACGGCTTCGCCCGCGCCCTCTCCATCGTGGTCCAACCCCTCCCGCAAGACGCCTGGGTCACGTCGACCGCCCTGTACTACGTGGGCACGCGGCCGCAGCAGAGCGCCTATGGGACGCTCTCCGCGACGTCGGAGCCGAGGGACGCCGAAGTCTTCGTCGACGGTCAGTTCGCCGGCTTCACGCCGCTCACCTTCGGGCTCCGACCGGGCCGCTACGAGATCGAGTTCCGGCGCGATGGCTTCACCAGCGAGCGCCAGACCGTGCAGATCCGCCCCGGAACTGCCGCCCAGGTCTCGAGCCGCCTTCAGGCGCTGAGCCGCGACGGGACCGTGACGTTCACGAGCAGCCCCGCCGGCGCCGACGTCTACGTCGACGGCCGCTTCGTCGCGACTACCCCGACCGGTCGCATCTCACTGAGCGAGGGCGACCACACCGCCCGCTTCGAGATCGCGGGCCGCCGGACGAGCACGGTGAACTTCACCGTGCAACGCGACCGGCACCGGACGGTCGAGGCGACGCTCGCCGCGATCGGCGGACGGCTCGACCTGACCGCCAACGTCGGCAACGCACGCGTGTTCGTGAACGGCAACGAAGTCGGGCGCGTCCCGAGCGGCACCGGCCGCCTGGTGCTCGACGAGCTACCCGACGGCGTCCACGAGGTCGTGGTGATCGCGCCGGGGTACGAGACGCACGTGTCGATGTTCCGCGTCCGCGACGGCCAGACGACCACGCTCACGGTTCGACAGCAGCGACTCTAGGCGCCGTCCGCGCCTCGTGCGCGCCGACACCACGCACCGAACGACCGACACCGCGCGGCGCGCTCCTCCGGGGGCGCGCCGCGCGTTCGTGGGCGCCGCCCGTTCGTGGGTGCCGCCCGTTCGTAGGCGCACGCAGCCGCGTCCCGCGGCGCGTCTGGAGAGCGTGCTGTACGATGCCACGATGAACCAACCCGACGTCGTCGCGGTCGTACTCGGCGGGGGCGGGCCGAGCGACCGCTTCGCGCGCACCACCGGCGCGCGGAGCAAGGCGCTCGTGCCGCTCGCTGGTGCGCCGCTCGGCGCCTACGTGCTGAGCGCCTTGCGCGCGAGCGGCGTCGTCCGACGCATCGTCTTCATCGGGCCCACCGACGCCGGCCTCGCCGGCCTCTACGACGCCGAGGTCCCCTCGGGCACGCGCATGGTCGACTCCCTCGCGCTCGGGCTCGGCGCCGGCCTCGCCCTAGCCGAGGGCGGGCGCCTGCTCGTGGTCACCGCCGACGTCCCGTGGTGGCGAGCCGAGGGCGTTCACGATTTCGTCACCACCGCACCCGACGCCGATCTCGTCTACCCGGTGGTGGGCGAGGCCGATGCGCGTGCCGCGTTCCCGCAGCAACGTCGCACCTTCGTCCGCCTCGCCGAAGGGCGCTTCACGGGTGGCAACGCCATCCTCGTGCGTGCCGCTGCCGTCGCCCCCCTCCTTCCGTGGATCGACCGCGCCTACGCGGCGCGCAAGCGCCCGTGGCAGCTCGCGAGCATGGTCGGATGGGGGACGCTGCTCGGCCTCGCGACGGGGCGCGCGCGCCTCGCCGACCTCGAGCGGCGCATCGCGACGCTCGTTGGCATCGATGGGCGCGTGATCGTCTCGCGCGACGCCGCGATCGCGGCCGACGTCGACGGACCCGAGCACATCGACGGCGTCACGTCGCTCCCGGACCTCCGACTCGAAGGTGCAGCGTGAGGACGCCCGTCCAGCTCCGCAGGCAAGCACTCCTGGGCGCGCTCGGCGCGATGGCGTTCGCGCTCCTCGTGAGCTTCGCCCTCTCGCTCCTGCTCGGGCGGCAGGGGAGGCTCGGCTTCGGCTCCTTCAACGTGTGGGGCATCGTCGAAGGCTTGGTCTTCGTGATCGCCTTCACGAACGCGCTGCGCTACGCCCGCGGGGTGCTGCGGCTCCCGACGCCCACGCTGCTCACGTTCGGGCTCTCCGCCCCACCGAGCGCGGCGAAGGTCGCCGCTTCCGTGCCCGTGGTGGACGCCGCCAACCTGGCGCAGACCCTGGCCGAGAACCGCATGATCATCGTCTCCGAAGGGGGCGTACCGATCGGCATCTCGGGCGTTCGCCGCGAACGCCTGCTCTCGTGGGACGAGTTGGTGAAGGTCGACGGCGCGGTGGCCGTGACCGACCTGCGCCGCGTGCTCGCGCACGAGCGGGTCGTGATCGTCACCGAGGGTGACCGGGTCATCGGGGTGGTGACGCAGGACATGTACCTCGCCGGTTTGTGGGGGACCGTTCGCTGAGGTGGGCTCGTCGAGCCGCCCCCTACGAGCGTCCGGTTGCGGTCGCCGTGGCGTCGCGCGGGCGCGAGGGACCCTCGCCCAGCGGTTGGTAGGGGGCAGCGTCGACGCCGAGATCACCACCAGGAGTCACACGGCCGCTCGCGAGCCGCGCGGCGGCGGCGAGTGCGATCATCGCACCGTTGTCGGTCGCGAGCCCGGGTGCGGGGAAGTGGAGTCGCAGCCCGGTCTCGTCGAACGCGGCGCGCAGCGCGCGATTCGCGGCCACACCGCCTGCGACCACCACGTCGTCGCGCCCGATGTCGGCGGCGGCGCGGCGCGTCACGTCGACGAGGCTGCCGACCACGCGCGCCTGGAACGTCGCCGCCACGTCGGCGATCATTGCTTCGGGATTCCGCTCGAGCAGCACGGCGACGGCGGTCTTGAGGCCGCTGAAGGAGAAGTCGTAGCCGCGCTGAGCGCGCATGGGGACCGGCAGTGGGACGCCGTCGACGGTGCCCCGCTCGGCCAGCGACGCGACCGACGGGCCCCCGGGGTAGGGGAGCCCGAGGAGGCGCGCCACTTTGTCGAACGCCTCCCCCGCGGCGTCGTCGCGACTGCCGCCGACTCGTCGGAAGTCGCCGGGCGTGGCGACGTCGAAGAGGACCGTGTGCCCGCCCGACGCGACCAGGCAGAGGTACGGCGCCTCGAGCCCGCCACCCGCGAGGCTCGCCGCCACGTGCCCCTCCAAGTGGTGCACGGCGACGAACGGGAGCCCCCGCCCCCAGGCGAGTCCTTTGGCGTAACCGAGGCCGACGAGGAGCGAGCCGACGAGCCCGGGACCGTACGTCGCGGCGACCGCGTCGACCTCGGCGAGTGCGATGCCCGCCTCGGCCAGCGCACGCGTGGCCACCTCGTCGATCAGGCCGAGGTGCTCGCGGCTCGCTTCCTCGGGCATGACGCCCCCGAAGCGCGCGTGGAGCGCCGCCTGCGATACCACGACGTTCGACAGCACTGCACGGTCGCGAACGATGCCCACGGCGGTGTCGTCGCAGGAGGTGTCGATCCCCAACACGATCACGTCGGCAGCCTACCTCGCCATCCGCACGCCACCGGGGCCGGTAGACTGCGTCGATGACGCTGCAGGACGTCCTCGACGACCACGCCGCCCTCGCCTCGACGCGCTGGAGCGTCGCCGGTCGCGACCTCGAGCTCGCCACGAAGATCGGCGTTCGTGGCGCGCCCGGTCTCGATCCGGCGCTCGCGGCGCTCGCGGAGGCGCTGGGCCGCGGACGCGCCTACCTCGGCAGCGGCCCGGTCCTCGACGCGACGCTCTCGCAGGGCCCGCTCGCCGCCTTCGCGCGCGCCGAGGGGATCGCGGCGCGTGTGCTGGTCTCGTCGGCCGCGGCCCGCAGCGCGGCGCTCGCGTCGGGGACGAACGAGGCCGACGTACTCGACGCCCTCCCATGGGACCTCGCCCCGGCCTCCGAAGGCGAGGTCTGGTGGCGTCCGCCGGGCGACCGTGGCACGGCGCGCCTCGAAGCGGAGCTCCGCGCGTGGGCGCGAGCGATCACCCCGGACGGCGTGGTGTGGGGCCTCTGGCACAAGGAGGAGGGGGGGAACCGCGCGGAGCGCTTCGCGAGCGAACTCTTCGAGCACGTCGAGATCGTGAACCGAGCGTCGGGGTGGCGGCTGGTATCGCTTCGGGGACCGCGGTCGGACGCGGCGGCGCCCGTCGCCTGGCACGACTGGGAGGGTCCAGACGGCGCCATGCGGAGCCTGGTCGGGACCTACGCGGGTCGTCGCGTCGATCCCGGCACCGCCGTTCTGCTCGATGCGACGGCCCTCCCCACCGCTCCCGAGCTCTCGGGCGCCCGAGTCCTCGACCTCGGCTGCGGCACCGGTCTCTTGGCCAGGCGCGCCCTCGCGCAGGGTGCCCGCGAGGTGATCGCCCTCGACGACGATCTCGCGGCGGTCCGCTCCACGCGCGCCGCGCTCGAAGCGGCGTCTGCGGAGGGGCGGACCGACGAGCTCGCGCCGTCGGTCACCTGGTCGGATCTGCTGGCGGAGGCGCCGAGGGCGCGCGACGTCGACGTGGTGCTCATGAACCCCCCCTTCCACGTGGGTCGACAGGTGGTGGGGGCGCTCTCGCGAGCGTTCGTCGCCGCCGCCCTTACGGCACTCCGTCCGGGCGGGCGGCTCCTGATGGTCGCCAACAGGGCGCTGCCCTACGAGCGCGACCTCGCCGCCTGGGCGACGTGGCGCGACGTGACGCCCGCTGGAACGAAGGGCTTCAAGGTACTCGACGCGCAGCGGCACTGAGCCGGCCGACGTGGGGAACGGCCCGGTGTCAGGTCGCCAGGACGTCGAGCGCGTACCCGTCGCCGACGCCGAGCTCGAGGATGCACCCGTCGGGCCCGGCGAAGCGAGCCAAGGCTGCACGGCACGCCGGCAGCGCGCCATCCGGAGCGACCACACCGATGCTGGGGCCGGCGCCCGACAGGAACGCGGCGTAGGCGCCCGCCGCGCGCAGCGCCGCACGTGCGGCGGCGAGCCCGGGAACGAGTGGTTCCCGATACGGCTCGTGGAGGACGTCGATCGAGGCCGTGCGGAGCAGTGCGGGCTCGTCGCGCGCGACCGCCACCGCCCAGAGCGCGGCCCGCGAGGCGGTGCGCACCGCGTCGTTGCGACTGACCACGTCGGGGAGCGCGGCGCGTGCCTGCTCGGTCGGCAACTCGAAGGCCGGTACCCCGAAGAGGAGGCGCCACGTCGGGGGCACCTTCAGGACCGCGGTCTCGTAGCCGCCGTCGGCGCGGAGTGCGGCCACCGTGAAGCCGCCGTAGACGGCGGGCCCGACGTTGTCGGGATGCCCTTCGATCCCGGCCACGAGCTGGAAGACACCGTCGCGGCCGAGGAGGCCGCCCTGGAGCGCGTCGGCGATCGCCGCGCCTGCCACGAGGGCGGCCGACGAACTGCCGAGCCCGCGGGCGAGCGGGATGGCGTTGCGCGCCTCGAAGGCGAAGGGTGGCGCGTGCAGCCCCAGCGTCGCATGCGCCGCGCGGAAGCCGCGGTGGACGAGGTTGTCGGGACCACTCGCGACGCTCCCCGGCCCGGTGTACCGGAAGCGGTCGTGCTGCGCGGGCCGGCCCTCCACCTCGAGGAAGAGGTCGACGGCGAGGCCGAGGCAGTCGAACCCGGGACCGAGGTTGGCGCTCGTCGCGGGGACGCGGACGCGGATCACGCGCGGCAGCCTAGCACGAGTTTCATCCCTCGGCCGCCGCCGCGGATCGCCCCGCAGCACGGCCGAGGCGCCGGCGCGCCTCGGGGAGCGCCGCCACCAGGTCGCTCGCGATAATCCCGCCGCCGGCCTCGCCGACGATCTCACCGGCGAGGCCGTGGACCACGGTTGCGGCGGCGATGCGCTCGAAGCGCTCCGCCGCACTCCGCGCCCCGCCACGCGCGGCGAGGAGTGCGCCGATCACGCCGGCGAGCACGTCCCCCGTGCCACCCGTCGCCATCGCCGGATGACCCGCGCGGGAGAGTGCGAGGCGTCCGTCGGGGTCGGCGACGACGGTGCCGGCCCCCTTGAGCACCACCACCGCGCCCCAGGCGTTCGCGAGCGCTTCGGCCGCGCCGACCGGATCGTCGCCGACGTCGACGTCGATCCCGGCGCGGCGCAGGAGCCGCGCGGCCTCGCCGTGGTGGGGTGTGAGGACCGCGTCGCCGCGAGCGCGAACGATCGGGGCGAGGTCGTGGGCGAGCGCGCCGGCGTCGAGCACGAGCGGTCCGGAGGCAGCTTCGAGCGCCGCCGCCAGGGCGTCGCGCCCGACCTCCCAGCCGGGTCCGAGGACGGT
>JACCWH010000067.1 GCA_013697735.1 Trueperaceae bacterium | reverse complement strand
CTGTGAGAGGAACACGCGGCGCTCCTCTTCGAGGAGGGCGACGGCGAGGCGGAGGTCGGGGAGGTTGCGGCGGGCGTCCTCGCCGCGGCGGATCTCCGTGTCGAGGCGCTGGATGTCGCCCTCGAGTTCGGCGATCCGGTCCTGAGAAGGGCTGTACATGTAGAAGTACCAGAGGACGCCGCCCACGATGGTGAGCACCACCAGGATGAGGGCGATGTCGCGCTGGCGCAGGTTCTGGAGGCTGAACTTCATCGGGGGCCTCCGAGGATCGAGCCGACGGTCACGGAGTAGGTGAAGTGCGGTTCGCCTTCGTCGCGTCGCGAGGCGTTCTGGAATGCGACTCCGAAGTCGGAAGCGTTCTCGAGGCTGCGCACGAACCGAGCGACCGTCTCGACGTCCGCCGCGGTCCCCGCGATGGAGAACTCGGCGCCGACGGATGCCCCTTCGAACCGATCGGGGCTGCTGACGGGGGGGTAGATGGCGCGCATGTTGAGCGACTGGAAGTCGATGCTCGGCTGGCCTGAGGCGGTGGAGCCCGGAAGGTACTCGAGCAGCGCCGAGATCTCGGCGGTCCATTCGACGCGGCCGCGCCGGACCTCCTCGGCGATACTGATCAATTCGCGCAGTGCCTGCTGGCGACCCTGCAGCTCACGCTGCTCGGCGAGGAAGGGCTGCAGGAGCGCCAGCTGGTCCTGCCTGAGTTGCACGTCCCGCTCGAGATTGACGATCGTCTGGTTCGTGAGGTACTGCATGCCGAAGAGCACGCCGCCCACGATGAGCGGGAACGCCACCGCGAGGACGCGCCAGTAGCCCGGCTCGCGGATGCGCTGCAGGCTCTTCGGGAGGAGGTTGATGTTAATCAAGCGCCGTCACCCCCCGGAGTGCGAGGCCCAGCGGAACAGCGAAGGCGCCGCTGACCTTCTGGAGGTAGGCGCTGTCGAACCGATTCGGGTCGACGGCCACCGTCAACCAGGTGTCGCCGAGCTCGACGCGAACGCCGAGCGTGTCGCCGACCGCTTCGGGGAGACCGCGGAGGTTGGCTCCGCCACCGGTGACGAGCATGCGGTTGATGGTCGCGTCGCCCGTCTGTACGCGGAAGAACTCGAGGCTCCGCCGGATCTCGGTGGTGAGCTCGATGAGGGTCGGACGCAGCGCTTCGTAGACGCGACTGGGGCTGTACTGCTCGCGCTTGGCGTCGAAGTTGAGGAGTTCCTCCTCGTCTTCGGATGGGATCGTGGCGGTGCCGTACTGGATCTTGACCTCCTCGGCGCTGTCGAAGTCGAGGCCGAAGGTGCGCTGGACGGAGGCGGTGAAGTCGTCGCCCGAGACGCCGATGTTGCGGTTCATCAGGACGCGCTCGCCGCGCACGAGCGTGATGGTGGTGTTCGACGCAGCGATCTCGAGGACGACCCCGATCTCGTTCGCCTCGGTGTACGTGGAGCCGGAGAGCGTGGTCTTGGTGAGATGCTCGCCGAGTAGGGCGCCCTTCAGGGAGCGGAGGAGTGAGAAAGGCTTGATGTCGATCACGAGCGGTTCGAGACCGGCTTGGCGCAGCACCTCGACCTGCTGCGTCAGGAGATCGAGGCGGGCCGCGGCGATGATGACTTCGAGCTGGCCCCCCTCGTCGATGTCGTCAGGGTTGTCGAGGACGAAGAAGTCGAGTTCGACTTCGTCGATCGGGAAGGGGATGTACCGCTCCGCTTCCCACTTGATCGCCTCTTCGAGTTCCTGGAGCGTCATCTTGGGTACCATGATGTTGCGGGTGATCGCCTGGCGGTTGCTCACCGCGGTGATGACATGCCGCTTCCGGATGCCTGCCTCGTCGAATAGGATCTTGATCTCGGCTGCCAGCCCGGCGATGTCGACGACCGAGTCGTCCTGCACCAGTCCAGGTGGCATGGGACGCGATCCGATCGCCGCCAGGCTCGGCGGGTTTCCAGGACGCAATTCGACGACCTTGAGGGCGGAGGTGCCGATCTCGAGGCCGACTGCATCGATCCTGGGACGTAGGAAGCGCGAGAAACGTTCGCGCGATGAGGCCATAGTGACTCCTCCCTGAGAACTTGGGCGAGCCTAGCATCAGGTCGATGCCTTCTCGGGGGAGATTTTTCGCACGGGAGGTCCGTACTGGGCGCACATCACGCTCAGGGGGCAGACGTCGTCGGGCCGCCCCTGACGGGACGGCAAACTCTCATCCTGGCTGCGGGCTGCCGAGGCCGGGGTGCGGTGCGTCGGGGTCGGGTTCACCTCGTCCGCGCCCCCCCGCTGCGCGCCCCTCGACGGGGGACGGGCGTCGCTGCTCCACGCCGATCGGCAGCGGATCCGGGAGCGCCTCCCCGCGCACGATGGCGGAGAACTCCTCGGCGTGGAGCGTCTCGCGCTCGAGGAGGATGGCGACGAGCCGGTCGAGATCGTCGCGATGGTGTCCGAGCAGCAGTCGGACACGCGCGTACGCTTCGTCGAGCAGCGCTTTGACCTCGGCGTCGACGCGCGTAGCGGTCGCTTCCGAATAGGCTCTGGGGCCCTCCATGTCACCGAGGTACCCTTCGCTCCCGCTCGAGAGGGCGACCTGGCCGAGGCTCGTGCTCATGCCCCAGCGCGTCACCATGCGCCGAGCGACGTCGGTCGCCTGCTGGAAATCGTTCTGGGCACCGGTCGTGACGTCGCCGACGACGATCTCCTCGGTGGCGCGCCCCGCCAGCGCCACCGCGATGCGGTCGAGGAGCATCGTCCGGGTGGCCGACATGCGGTCTTCGTCGGGGAACTGCATCACGTAGCCGAGGGCGCGCCCCCGGGGGACGATGGTGATCTTGTGGACGGGGTCGGCGTGCTCGAGGAGGTGGGCGGCGAGTGCGTGCCCGGCTTCGTGGTACGCCGTCACCCTGCGCTCGCGCTCGCCGATCACGCGGCTGCGTCGCTCCGGCCCCATCAGCACGCGATCGGCGGCCTCGTCGAGGTCGTGAGGGTGCACCTCCGGCCGCCCACGCCGAGCGGCGACGAGCGCGGCCTCGTTGAGGAGGTTCTCGAGGTCGGCGCCCACGAATCCGGGGGTACGGCGCGCCACCGTCGCGAGGTCGACGCTCGCCGCCATCGGCTTGTTGCGGGCGTGGATGCGAAGGATGTGCTCTCGGCCGCGCACGTCCGGGGCGTCGACGACGACCTGTCGGTCGAAGCGGCCGGGGCGGAGGAGGGCGGGGTCGAGGACGTCGGGACGATTCGTCGCCGCCATGATGATAACGTCGTGATTCGAGCCGAACCCGTCCATCTCGACGAGCAGCGCATTGAGGGTCTGTTCCCGCTCGTCGTTCCCGGAGTGGACCGACATGCCGCGCTTGCGCCCGACCGCGTCGATCTCGTCGATGAAGACTATGCACGGTGTGGTCTTCTTCGCCGTCTCGAAGAGGTCGCGAACCCGCGCCGCGCCGACGCCGACGAACATCTCGACGAAGTCCGACCCGCTGATGGAGAAGAAGGGGACCTTCGCCTCGCCGGCGACGGCCTTGGCAAGATGGGTCTTGCCGGATCCGGGGGGGCCGCTCATCAACACGCCGTGGGGGATGCGCGCACCGAGCGCGTGGAACTTCGCCGGGTGCCGCAGGAACTCGACCACTTCGGTGAGGTCGTCCTTCGCCTCCTCACAGCCAGCGACGTCCAGGAACGTGACCGTGCTCGTCTCTTCACTCACGCGTTTCGCCCGCGACTTGCCGAACGCGCTCGCACCGCCGTCGGAGCTGCCGCGTTGCCCTCGCATGAGGTAGACGAGGAAGAGCACCATCAGCACCACGGGGAGGGCGAAGAGCGTGATCATGCCCCAGTCGCGCCCTGGGGGTACTGCGATGACGTCGGCCCCGTGGCGGGCGAGGGTGTCGAGGTCGGTGGGTGGGGTCGCGACGTGGACGACGTACGCCTCGCCCTGGCGCGGGACGATTCTCAGTTCGGTGCCGCGAACGCGCACACTGATGATCTCGCCGGCTTCGAGTTCGCGGAGGAATGACGTGTACGAGCGTACGTCCCCACCCGTCGGGCCGGTGCCCCGGCTCGACACGAACAGCACGACCACGACGAGGAGCGCGATCACGACGAGCATCTGCAGCGGGGCTCGTCTCATGCCGAATGATAGGTCCGAGATCACGATAGCGCGTGGTCAGCAGGCACGGTCGAGATGTGCGTGCGTGGGTGATAACGACGTGATATAGAAGGTACGGCGTCACATCCGGTCGCGGCCGCGCCATGTGCTCCGCGGGGCCGGTGCGCGCCCGCGCCTCAGCCGCCGGTCTTGGCGAGATCGTTGAAGCGGACGTGCGCGTTGTGGAACTGGAGCTCGAGCGAGCCGACCGGTCCGTTGCGCTGCTTGCCGATGATGATCTCCGCGATCCCCTGCTTCTCGGAGTGCGGGTCGTAGTACTCGTCGCGGTAGATGAACATGACGAGGTCGGCGTCTTGTTCGATGGCCCCGGAATTGTGGCTGACGATCCCGTCCGCGAGCCATGACTGCGTTCCGGGGACGGTGAGGTCGAAGACGGCTTCGGTGCCAGCGGCTTCGATCGACACGACGCCCTCCCAGCCGATGTCGGTCGCGACGTGCTCCGCGACCTGGGCGGGCGACGGGGTGAGGGCGGCTCGACCCCGTGGGCCGGTGTTGCGCGGTGGGGCCGAATCTGGCACCGACCGGGCGATGGCGAGGCGATCGCCCACCACGAGGTCCGAGACCCGGCGCCAGCCGTCGAACCCGTAGAGGCGGTGATCGGCCGTCGCACGGATACGTCGTCCGGAGGCGAGACGCACCTCGAACACGGGGCGTGCTCCCACACGCCAGACGGCGTCACTCCGGACCGGAACGATGCGACCGTCGATCGTCATGGAGAGCACGTCGGGCGTCGTGCCGACGAGGTCGCCGATGGGGACACGCCGTCCGTCGCTCAAGACGACGAGTGTCTCGGCCGTCACGCACTCGCGGAGATCCGAGAGCATCGGTCGCTTGTTCGGCCGAGTCTCGACGGCGCGAGAGAGTTGCGACAGCACGAGGATCGGGATGTCGAGTTCGCGTGCGAGCGCCTTGAGGCCGCGGCTGATGTTCGAGATCTCCTGCTGGCGATTCTCGGTGCCGCGGGCGTTCCCCGATCCCGACATGAGCTGCAGGTAGTCGACGATGATCAGGCCGAGTTCGTGCTCGGCCATGAGGCGGCGCGCGCGCGACCGGAGCTCCATCACGGTGAGGTCGGCATTGTCGTCGATGAAGACGCGAGCCTCGGACATCTTTCCGGCCGTGTCGGCGAGTCGCTGGAAGTCACGATCCGAGAGTTGCCCGTTCCGCACGCGGCTCATGTCGACGCGCGCCTCGGAGCAGAGCATCCTCGTGACGAGCTGCACGCCCGACATCTCCAGTGAGAAGATCCCAACCGTCGCCTTCTCGCGCAGGGCGGCTTGGAGGAGGATGGTGAGGGCGAAGGCCGTTTTCCCCATCGACGGCCTCGCCGCCAGCACGTTCAGGCTCGAGCGCTGGAGTCCGGCGGTCATCATGTCGAGTTCCTTGAAGCCGGTTCGGAGCCCGGAGACGGGGTCGGGATTCGTGAAGAGTTCGTTGATGTGTTGGAACGTCTCCTGGACGAGCTGCGGCATCCCCTCGAAGAACGAGCGGCGCTTGCTCGTCGCGAGCTCGAAGATCGCGCCCTCGGCCTCGTCGAGCACCTGGTCGAGCGGCGCCGCCTGCTCGTAGGCGGTCTGCATGATTCGGCCGCTGGCGCCGATCAGATCGCGGAGGACCGACTTCTCGTGGACGATCTTGGCGTACGACTCGGCGTACGCCGCGGTCGGCACGGCGTCGGCCAAGCCGATGAGGTACGGCACCGACCCGACGGCTTCGAGGTCGCCCGTCTGCCGAAGCTCTTCCGTGAGCGTGACGAGGTCGGTCGGTTCGCTCCGTCGGAAGAGGCGCTCCATCGCCTTGAAGATCTTGCGGTGCCCCTCCTTGTAGAAGCGATCGGCGCTGAGGGTCCCCTCCAATGCGGCGAAGACGTCGTTGTCCAAGAGAATGCTGCCCAGCACGCTCTTTTCAGCGTCGAGGTTGTGCGGCGGTGTCCTGCTCTCCACAGGTCAGGCTACACCTTGCGCGCCCATCCGGCGTGGGGAGCCGGCGGCGGCCGTGCCCGTTGCGGCATGTCACGAGGGCGTGCGCCGCGCTGCTCGGCCACGGCGTACGATGTGCGGATGGAACCCGTCGTCGTCGCCGTCCTCACGGCGCTGCTCGGTTACGCCATCGGGAGCCTGCCGCTCGGAGGACTCCTGGTCAAGCGCGTGACCGGCCGGCACCCACGGGACTTCGACTCCCACCTCCTGGGCGTCGAGAACGTCTTCCGGCTCGCCGGTGCTCCCGTCGCCGTCGCCTCCTTCGGCCTCGACGTGCTGAAGGGGTTGGCGGCGCTGTCGCTCACGGCGGCGAGCCCGTGGGCCGCACTCGGTGTCTACCTCGGCCACCTCCACCCCGTGCCCTGGCCGCGCCCCTTGCGCGCCCACAGGGGGCGCGGGAACGGTGTGCTGCTCGGTATCCTCGCTGGCTGGGCGGCGTTCGGCGCGCCGCCGTGGTGGGCGCTGGCGGTGCCGGTGTGGGGGTACGCGGCCGTGCTCGTCGCCACACGGTACGTCGCCGTCGCCACCGCGACCGGACTGGTGCTCCTGCCGCTCGCGCTCGCCGCCGTCGGCGCGGGTCTCGCCTCGGTGGCTGCCGCCGTCGCCATCACCGCGGCCGGTCTCTGGCGGCAGAAATCCGGCATCGCCCGCGTACGCGATCGCACCGAGGCCCGACTCGGCGACCCGCCGCCCGTCCGCGGTCTCAGCCCCGACATCGTCTTGGCAGCCTTCATGGTCCATCCGATGACGGTCGACGACCTCTGGCAGCCTCCGAGCCAGCGCTGGCTCGGCGAGGTCGCGCGGCGCGGCTGGCTCCCGGAGGCGCTCCTGCGCCGCGTGCTCCTCCTCATGCGCCCGCAGATCCAAGGCGAGATCAAGGGGATCGAGCTCGCCGACGGCCGTCAGCTGCGCGTCCTCCTCCTCAGTGGCCCGATGCTCCCCGATCAGATCCGTGCTTACCCCGAGATCGCGGTTCGCATGGCGATCCAAGGGGCGCAGCTCGCGCGCGACTGCGGCGCGGAGGCGTTCGGCCTCGGCGCCTTCTGGTCCACGGTCGGCGAGAAGGGCCTCAAGGTGCAGGAGGCCGTCCCCGACATCGCGATCACGAACGGTGGCGCCTACACCGCGGCCACCGTGCGCGCAGCGATTCCCGGGCTGCTGGCACGCTTCGCCGCCTCCGGCGGAACCCTCGCGAACGCCTGCGCGGCGGTCGTCGGCGCCAACGGGGTCGTCGCCTTCGGCGTCGCGCGGATGATCGCGGGGGACGTCGGTCGGCTCGTGCTCATCGGGCGCGACATGGAGCGCCTCGAGCGGAGCGCGGCCACGCTGCGAAAGAAGTTCACGACCACCGAGATCGTCTGCAGCCTCGACATCAACGATTGCGCCTCGGCCGATCTGGTCTTCACCGCTACCTCCGATCCGAAGCCCGTCCTCTTCCCGGAGCACGTGAAGCCGGGCGCATGGATCTTCGACATCGGTCGCCCCGCCGACGTCGACGAAAGCGTGAGAGACGTGCCCGGCGTACGTGTGATCCCCGGAGGCGTGGTGCGTCCCCCCGGCTCGATGCACACCGGGACCGACATCGATCTCCATCTCGGCGACGCACGTGTCTTCGCCTGCATGGCGGAGACGATGATCATGACGGCGGCGCGCTCGTTCGACCGCGCATCGCTCGGACCACAGACGCGCAGCGCCGACATCGAGTACTACCTGCACGAAGGCGAGCGGCTCGGCTTCACGATCGTCACCGACGACGAGTTCGCCGCGCTGCCGCTCGCCTGACGCCGCGGTGCGACACGCGCTCAGGTACCCCGGCGCCGCCCCCCATGGCGAGGGCGCTCTCGGAGGCGAGCTGTGGGACGCAGGCGCTCGCGCCGTCGCCGAGGACGGCGACGATCTGGTCGCCTATTTCGAGGCGCCCACACGCTCCGTCCCCGAGGGCGGTACGTGGGAGCGGGTCGACGACCGCGACTACGTCTCGGAGTACTTCGCCGGACTCGTAGCCGTCAGCGTGGGCCCGCTGGTCATCGCGCCCACGCATCGGAGTGTGACGCTCGACGCCGGCCAGCGCGTGCTCTGGCTCGATCCAGGCATGGCGTTCGGGACCGGGCACCACGAGACCACCCGGCTCGTGCTCGAGATCATGGGGGAGATCCCCCTCGCAGGTGCGCGCGTGCTCGACATCGGTGCCGGCTCCGGCGTGCTCGCCATCGCGGCCGACCTCCTCGGGGCCGCCGAAGCGAACGGTATCGACATCGACGCCGACACCATCGCGGTTGCGCGGGCGAACGCCGCGCTCAACCGCTCACGCGCCCGCTTCACCTGCGGGGCGTTCGACGCCGCCGAGGTAGACGGCACGTACGACGTCGTCGTGGCCAACCTCATCGCCGAAGCGCACGTCGACCTCATGTCCTCCTACGCCCGTGTCCTCCGGCCCCACGCCGTGCTCGTGCTCTCCGGGATCGTCGACGAGCGCGTCGACATGGTCGAGGACGCCGTGCAGGCGCCACTCACCCTCATCGATCGACGTCGCGATGGCGTCTGGTGGGCGCTGCGGCTCGCGCGGAGCGAGGGGGGCGGATGAGCCGTCGGCCCGGGTGGCGAGGCCCGCCCCCAGCGGCCCACTCCGGAGCGCTCGCGCGCGCCCTGGCTGCCATGCTGCTGATCGCGCTCGCTTCGTGCACACCCCTCTACTTCCCGCCCCTCCCGAGCGACGCGCTCGTCCCCGAGGCCCGACTCCGGCTCGCGGGTTCCAGCACGCTCGTGCCCACGGCCGCGGAGGATCCCTTCCTCCGCCTCAGGCTCGACGTCGCCGAGGTGCCCGACGACGGCTGGCTCGCGGTCCAATGGTTCGGTCCGAGCGGTGGCGAGGTGGCCTCCGCGAGCATCTGGCTCACCCGGAGCGACGCCGGCGGCACGCACCTCCTCCACCCCCCGGCCGACGTAGCGCATCGTGCCGGCGAGTGGCGAGCGCTGGTGTCGTGGTACGGGCAGGTCGTCCGACAGTTCCGAACGGAGCTCCCAGCGCGCTGACACGCCCCCGGCGCTCGTATGGGCGCCGCCGGGTCCGGATCACCCGATAAAAGAACGGCGCCCCTGTTCCGGGGGCGCCGTTCGCGCGACGACATGCCCTGCGTCGGGGCAGGCTCAGCTCGCCGTGCTGCTGCTCCGGACCGCCCGCCGCGCGCGGCGACGGCGGCGCTGGAGCGAACTCATCCACACCACGATCGGCGCCAGAACGAAGATGCTCGAGTACGTGCCGATGACGATGCCGACCAGCAGCGTGATCGAGAAGTCACGAAGCACGCTCCCACCGAAGAACAGCAGGGCGAACACCGGGATGAGGGTCGTGATCGACGTGATCAACGTGCGCGACAGCGTCTGACTCACGGAGAGGTCGACGATCTGCGCGTACGAGCGGTCGCGGACCTTCGACATGTTCTCCCGGATGCGGTCCGAGATGATGATCGAATCGTTCAGAGAGTAGCCGACCACGAAGAGCAGCGCCGCTAGGACCGGGATCCCGAACTCCGCGTTGATCAGATCGAGGAAGCCGAGCACGAGCCCCACGTCGTGCACGGCCGCGACCACGGTCGCGACCGCGATCGCCCACGCCGGCCAGAAGCGCCACGTGACGTAGACGAGGATGAGGCCGAGTGCAACCAGCACCGCGAAGATCGCTCCCCGGCGAAGATCGGCACCGACGGCGGGGCCGACGAACTCGGCGGAGAGCGCCTCGGCGCCGAGCGCCGCGGCGAGCTCGCGCGGGAACGTCTCCACCGTGGCCGACGACTCGGTCAGACCGACCCTGACCGACATCAGGCGCCCCTCGATCGTCGGATCCTGCACCTCGACGATCGACGCGCCCGAACTCGAGACGGCCGTGAACGCGGGGGAGTCCAACACACTCCGAACGTCCGCCACGCTCACGGTGTCGTTCACGCGCATGAGCACGGTCGTCCCGCCCGTGAAGTCGGTCGAGAGGCGAAGACCCGTCACGCTCACGAGCACGATCGACGCCACGGCCAAGAAGGCCGAGATCGGCAGCACCACACCGGCGCGGCGCACGAACTGGAAGTGCTCCACCGACCAGCCCGGGCGCATGAAGGTCCGCTTCGTGCGGAGCGAGGCGACCTCGAGGAGCCACGGCACCACGACGGTGTTCACGAACATCGCCGACACGATGCCGATCGCGAGGGTGATCGCGAAGCCCCGCACCGGTCCCGACGTGTACTGATACAGGGCGGCTGCCGCGAGCAGCGTGGTGACGTTCGCGTCGATGATGGCCGAGATCGAGTTACCGAAGCCGTTGCGTTTGGCCACGCGCAGACCTTTGCCGGCGCGCAACTCCTCGCGGATCCGCTCGAAGCTGATCACGTTGCCGTCGACCGCGGCGCCGAGCGTGAGCACCAAGCCCGCCATCCCCGGCAGCGTCAGGGCCGCGCCGAGGGCGGCGAGGATGCCGAACACGAAGAGCATCGCCAGCGAGACGCCGATGATGAGCGCGCCGCCGAAGAGCACCCCGTAGTAGAAGAGGATGAATACGACGATACCGGCGCCACCCACGAACGCTGCGGTGAGTCCGGCGGCGACGGAGTCGGCGCCGAGCGTCGGACTGATCGCGCTGATGTTCTCGACCTGGAGGTTGATCGGGAGCGACCCCGAACGGAGCACGAGCGCGATGTCCGAGGCCTCCTCGAGCGACGGGATGCCGGTGATCTGGCCGCTATCGCTGATGCGCGAGTTGAGGGTCGGGGCCGTCTGGATCTCACCGTCGAGCACGATCGCCATACGGCGGCTGACGTTGCCGCCGGTGAAGTCGCCGAAGGCGCGCGAGTGCTCCGCGAGGATTTCGAAGAAGACGGCGGGGCCCATGCTCGCGCCGCCGACGCGGTCGAAATCCGCTCGCGCCGTCCGGATGATCTCGCCCGTGAACGCGACCTCCTCCAGGTCCGCGACCGTCATCTCGAAGTGCGACCGGCTGGCGCTCTGGGGACGCACGAGGCGGAACTCGAGGATCGCCTGCTGACCGATGAGGTCGAGGGCGCGGTTCTGATCATCGGCCGTGAGGCCGGGGAGCTCCACGATGATCCTGTCGCCGCCGCTCGTCTGGATGAGCGGCTCGGAGACCCCGAACTCGTTGACGCGGTTCTCGATGATGTTGCGCGCGGCGTTGAGGTCCTCCGGATCGGGATTGGGCTGTTCGGACTGCAGGACGACGCGGAGGCCCCCCTGGAGGTCGAGCCCGAGTTTGAGGTTCGAGGCCGGATCGGGATTCCACGGCTGCCAGATGTAGGCGATGGACGCCAGTACGGCCGCGAGCACGATCAGACCCGTGAAGAGTGTTCTGTTCATCCGGCAGGAACCTCCACCATCTCGTAGGCTTCGATGATGTCGCCCTCTTGGACGTTGTCGTAGTTCTGGAGATTGATACCGCACTCGAACCCGGTGCCGACCTCGCGGACGTCGTCCTTGAAGCGGCGGAGCTGCGCGATCGTGCCCTTGTAGACTTCGCGCCCATCGCGCGACAGCCGTGCCCGCACCCCGCGCCGGATGGTGCCGCTGGTCACGTACGACCCGGCGATGTTCCCGGAGCGCGGAACCTTGATCACCATGCGAACTTCGGCCTGACCGAGGATGCGCTCCTCGAACTCGGGCTCGATCTGACCGCGGATCATGCGCTGCACGTCCTCGATCAGGTCGTAGATGATCTTGTACGTCTTGAGCGGGATCTTCTGACGCTCGGCGCTCTTGATCACCGTGCCGGCCGGGTTGACTCCGAAGACCATGACCGTGGCGTCACCGGTGCTCGCGAGCAGCAGGTCCGACTCGCTCGGCGCACCGACCTCGGCGAGCATCAGTTCGACGTCGACCCCCTCGGTCGTCGCGGCCGCCTTCTCGATCACGCCCTTGAGGGCCTCGAGCGACCCCTGCGTGTCGGCCCGGAGGACGAGGTTGATGGTCTTGGTGCTCGGTTTGCCGAAGAGATCGGCGAGCGTGAGCCCTTTGCGTCCGATGCTCTCGCGCTCGAACTCCTCGCGAGCGAGGCGCCGTTCGCTGGTGATCTGCTTCGCGCTCGCCTCGTCGCGCACCGCGACGACGGTCTCGCCGGCTTGCGGCAGGATCGAGAATCCCAGCACCTGCACCGGCACGCTCGGTCCGGCGCGATCGATCGTCGCCGCGGTGTGATCCGTGAGGCGACGAACCTTACCCCAGACCTCGCCCGAGATCAGGTACTCGCCCACGCGGACGGTCCCTTCGCGCACCAGCACGGTCACGAGAACGCCGGCGCGCTTGTCGAGCACCGACTCCACGACCACGCCTTCGAAGGACGCCTCGGGATCGGCGCGCAGGTCCTCGACCTCGGCGACGAGCGAGATCATCTCGAGGAGATCGTCGACCCCCTCGCCGGTCATGGCGCTGATCGGCACCACGACCGTGTCGCCGCCATAGGACTCGGGAACGAGATCGACCTGCATGAGGTCGCGCATCACCCGATCGGGTTGTGCCTGCGGAAGGTCGATCTTGTTGATCGCCACGATGATCGGCACCTTCGCGGCCTTCGCGTGGGCGATCGCCTCACGCGTCTGCGGCATGATGCTGTCGTCCGCGGCCACCACGATCACCACGATGTCGGTCGCGTTCGCGCCCCGTTGCCGGATCGCCGTGAACGCTTCGTGCCCCGGGGTGTCGAGGAAGGTGACGGTGCCGCTCGGGGTCTCGGCCTGGTACGCGCCGATGTGTTGCGTGATCCCACCGGCCTCGCCCGCAGCGACCTTCGTCTTGCGGATGTGGTCGAGGAGCGACGTCTTGCCGTGATCGACGTGCCCCATCACCGTCACCACGGGCGCGCGGACGCTCAGGTGCGAGCGGTCGACGCGCGGCACGCTTTCCGGGACCTCCGCGGGGGTCGGCGCCTCCGCGACGGCGACGGCCGCACCGGACGTCGCGACTTCGGTCGCCGCGGACTCGGCGGCGGCAGATCCGCTCACCGTGCCAGCGTCGCTCGTCGCCGCGGCGGCGCCGGCGCTCGCAGCGCTCGCACCGTCGCCCTCGACGAGTTGACGGATCGTATCGGCGACGTCGGCCTCGAGCGAGCTCGCGTGGCTCTTGTACTCGACGCCCATGTCGTCGAGCATGGTGAGCATCTCCTTGGTCTCGACCCCGAGGTCCTTCGCGAGCTGGTAGATTCTGACTTTCTCAGCCATGGGTGCCTCCGTGGCGCGTGGCGTGGGCGAGGGGCGCGGCGCTATGGACCGTTCGTGATGCGAGGAGCGCGACGACCTCGTCGGTCTGTTGATGGAAGGCGCGCGCGAGGGCCCGCCGCGTGACGCGGTCGTCGGAAGTGGAAATGCATAGGGAGCAGACCCACGTACCGCGCCCGCCGGCACGCCGAGTGTCGTCGACGACCCAGCCGTCGGAGCCGCGGACCAAACGCACGAGGTCGTCCTTCGTCAGCGGGCGGCGGCAGGCGACGCAACGCCGCAGCGGCACGTGCTTCGCAGACCCGCTCATGCTTCCTCGCGCTCCTTCGATTCGGCGTCGTTGTCGGCGTCGGGGGCGGCGTCCCCGCTGGGGGCACCGTCGGCGGCCGGGACTTCGGCGCCGCCCGGCGCCCCATGACCGTCGGGGGAGGCGCTGAAGAGTGCATCGAACGCGGCCCGTTTGGTGTCGCCGGGGGTAGCGAAGCCGCCGATGTCGGCCTGGCGCGACGCGGCCGCCGCCATCGCGGCGTCGAGATCGCTGATCGCCTCGCTGGCGAGGAGGTCGATGCGGAAACCGGTGAGCTTCGCCGCCAGGCGGACGTTCTGGCCGCCCTTGCCGATCGCGAGCGAGAGCTGATCGTTGCCGACCATCACCTTCGCCTCACCGCCGTCCGTGTCGAGTTCGATGGAGCCGACCTTGGCGGGGGAGAGGGAATTCCGGATGAACTCGCGCGGGTTCGGATCCCACATGATGATGTCGACCCGCTCGCGCTGGAGTTCGGCGGTGACCGCCTGGATCCGACTGCCGCGGTGACCGATGCAGGCACCGATCGGGTCGACGTTCGTGTTGGTGCTCGTCACGGCGACCTTCGAACGCTGCCCCGCCTCGCGGGCGATCGCCTTGATCTCCACCGTGCCGTCGGAGACCTCGGGGATCTCCTGGCGCATGAGGTACTCGAGGAGCTCGGGTGCGGCACGCGACACGAGGATGCTGGGGCCGCGTGTGGAGAGCTCGACCTTCGCCATGTAGACCTTGAGCCGCATGCCGACCATGTAACGCTCGCCCTGGATCTGCTCACGCGGCGGCATGATCGCCTCGCCGCGTCCGAGGTCGACGAAGACGTTGCGCTTGTTGTCGGTGCGCGTCACGACGCCGGTCATGATGTCGCCGGCGCGGTCCTTGTACTCCTCGAAGACGTGCTCCCGCTCCTTCTCGCGAAGCTTCTGCGTGATGACCTGCTTCGTCGTCTGGACGGCGATGCGGGTGAAGCGCTCAGGATCGACCGGGAACTCCATCTCCATGCCGACCTCGACCTCCTCGTCGAGCTCGAGCGCCTCCGCGAGCACGATCTCCTTGTCGGGATCCTCGACCTCTTCCACCACGCGGCGGATGACCAACACCTCGATCTCACCCGTTTCGGGATCGACCTCGACTTCGATCTGCTTGCCCGGCTCGATATTGCGCTCGAACGCCTGCTCCAGCGCCTCCTCGATGCTCTCGAGGAGTTGCTCCTTGTCGAGGTTGCGTTCTGCTGCTAGCAGGTTCAGCGCGTCTATGAAATCCTTGTTCATGCGTCACTCCTATTCGATTGTGGGCTCGTCGCCCGCGCGGGTGCGAGGCGTCGGCCGGGTCGGACGGGGCGGGCCGGTCGAACGTCGTCTAGCGGGGCGAGTCCGGCCATTCGGCGAGGCGCGCCCGCTCGATCGCGTCGAGGGCGATCGTCGTGGTCGTCGCGTCACCACCGCCGACGAGCTCGAGGGTGATTCGGTCGTCTTGGACCGAGCGCACGCGGCCCGTGAGGGTCTCGCCGCCCGTGCGGACCTTGATCAGGAGGTCGGCGAATCGCTCGAAGTGGCGGAGCGTGACGAGCGGGCGTTCGGCCCCTGGCGACTCCACCTCGAGGCGATAGGCGTCGGGGTAGGGATCGAGTCGATCGAGCTCGAGACCGAAGACCCCCGCCGCGCGCGCCACGTCCTGGACCGACACCACCTCTTCGTCGAGCCGGTCGATACGCAACAGGACACGCCTGGTACCCTGCCCCTTGCCGCCGGACCCACCGCGACCGCTGGAGACGGAGATCTCGAGCACCTCGTAGCCGAGGGGCGTGAGGACGTCTCGTGCGGCTTCGTGTAGATCCATGCGGTCCCTCCCGTCGTGCGCTCACCCCTTCACGGATCGAGGGCGGGCTCTGCGAACCCACCCTCGACCTCGAGCCGAGTCGTTGTCCGCCCACGAGGATACCACGTGCGCACCCTCGGGCACCAGGTTGCGTGCGGCATTTCGCGCGCTCGCGCCTGGACGTCGTGTACAATCCGCCGCATGCGACGCTCTGACGCTCGAGCGCTTGGCCTGCGCTAGGGGAGCCCCGACCGGGTCTCTCCGGCGACCCTCGGGACCGCCCCTCCTGGACGGTCCCGTCGCTTTTGGGGGAACGATGCACGCTGGACCGTGGATGGACGAGGTTGCGCTCTTCACGCCCGGACCGACGCCGATCCATCCGCGCGCGATGGCGGCCTTGGCGTGGCCGATGCGCGGGCACATGGATCCCGACGTCTTCGCCCACAACGACGGCATCGTCGCCGACCTCCGCACCCTCTACGGCGCCGCGCCCGCTGCCTTCACCGGCCTCCTCGCGGGGACCGGCACGCTCGGCATGGAGGCCGGCCTGGCGAACCTGCTCGAACCCGGTGACCGCGTGCTCGTGGCGAGCAACGGCGTCTTCGGCGACCGGATGATCGAGATGGCGGTCCGGCTCGGCGCCGACGTGCACGTGGTGCGCGCACCCGCCGGCGAACCGCTCGATCCCGACGACGTCCGGCGCGCGGCCCGAGCGGCCCGCCCGGCGCTCCTCGCGTTCGTGCACGGCGAAACGAGTACCGGCGTGCTCAATCCCGTGCGCGAACTCGCAGCGATCGCCGCGGAGGTCGACGCGCTCGTCTCGGTCGACGCCGTCACGACCGTCGGCATGGGCGCGTTCGAGATGGCAGCGTGGGGGATCGACTACGCCTACACCGGCTCGCAGAAGTGCCTCTCCGCCCCACCGGGGCTCGCTCCGTTCGCCTGCTCTGCGCGAGCACTCGCGCGCGTGGCGGCGCGGCGCACACCGGTGGCGACGTGGTACGCCGACCTCATCGGCATGCAGGCCTATTGGAGCGACGACGGCCGCGCCCGCAGGTACCACCACACCGTGCCGATCCACCTCCATTGGGCGACCGGCGAAGCGATCCGCGTCGCGCTCGAGGAGGGGCTCGACGAGCGTGCGGCGCGCGCCCACACGGTCGGCGAAGGGGTACTGCGCGCGCTCGAGACGGTCGGCTTCGTGGCGGCGGTCGCGGCCCCCCATCGCCTGCCGACCGTCCTCAGCGTCACGCTCCCTGCCGGCGTCGACGATCACGAGCTGCGTCAGGCGCTCCGCCGCGAGGACCGCGTGAGCGTCGCCGGCGGCCTCGGCGCCACCGCGGGCAGCGTCTGGCGGCTGGGGTTCATGGGTGAGGCTGCACGGCGCGAGCACTACGAAACGCTGCTCCGCGCACTCGCCCCCCGCCTCGGCGCGCCGGAGCTGGTGCGCGCATTCGAGGAGGCGCTTGCAACGCCGGCCGAGCCGGCGCTGGCTGCGGCGGTCTAGGCGGCGTGGGGGTGGACGACGGGGCATCGGGTCCGCGGGAGGTGACGGGCGATCCCGACGCCTTCGTGCACGAGCTCCTGCGGGCCGAGGCCGGTCTCGTCGAGACGGTGGCCCAGCTCTTCTGGATCGCTGCGCCGCACCGGTCGCTCGCGCGCGGTCGGACCGACGAGGCCGGGCTCGTGCCCATCCTCACCGACGCTCCACTCACGGACCGAGAGCGCGACACGTTCGCGAACGGGCTCGACGCCCTCCTGCGCGAGGCCGACGCGCGGGCGCGCGGCGTCTATCTCCGCGACGTTCGTGACGGCCGAGGATCGCGGCGCGAGCTCGGCGTGCCGGTGCCGCCCGAGGCGTGGCGGGGAGCGATCACCATGGTCGGTCCCTTCCCCGACGCGCACTCGGCGGATGCCTGGCGCACGCGCGCTATCGCCCCGCCGCTGGTCGGTGACACCATCACCCACGAAACGCGCGTCTACGTCGACGTCTTCTCGGGGGAAGGGCACGATCACGTCGCGCGCGCCGTCGTTGACACCTCGGACGACCCGGGCTAGACTCGCGGCGCACCGCCTTGCTCCGCGCGATGGCGGTGTTTTTTTGGTCCTGAGGAGGCACCGTGCTCGAAGAAGCCCTGACGAGAATCGCAGCCGCGCAGGACCATCGTGCGCTCCAGGACGTTCGCGTCGCCTACCTCGGCAAGAAGGGCCACCTGACGGAACGGCTCAAGGCCCTCGGCGCGCTCACGCCCGACGAACGGCGCGAGGCCGGTCGCGCGCTCAACGAGCTGAAGCGCGCGCTCGAGGGGGCCTTCGACGAACGCGTGCGCGCACTCGACGAGGCGGTGGTGCGAGCACAGCTCGAGGGGGAACGCGTCGACGTCACGCTCCCGGGCGTCCGCACGAGTGCCGGCGCGCACCACCTCCTGACGCAGGTCACGCACAAGCTCCTCGACGTCTTCCGCTCCCTCGGCTACGAGGTCGTGGTGGGCCCGGAGCTCGAAGACGACCACCACAATTTCACCGCGCTCAACTTCCCCCCCGAGCACCCAGCGCGCGACACCCAAGACACCTTCTGGACCACCGACGGACGACTCCTACGCACCCACACGAGCCCGGTCCAGGTGCGCTACATGCGTGAGCACCGGCCGCCGTTCCGCGTGGTGGTGCCGGGGAAGGTCTTCCGCAACGAGGCGGTCGACGCCACCCACGAGGCGCAGTTCCACCAACTCGAGGCGCTCGTGGTCGGCGAGCGGGTCACGATGGCCGACCTGCGGGGCGCGATCACCGCCATGGCGACGGCGCTTCTCGGGTCCGGGACGCGGACGCGACTGCAACCCACGTTCTTCCCGTTCGTGGAGCCGGGCGCGGAGTTCGCGGTCTGGTGGACGCACCCGAAGACGGGCCGCGAGGAGTGGCTCGAGCTCGGTGGCTGCGGCATGGTCCACCCGAACGTCTTCCGTGCGGTCGGGTACGAGGGCGTGACGGGCTTCGCCTTCGGCTTCGGTATCGAGCGGCTGGCGATGGTCACGTACGGCGTCGCCGACATTCGCGACCTCTACCGCGGCGACGTGCGTGTGCTCGAGCAGTTCCGGGGCATGGCATGAGGATTCCGCGATCCTGGCTCGACGAGTTCGTCGACGATCTCGGCAGCGACGAGGCGCTCGTCGCCCGCCTCGACGGCCTCGGTCTCGCCGTAGCAGGCGTGCACGAGCTCCCCGCTGCTCCCGTGGGCGTGGTCGTGGTCGAGGTCGAGGGGGTCGAGCCGATCGTCGGATCGGACCACCTCGTGCTCGCGCGCGTACGCGACGCGACGCGGTCGTACGACGTGGTGTGCGGAGCACCGAACGTCCGCGCGACGATGCGCACCGCCCTGGCGCCGCCGGGCACGCGCCTCGACGCGATCGATCTCGTGGTGGCGACGCGGTCGGTGATGGGAACCGAGTCCGAGGGCATGCTCTGCAGTCCCCGTGAGCTCGGCCTCTTCGATCACGGCGGCGGCCTCCTGAGCCTCGGTGACGACGCGCCGATCGGCGCGTCGCTCCGTGACCTGTGGCCGGCGGAGCGGGTGATCGAGCTCGAGCTGACGCCCAATCGCGCGGATGCCTTCAGCCTCCTCGGCGTCGCGCGAGACCTCGGCGCCTCGCTCGGTAGACCGGTCCGGCACCCGCTCACCGAGGATGACCTCGACCTCGGTGACCCCGCCGTCGACGACGGCCTGCGGATCGAGATCGCCGACCCGGAGCGTTGCCCGCGCTTCACGCTCCGGCGCATCGACGGCGTACGAGTGGGACCGAGCCCAATCTGGCTGCAGCGACGCCTCGCCGCGCTCTCGCTCCGCCCACGCAACAACGTCGTCGACGTCACGAACTACGTCACGCACGAGCTCGGCCAACCGTCGCACGCCTACGACCTCGAAGCGCTCGCTGGGGGCGTGATGCAGGTCCGGCGCGCCGTCGCAGGGGAGGGGCTCGTTACCCTCGCGGACGATTCGCTCACGCTCGACCCGGATGACCTCGTGATCGCGACCCCCGCTGGCGACGGGAGCCGCGCACTCGGCCTCGCCGGCGTGATCGGCGGCCGCGACGACTCCGTGCGCGCCGACACCGTGTCGCTGGCGCTCGAGGTCGCGCACTTCGAGCCCGTCGGAATCCGTCGGACGGCGCGCCGGCATCGCCTCCACACCGACGCGCACTACCGCTTCGAGCGCGGCGTCGATCCGAACCTCCCGCACCGGGTCTCCGCTCGCGCTGCTGCGCTGATCGCGGAGGTCGCGGGAGGGAGCGTGCACTCGGGTGTCCGCGCGTTCGGCGACGACGTCGAGCGCCCGTCGATCACGTATCGGCCAGACCGTGTCGCGTTCATCATGGATCTCGACGTCGCCCACGACGAGCAGCGCGATTCGCTCGAACGGCTGGGGTGCGTCGTCGATGTGCCCACCGGGGCGGGGGCAGCGTGGCGGGTGGTGCCGCCGAGTTGGCGCTTCGACCTCGCGATCGAGGAGGACCTCGTCGAGGAGGTCTCTCGCCTGCACGGCTACGAGCACATCGGTGCCACCGTTCCGGCGATGTCGTTCGTCCCGCCGGCGAGCGACCCCACGCATCGCGCGCTGCGCGACGCACTCGTCGGCCTCGGCATGCTCGAGACCATCGGTTATGCCTTCACGGCGGCGAGCGAACTCGCAGCTGCGCGAGCGCCGGAGGCTCGCGTGCGACTCTCCGAGCCACAAGGTGTCGAGCGGTCCGTGCTGCGCACGGCACTCCTCCCCGGTCTGCTCGCGGCGGCGAAGGCGAACCACGCCGTGGCCGACCTCGCGCTCTTCGAGATCGGGCGTGTCTTCCTGGAGGAGGAGCGCGAACGTGTGGCGTTCGTGGTCCGCGGCGCACGCCTGACGTCGTCGTGGCGTCCGCCTCTGGCGTTCGACTTCTTCCTCGCGAAGGGGTTGCTCGAGCACCTCGCGGAGCGCTTCGGCGCCGACCTCGACGTTCGCCCCGGGAGCGCCCCGCACCTCCACCCGGGCGTGAGCGCCGAGGTAGCGTGGAACGGCCGCACGGTCGGGACGCTCGGCCGGCTCCACCCCGAGGTCGCCGCCGCGTTCGAGCTCGGGGAGACGTACGTCGCCGAGCTCGATCTGCCCCTCGACGCCACCGTGCCGGTGCTGGTGCGCGTACCGAGGCAGCCGTTCGCCGAGCGCGACCTCGCTGTGGTGGTCCCGGCGTCGCTGCCGTACGCCGATCTCCGCGCCCTCGCGCTCGAGGCGGCGGGCCCGGAGCTCGTCAGCCTCGAGCCCTTCGACGTATTCGCTGGGGAACAGGTCGGCGCGGACCGCAAGAGCGTCGCGCTCCGTTTCCGCTTTCGCGACTCCCGCCGTGCCCTCACCGACGACGAGGTCGACGCACGAATGAAGGACGTCATTCGAACCCTCGACGAAGGCGGCTACACTGTCCGGACATGAGCATTCTCGATGTCGTGCTCGTCCTCACCATCGCAACCGTCGCCGCCCTCGGCGCCCAACGGCGCTTCACGGGCCTCCTCGTCGGCGTGGGCGGCGCGATCGCCCTCCGACCGCTGCTGATCCTGGCCGACCTCAACCCCTGGCTCGCGCTCGTGGGCGCCCTCCTCGTTGGACTCGGCCTCGCGCTGCTCGGGCGCCACGTATTGCAGATCTCGGGGGTTCCGGGTCCCGTCGCCGCGACGGCCGGAGGGGTGGGCGGAGCGATCCTGGGTATCGCGGTGGTCCTGACCCTCGTGACCTCACTCCCGATCGGGCGCAGCGCCTTCAATCCCAACGAGCTCGTCTACCCCCCTGATACCCTCCCCGCCTCGGTTCGGCCCGCGGTCCAGCGCAGCGCGCTCGTGGCGGTCGGTCGCGAGGTGCTCTTCGCACCCCTGCTCACTGGTCAAGCCGCCCTGCCACGTGAACGGGCCGTCATCATCGGTGCGCTGCACCGCTGGATCGTGGTCGGCGAACCGTGGAGGACGCCGTCGTGAACGATGGAACGGTGTTCCGGCGAGACTGATACGAGGGCGGCAAGCGCACGCCCATCGACGGCAGCGCCGTGCGATGGTGACAAGGCGCCCAGGCGGCGTGAGACACGGAGGTCCACCATGTGCGGCATCGTCGGGTACATCGGCGAACGGGAGGCGTCGGAGGTCGTCCTCGACGGCCTGAAACGACTCGAGTATCGCGGGTACGACTCGGCCGGAGTCGTCATCGCCGGCGAGAACGGCGCGCAGGAGCGCCACCCCCCACTCTCGTTCCTCAAGCGGGCCGGCAAACTCGACGTGCTTCGGCAGGCGCTCGACGCGGGTCCCATCTCGGGGCGTCGCGGCATGGGGCACACGCGCTGGGCGACGCACGGTCGCCCGACGGACGTCAATGCGCACCCCCACCTCAGCGAGGACGGCGCCCTCGCCGTGATCCACAACGGCATCATCGAGAACTACCTCCCGCTCAAGGAATTGCTGCTGCGCGAGGGACACGTCTTCCTCTCCGACACCGACACCGAGGTCCTCGTCCACCTCATCGAGCGTGCCTACCACGGCGACCTGGTCCAGGCCGTGCGCGACGCGCTCGGCGAGGTCACGGGCGCGTACGCCCTCGTGGTGACGCACGCCGACCACGAGCAGATCGTGGCGGCTCGCGCCACGAGTCCGATGGTCGTGGGGCTCGGCGATGGCGAGCAGTGGGTGGCGAGTGACGTCCCCGCACTGCTCCCCTACACCCGCCGCGTCGTCTTCCTCCACGACGGCGACCTCGCGGTGCTCGAACGCGGGGGGGTAGAGGTCACCGATTTCGAGGGTGGGCACGTGGAGCGCCCCGAGCAGACGATCGATTGGGACGCCGAGGCCGCCGAGAAGGGGGGCTTCGAACACTTCATGCTCAAGGAGATACACGAGCAGCCCACGGTGCTGCAGCAGACGCTCGGCGGCCGCTTCGACGGCAACGGTCGCGACGTCCTCCTCGACCTGACGCTCGATCCGACGTCGATCGACCGCGTGGTGGTGGTGGCGGCGGGCACGGCTGCGTACGCGGGCGCGGTGGGGGAGTACCTCATCGAGACGCTCGCGCGGCTCCCGTCGCGCGTGGAGGTGGCGAGCGAGTTCCGCTACCGCGATCCCGTGGTCGACGAGCGTACGCTCGTGATCGCGGTGTCGCAGTCCGGCGAGACGATCGACACGCTGGAAGCGGTTCGCGAGGCGCGGCGGCGCGGCGCTCGCACGCTGGCGATCCTCAACGTGAAGGGCTCGAGCATGAGCCGCGAGGTCGACGACATCCTCTACGTGCATGCCGGACCCGAGATCAGCGTCGCGAGCACGAAGGTCTACGTCGCCATGCTCGCCGCGTTCGGCCTCCTCGCGGTGTGGCTCGGCAGAGGACGCGGCACGCTCGACGACGCGCGCGCCGAGGCCTTCGTCCGCGGTCTCCGCGGCTTGCCGCAAGCCGTCGACGCCGCCCTCACCACCCGCGAGCGGGTGAAGGAGGTGGCGCAGCGCTACGCGCACGCGCGCGACTACCTCTTCTTCGGGCGCGGCGTGAACGTGCCGACCGCCTTCGAGGGCGCCTTGAAGCTCAAGGAGATCTCCTACATCCACGCCGAGGCCTACGCGACGGGGGAGATGAAGCACGGGCCGATCGCCCTCGTCGACGAGAACCTCCCCATCGTGGCGATCGCCACGGCGTCGGCGCTCTACGACAAGACGATCTCGAGCCTCCAGGAGGTGCGTGCGCGCGACGGCATCGTGATCGCCTTGGCCAGCGAGGGAGACGAGACGATCCACGCGCACGCCGACGTGGTGCTCATCGTGCCGCGGGTCGACGAGCTGCTGTCGCCCGTGGTCAACGTGATCCCGTTGCAACTCCTCGCTTACGAGACCGCGCTGGCACTCGGTCGCGACGTCGACCAGCCGCGCAACCTTGCGAAGAGCGTGACGGTGGAGTGAAGGACGCCATCGCGCGCGAGCGGCGACGACGGCGTGCTCCGTCAGTCGCCGGCGAGCTCGAGGCGCAGCACGAGCGCCATCGCGTGCGACCAGAGGAGCGGCTTCGCGCTCGCTCCCCAGCGCGTCGTCCAGTGCCGGAGGAAGCGTTCGTTGGTCCGCGAGGTGGGGACCTGCTCGGGGAGTGCTCCGTCGGCGTCGCGCTGCCGTTCGATCCAGGCGAGGCAGGCGCGCGCGCGTGATCGGTCCCCCGCGCGGGCGTGGTACCAGCCGAGCCAGGCGGTGAGGAGGATCCAGGCACCACCGCCGTAGAAGGTGTCGGCGGCGTAGCGCGTGACGCCGCCATCGACCACGAGCGTCCGTTCGATCTCCTCGACCGTGGCGCGCACGCGAGCGTCGTGCTCCGGGAGCACCCCGAAGGGGGTCGCCAGCCACAGGAGGGAGGCGTCGACGGCCGGATTCCCGATGTGCTTGACGAATCGGCCGGCGACCACGCACTCGTTCGTGATGGTCGCGTGGATCGCCGCGACCGCGTCGGCCGCGCCCGGGACGCTGGCCGCGTCCTGAAGCGTGGCGATCCCGGCGTGGAGGGAGGCGAGCGTCGCCGTGTGGAGCTGGCTCCGGTACTCCTCCCAAGCGTCGTAGCACGGTTCGTGCCAGAAGGCGACGAGGTAGCGGCCCACGAGCGCGGCCGCGCGGTCGAGCGCATGGGTGTCCTCGCGACCTGGTGCCAGGCGCCGATGCTCGGCGAGGCTCCAGAGCCAGTGGCCGTAACCGTCGAGCTGGAAGTTCGGCCAACCGTCGCGGCGCCACGAGCCGTCGACCCCGAACCGCGCCGGGAGGAAGTCGAACTCTTCGGGGGCCTCGCCGCGGTGCGACGCGGTGATCGACGTCTCGACGTGGTCCTCGTAGCGGAGCACGGTGCGAGCGACCCAGGTGTGGAAGCGAGCGGCGCTCTCGTGCAGGCCGGCGCGATCCATGGCGTAGGCCACGAAGGAGCCGTCGCGCAGCCACGCGTGGGGGTACTGCGAGAAGCTCGGCGAGGCCGGGTAGGCGCCCGCGGGGTCCTGGTGCTCGAGGATGAGGCGGACGTCGACAGGGGCGGCGACCGTCATCCCTTCACCCCCGACCCGGCGACGCCCTCGATGATCCAGCGCTGCGCGAGCATGAACACGATCAGCGTCGGGATCGTCGCCAGGACCGTGCTGGCCATGACGATGTTCCACTGCGTCTGCCCCGGGTAGATCCCTTGTAGGGTCGAGAGCGCGACGGGGAGCGTCATGAGGGCGCGTTGGCTGATGATGAGCAGCGGCCAGAGGAAGCTGTTCCATGTCCCCATGAAGGCGAGCACGGCGAGCGTCGCGAAGGCCGGCCCCGACATCGGCACGATGATCCGGAAGAAGGTCGCGATCGTGCCCGCGCCGTCGATGGTGGCGGCCTCCTCGAGCTCGCGCGGGATCGACAGGAAGAACTGCCGCATGAAGAAGGTCCCGAAGGCGCTGAAGATGCCGGGCACGATGAGGCCGACGTAGGAGTCCGTCCAGCCCATGCGGGAGACGATGATGAAGAGCGGCGTGACGATGACGGCGAACGGCACCATGAGCGTGGCGATGTAGAGCACGAAGAGCGTGTCGCGGCCGAAGAACCTGAGCCGCGCGAACGCGTACCCCGACATCGAGCAGATGACGAGTTGACCGAACGTCACCGCCACAGCCACGAAGACCGAATTGAGGAAGACGCGGAAGAACGGGAAGCGGCCGATGACCTGAACGTAGGCGTCGAGCGTCGGTTCGCGCGGGAGGAGCTCGGGCGGCAAGACGAGCATCGCGCCGCGCGGCTTGAGCGAGGTAGAGACCGCCCACGCGAAGGGTCCGATCATGATGAGACCGCCGATGAGGACGAGTGCGATGACGAGGAGCGTGCGCCAGTCGAGATGGACGCGCGATCGCCACGCGCGGGGGCGGTCGCTCGCGCCGGGCGTCGAGGGGGGGAGGGTCAGCGTCGGTTTCATGATCGGCCCCTCCGCAGGAGGTAGAAGACGAGCGTTGTCGCGAAGATGAGACCGAAGAGTGACCACGACATCGCCGAGGCGTAGCCCATCCGCGAGAACGAGAAGGCGTTGCGGACGATGCGTTCGACGAGCACCATCGTCGCGCCGGCGGGTCCTCCCTCCGTCATGACGTAGACCTGGTCGAAGACCTGGAAGGAGTTGATGAGGCTGATGCTGAGCGCGAAGACGAGCGCCGGCGTGAGCAGCGGGATGGTGATGAAGCGGAGCCGCTCGAAGAAGTTCGCGCCGTCGATGCTCGCCGCTTCGTAGTACTGCCGCGGGATGCCTTGGAGGCCGGCGAGGAGGATCACCATCACGAAGCCGGTGTCTTTCCAGACGCTCGTCAGGATGATCGCCGGCATCGCCCAGTTCGGATCGAAGAGCCAGCCGGGTCCGCGCACGCCGATCAGACCGAGGAAGGAGTTGATGAGACCGTAGGCCGGATTGTAGAGCCACCGCCAGATGAGTGCGACGGCGACCCACGAGGTCACCACGGGGAGGAAGTACATCGCGCGGAAGATCTGGCGGCCCGGGATCTTCGTGTTGAGGAGGACGGCGACGAAGAGTCCACTGGCGATCACCAGGGGGACGTAGCCGAGGAGGAAGGAGAGCGTGTTGCGCAGCGTGCGCCAGAACTCCTCGTCGCTCATGAGCCGTTCGTAGTTCGCGGTGCCCACGAAGCGCGCCGGCGTGATCAGGTCCCAGTTCGTGAACGAGAGCGCGAACGACGCCACGATCGGGCCGGCCGTGAAGATCGCGACCCCCACGAGGCTCGGCCCCAGGAACAGGGCCAACACGGCGTAGCGTCGCCAGCCACGCTCGTACACGATGCGCCCCGGCCTACCTGGGTGCAGCTGCGCGTCGCAGCCGCTCCAGGCGTGGGCTCTCGGCGCGGACGAAGACGGGGATGCGCTCGAGCGGCGCCGGGCACGTGAGCACGCGCTCCCCCGAGAAGGTCGAGCCGGTCCACAGGTCGACCCAGTCGCCGGGCGGCAGGCGGACGTCGCGCGTGCGTGCCCCCTTCTCCGTCACGGGCGCCACCAGGAGGTCGCGTCCGAAGAGGTAGGCGAAGGGATCGGCGGCAAGGAAGTCGTGCTGCTCGGGGTACTCGAGCGCCGGGTAGCGCATGAGCGGCGTCCCCTCGGCGGCGAGCGCCCGCGCGTCCTCGACGACGTGGTCGCGCAGGCGCATGCGCAGGTGCGCGAACGCCCGATAGGTCGAGAGGACGCTGGCGTCGCGGTGTCGCTCCGCGACGTTCCACGGCGTTCGGTCGCGGCGGTCGCTGGCGCCGTGCCCCTCGGAGTGGTACTGCATGATCGGACAGAAGGCCGCCATCGCGCTCGAGCGCGCGTAGAGCTCCGGGCTCGGGATCTCGCCGCTGAAG
>JACCWH010000055.1 GCA_013697735.1 Trueperaceae bacterium | reverse complement strand
ACCACGAGCCGGGCGTCGCGACCTCGAAGCGCCCTTCGAGCGGCGCGTCGCTCCGGAGCGCGGGCGCCACCACCGCTCCCGCGATGACGACGTCGGGGGCCTCGCCGTGAAGGAAGAGCGAGGCGCCGTCGGCGTCGAGCGTCAGGTCGGACTCGATGGCGAGGTCGCCGAAGGGCCCCGACCAGCTCCCTCGGAGGCTGGCGGTGCCGTCGGGATCGGCGCCGAGGCGGACGTCGACGTCGGCCCGATCGATGATGGCCCCGAACCACGTTGTGTCGCGCAGCGCCGCCGTGAGCGTGGTCGTGCCGCGGACCGACCGCAGGTGCACATCGACGAGACCCTCGGCCCAGCCGCCGTCGGCGTCGACCGCGAGACCGTCGAGACTATCCCAGACCACGTGCGCTTCGACGGCGTCGAGATCGGCGCCGAGCAGCTGCCCGTCTGCGACCGCGTCGACCTCGACGTGCGCCTGTACCCACCCCTCGGCTCGCACGCTCGCGCCCACGCGTCCCTCGGCCGGTGGGGCGCCGCCCGGGGCGCCGAGGGCCCACAGCGCCACCGCCACCTCCTCGAGGTCGGCGTCGGCCGTGCCGCGCGCCTGCCAGTGGCGCGCGAGGACGTCGACGCTGCCCGTGGCAACGACCCTGCCGCCGAGCGCGGCGCCCGTGAGGTCGGCCTCGATGTCGGTGCCGCGCCAACGAACGGGCCCAGCCACGTCGACGACATCGACGCCGAGCGCACGAACCGCGCCCCCCTCGACCTCGAGATCGCCGGTGACCACGCCCCCGTCGATCGTCACGAGCCCACGCACGGTGCCGGCACGCACGCCGTCCCACCAGTGGCGGCCGATCGCGGCGTCCGCCTCGAGCACGTCGACCTCGATCCGGTCGGATCCGAGACGTGTCCGGACGACGATCTGCGCGTGCCCTTCGTCGCTGACGAGATCGAGCCCCGCCGTGAGGCCGTCGCCCGTCGTGGCGATCTGCACGGCCTCCACTGCGACGTCGGGGAGTGTGAAGGGGACGCCCGCAAGGGCGAGGCGCGAGCGGGAGACGCGTACGTCCTGCACACGGATTCGGATCGGCGGCGGCGAGGCGGTGGGAGACGCCGTTGCCAACTCCTCGGTGAGTTCGGCCACGTCGACGTGGCCGTCGAGCCCGTGGACGTCGAGCACGACGGGGAGCTCACCGGCGAGCAGCGGTGGGAGGAAGTAGCGCACGCGGATCCGCTCGGCGTCGGCGTCGACGCCCGGTCCCACGGCGCGCACGCCGTGCAGCGTGATGCCGCGCCAGAGATTGCCGCTCGTCGCGTCGACGGAGACGTCGTATCCGCTCGCGCCGACGGCATCCTGCACACGGTGGACCACGGCGCCGCGTACGGCCGGGGTTCCGGGGAGCACGATGGCCACTACCACCACGAGGGTGAGGAGGGCGAGGGGGAGAGTGATTCGTCGACGCATCAGATGACGGGTGGGGGTGTCGCGGCGTGCCATCGGCCACCAGCGGCCACCGACGTCGCACGCGTCGCCAACTGTCAGCGTAGCACCCGTCCCGCCCCACCCGAGGTAGCATGCTGCGCATGTCCGAGCCGTCCAGGTCGCGTCTCACGGTCCTCATCAGCGGCCTCGTCCAAGGTGTGGGATTTCGCGCATTCGTCCGCACGCAGGCGCTCGACGGTGGGCTCACGGGGCACGCCGAGAATCTCGCGGACGGGCGCGTCGAAGTGGTTGCCGAAGGTCCGCGCGACGAACTCGAGCACTTCCTCGCGCGGCTGCGCCAGGGTCCCCTCCACGCCGAGGTCGAGGCGGTCGACGTGCAATGGGGCGAAGCGGGGGGCGTGCATGGCTTCCACACGTACTGACGTGGGCGGCACCCCCCCGGAGGCGCCAGCGCCGCTCGACGACGCGCGGTTGGGTCGCGTCCCGGGCGTCCTCGGACGCATCGCGCGCGAGCGCAGCGACGACTACCGCGGCCGCGAGACACCGACGTCCAGCGCCTGGCCGCCGGCGGTCGGTGCCTTCCGCGAGGCGCTCCGCCGGCCCGGCCTCAGCGTGATCGCCGAGATCAAGCGCGCGTCGCCGTCGCAGGGTCCGATCGCGGATCTCGATCCCGCCGAAGCGGCGCGCGCGCTCGCGGTGGGGGGCGCCGACGCCCTCTCGGTCCTCACCGAAGCGCGGCATTTCGGCGGCGATCTCGCGCACATCGACGCCGTCCGTGGGGCGGTGGGGCTGCCGATCCTACGCAAGGACTTCGTCGTCCACCCGCTCCAGGTGCACGAGGCGGCCGCGCGTGGCGCTGCCGCGGTCCTCCTCATCGTGGCCGTGCTCGGCGAGGCGCTCGGAGCCTACCTGCTGTACGCCCGGGCGCTCGGACTCGACGCGCTCGTCGAAGTGCACGACGAGGACGAGCTCGCGCTCGCCTCCCTCGCCGGGGCCGACATCGTCGGTGTGAACAACCGTGACCTCCGCACGTTGGAGATCGATCTCGCGACGGCGCCGCGGCTCATCTCGGTCGGTCGCGCCTCCGGACACGACGCACTCTGGGTGGCAGAATCCGGCTACGCCACCGCTGCCGACGTCGGCCCGCTGCGCGAGGTCGCCGACGCGATCCTCGTCGGCACCGCGCTCGCCAGGCGAGGGGACCTCGCCGCTGCCGTGCGCGAGCTGGCCGGGCGCGACCTGGCCCCGCGCGACGACTGAGCGCACGCACGCCGTGCAGCACGACGTGTCGGTGACGGAGCCGGCAGCGGGGCGGTGCTACACTCGCCCGTGACCATCCAGGAACCACTCGTCGATACGACGCTCCCGAACGGCGTACGCGTGCTCGTCGAGCCGATGCCGTGGCTGCCGACGCTGAGTCTCACCCTGCAACTCCCCGTCGGCAGCGTCAACGATCCCGAGGGGGGCGTCGGGAGTGCCGCGCTCCTCACCGAATGGCTCCAGCGGGGTGCGGGCGATCTCGACGCCCGCGCGTACGCGAGCGTCCTCGACGACCTCGGCGTGCGTCGGGGGGGAGGCGTCGGTCGGGAGACGATGTCGCTCTCGGCTGCGTTCCTCGAACGCGACGCTGCCGACGTCTTCGGGTACCTCGCCGACCAGGTCCGTCGGCCGCGCCTCGGCGACGAGGAGTTCGCAGGCGTGCGCCAGCTGGCGCTCCACGACCTCGCGGCCATCGACGACTCGCCACCGCAGCGCCTCGGCGAAGCACTGGTCGACGCCTACTTCGCGAGCGCCCACGCTCGCAGCGCCTACGGCGAGCGAGCCGACCTCGAGCGCGCGACGCCCGAGGGGGTGCGCGCCGAGCTCGCGCGCCGCGTCGGGCCCGAAGGAGCGGTGCTCGTGGTGGCCGGTGGCGGCGACGCCGCGCGGACGCTCGAGCTCGCCGAGGCGAGCTTCGGTGCCTGGCGTGGCGGCACCGCCACCACGCCCCCCCCGGAGGTGCGGCCGCCCCACCGGCGACACGTGCACGCGGAGGGGGCGCAGGTGCAGATCGGTCTCTGCGATGGGGCGGTCGGACCCACGGACCACGGCTGGTACGAGCAGCAGATCGCCATGGGCGTCCTCGACGGCAATATGGGCGCGCGGCTCTTCACCGAGGTCCGGGAGAAGCGTGGGCTCGCCTACAGCGTCGGTGCGAGCACGCGCCTCGTTCGCGGGCACGCCTACACGGTCGTGCGCGCGGGCACCACGCCGGAGCGCGCCGGCGAGACGCTCGACGTGCTCATCGAGCAGATGCGGCACCTCGGCGCCGGTGTCACCCTCGAGGAGCACGCTCGCGCCGTCAGGCAGCTCCGGTCGAACATGGTGATGCAGAACGAGGCGAGCGGCGCCCGCGCCGGTCGCCTCGCTGCCGACGTCCTCCACGTCGGTCGGCCGAGGCCGCTCGCGGAGATCATGGATGCCCTCGAGGGGGTCGGGCTCGACCGCGTGAACGAGTGGCTCGCGGCGCGTCCGGAGCCGCACCCCACGGTCGTCACGCTCGGACCCCGCGAGCTCGTCGCCTCGGATCGTGCCGCGTGAGCGGCCTGCGGTTCGACGAAGGGGTCCTCCCCAACGGCCTGCGCGTGGTGGGGGAGTACAACCCTCGCGCCGCGTCGGTAGCGATGGCCTACCTCGTCGAGACGGGCGGGCGCGACGAGCGCGACGACGAGCAGGGTGTCTCGCACTTCCTCGAGCACCTCTGTTTCAAGGGCACGGCGCGTCGTGGCAGTCTCGAGGTGAGCCGCGACTTCGACGCCCTCGGAGCCCGCTACAACGCATTCACCTCCGACGAGTTGACGGCCTACTACGGTGCGGTGCTCCCGGAGGCCGCACCGGAGCTGCTCGAACTCCTCACCGACATGATGCGACCGTCGCTTCGCGACGACGACGTCGACGTGGAACGCAACGTCGTGCTCGAAGAGATCGCGATGGACGCCGACCGCCCTGCGTCGGTCGCGTTCGATCGTGCGCGCGAGCGGTTCTTCGCGGGTCACCCCATCCGGCGTGCACTGCTCGGGACGACGGCGTCGATCGGTGCGCTGGGTGCCGATCGTGTCCGAGCCTTCCACGAGCGACGCTACCGGAGCGGGGGCATGCTGGTGGTGCTCGCGGGCGCCTACGACTGGGACGCGACGCTCCGGCAGCTCGAGGAGGAGACGCTCGGATGGCCCGAGGGCGACCCGGGGCGCGACCATCCCGACGTGGTGTGGTCGGCGGGGCGCTTCGAGGAGCGCGCTGCGAACGTCACCCGCGCGCACGTCGCTCTGCTCGCGCCGGGGGTCGGGCGGCGAGACGAGCGTCGCCACGCTGCGGCGCTGCTCGCACGGGCAATCGGGGCGAGCGACAACAGCCGGCTCTTCTGGTCGTTGATCGAGCCCGGTCTCGCGGACGAGGCCTCGCTCTGGCACGACGACGCGGACGGCTTCGGTTCGTTCGGCGGCTACCTCAGCACCGACGACGCCTCGGTGGAGCGCGTGCTCGACGTGGCTCGCGATGTCTTCGAGGGCGTGCAGCGCGAGGGCCTCGAACGCGCGGAGTGGGCGAGGGCACAACGCACCCTCGCGACCGGCCTCACGCTCCGCGGCGAGACGCCCATGGGGCGGCTCGTCACGGTCGGCAGCGCCTACCTCGATCGCGGGCGGCACGAGAGCGTCGCGAGCGTCGTCGACGAGCTCCTGTCGACCCCGCTCGAGGCGGGGCTGGCGCTGCTCGCGGAGCGCCCCTTCGATCGTGCCTGCACGTACGTGGTCCGCCCCGCGCGCACGGCGTGATCGCGCGGTGAAGGTCCGCGACGACGGCCGTCACGCGCGATGTGGTAGCGGGGAGTACCCTCGGAGGATGATGCTTCACCGCCCACGCTGCCGGCCGACGCCACCCACCCCCGGCGCCTTGCGTTCCGTCGCCCTCGCGGCGCTCACACTGGCGGCGCTCGCGGGGCTCGCGCTCGCTCAGGGCGAGGTGGCGGAGCTCACCGTCACCGCGTTCGGCGCCCAGCGACTCGATCTGGCGACGGGGTTCACGGAACTGCCTGACGGCGGCGAGGTGGTCGATCGCGGCACCGGCGTCCGGCTCGTCGCTCCGTGGCTCCGCTACGCCGAAGGGGAGGTGCTCGAGGCGCACGACGCGACCGTCGACGGCCCCTTCGGCGTGCTCATGGCGCCCCGCGTGCGCGTCGATCTCGCCGGAGGCCAGCTGGTAGCGACGGAGGGGGCCGTGCTCGAACACGGAGCTGGGCAGGTGTTGCGCGCCTTCGAGATCGTCTACGACGCCCGAGATGGATGGGCCGTAGCCCGAGGCGACGTGGTCGGTGAAGGGCCGGACTTCGTGGCGGACGCCATCTGGGCCGACACCGCAACGGGCCGGCTGGTGCTGGTCGCGCCGTACCGCTTCGACGACGGGACCGTGGTCCTCCGCAGCGACAGCCCCGGGACGCGACTCCAGCTCACCCCGTTCGAGGACGCCGAAGGTGCCTTCGACGGGTACGACGCCTCCACGACGCTCGACGACGACGTCGCTCAGCGTCTCGAGGCCGGGCTGGAGTGATCGGGTTCGTTCGTCGCGGACGACGCCCCGGTCCGTCCCTCGTCGTGCTCGCGACCGCGGCGGTGGCGATCGCTGGGAGCGCGTTCGCTGCGTGCGTGGTGGTTCCGGGCGCGTCGGAACTCCGCGTCGAGCAGATCGGGCGCGTCATCTTCAGCGAACTCGCCACGGATCGTGCTCGTGATCTCGTCACGTTCGGCGGGGGCGTCTGCCTGGAGCTCGGTGGCGTGGAGGTGCGGGTCGAGGCAGCGTCGATGATCGTCCGCGCCGCAGCGAGCGCTGCGGTGAGTATCGAGGCCGCCGGCGCGACGGTGCACGCCGCCGGCTGGCGGTTGATCGCGGCACGCCTCGACATCGACGCCGAATCGGTGCGCCTCGCCGACGTGACGCTGGTCGGCCACGGCGTGGTCGGCCGCGCCACGAGCATGGTGCTCGACCTCGAGCGCGGCGTCATGGTCGCCTCGTCGTTGGAGGTCGTGACGCCGACCGTTCGCCTCGTGGCCCGGTTCGGCACCTTCGTCGACGGCGACCGCCTCGTGGTCGAGGGGGTCGTCGCCAGCACCTGCGAGTGCCCGCCCACGACCGCGCCCATCCGCGTGGAAGGGGGGAGCGCGAGCCTCGAGGTCACCGCGGGCATCCTCGTGGTGGAGGACGGCATCCTCGTGATCGAAGAGGTGCGAGTGCCGATGCCGGCTCGGCTGGAGGTCTCCGAGGCGTCGCTGGCCGCCCTGGTGGTGCCGATCACGCTCGGCATCGTCGCCGAGGGCGAGCGTGGCTTGGTCGTGGGGCTCGCCGACTCGCGCGACGACGGCGCCGTCGCCTCGGGCGACGTCGCGTTCGGTGCGCGCGCCGACCCTCGTTGGCGTGCAGCGCTCGCCGCCGCGTCGGAGGGTGCGACGGTGCGTGTGAGCGCCCGCGACGGCGCGCTCGCGATCGCCGTCGCGCGACGCGTCGACCTCGGTGGTGGCGTGGCGCTCGTCGTGTCGCAGCGCAACGAGGGGGGAGTGGTGGAGGGGCGTCTGCAGGACACCGCCCTCACGCTGCAGGCCGAGCATGCGCGTCACTCCGTCGGGGACGCACCGTGGCGACTCGACGCCCTGGCGGCGGTCACGGGAGCCTTGAGCGCCCAACGCGGCGCCGGCGGGGACGATGTGGTCGCCGCTCGCGGGCGCGTCGCCGCCAGCCTCGGCGCCCGAGCGGGGACGCTCACGACCGGTCTCGCGTCGCTCGCCGTCGAGGCGGGGGCCACGGGGTACGTCGGCAGCGCCGTCTCACAACGCTGGATCGGAGTCGCGCCGCGTTGGCGGCTATCGAACGGTGCGCTGGCGGTCGATCTCCAACACGCCTGGCGCGGCGTCGCGGGTGAGTCGCCGTTCAGCGAGCGCATCGACCGCGTCGACGCGGAGCACCGCACCGACGCCAGCATCGCCATCGATGCCCCCGCGGGCCTGGCGGCGTCCGTGCACGTGCGCTACGACTGGCGACCCGACGCCGTGCGCCCTGCGGCGCACCGCGTCGGGCTCGAGCGGCTGCGCGTGAGCGCCACCGTCACCGTCCGCGACCTCGGCGCCGCGAGCCTCGTCGCGGTGGCGGCACTCACCGTCGAGGCCGCAGGAGCGCTCGACCCGCGTCCCCGACGCGACGCCTTCGCGCTCGCCTCGCTGTCGCTCGCGACACCCGATCGGGCGGTGGAGGCGTCGGTGGCGACCGAGATCGGCATCGGCCCGATCCGGGCCGGGGTGCGCTCGCTGACGCTCGCCGGAGCGGCGCCGCTCCGCTTCGCCGAGGGCGCCGTGACGCTCCAGCCATACCTCGCGCTCGACGTCTGGCCGCTGTGGACGGGAACGGGCGGACCGCGCCTCGTCGGCCACGGGCTGCTCCTCGGTTGGGTGACCTGTTGTGGCGCGCTCGACGTCGGCTACCGTGCGCACCCCGACGGGAGCGTCACCACGCGCGTCGGGTTCGCGATCGATGCGCGCGAGCCGAGTCTGGCCGAGCTCGGATGGTGACGCTCCACCGCGGGGAGACGCTGGTAGCATGCCTCTCGTGAGGCCTGCTGCGTGAGTTTCATCGGCGCCCGACTCGACCGCTACCTGCTGCGCGAAGCGATCCCCCCGCTCCTGTTCGGGCTCGTGTTGTACAGCTCCCTCGCCGTGACGAACGCCACCATCTGGCGCTTGCAGTGGATCGTGGGAACCCCCGTGGCGGAGATCGGACTGTGGCTGCTGCTGCAGATGCCGCAGGCGCTCGTGCAGGTGGCGCCGATCGCGCTCGTGCTCGCCGTCCTGCTGACCTTCGGGCGCCTGGCGTCGGACCACGAACTCACCGCGCTCCAGGCGGGCGCGGTGCCGCTCGGGCGCGCGAGCGCCGTCCTCATCGTGCTCGGGGCGGTCGTTGCCGGCGCTTCGCTCGCGGTGAACGAGTGGGTGCTCCCGCGCACGAACGTCGCCGTGGTCGACTCCTACTGGCAGATCACCGCCGGGCGCTCGGGCCTCTTCCGCCTCGCCTCGCAGAGCCTGCCGATCGACGACTTCCGGCTCACGTTCCAGGACGCCGACCGGAGCGACGAGCTGCGCGACGTGCGGGTCGAGCGCTGGGACGGTGACGTGCTGACCATCATCCGGGCCGAGCGTGGGCGGTTCGTCGACGACGGTCTGGTGCTCTTCGGGCACCGCACGCAACGCTTCGACCTGAGCGCGCTCGACGCCCCGTCCGACGTTGCCGACGACACGTTGCGCCGCCTCGTGCGGGTCGACGCACGTGCGCTCGACGCAGACGCCCCGCTCGAGATCACCATGTCGATCTCGGCCGAGGAGCTCATCACCCAGTTCAGCGGCGGTGGCTTCGAGGACGCGCGCTCGCTCACGCGCCTCGCCGCCGATGCCCGGGATCCCGTATCGACGCTGCAGGAGCGACGACGATCGGCCACGCTCCTGCAGCGCAAGCTCGCCGAACCACTCGCGAACGTGACCCTGCTCCTGGTGGCGATTCCCTTGTCGATCACCTACGCGCGTTCACGCAGCGTCGCCTTCGGGCTGTCGCTCGTGGTGACGCTCGCCTGGTACCTGCTCCTCACCTTCGGGCAGCTCCTCGCGCAGACGGGTGTTTTGCCGGTCTTGGTCGGCCCGTGGATCGGCACCGTGGTGCTCGGATCGCTCGGCGTGGTGCTGCTCGTCGCGAGGGCGCGCCGTGCCTGAGCGCGGCTCGGATCGCGACGCGGCGCGCGCAGTGGGCACGTCCACTCTCTCCCCGGCGGCTGGGAGTGACGTCTCTCACGCACCCTCGGGCGATGCAGAGGCGGTGCTAGACTCCCCAGCACAGATGCAACGCCTCCTCGACAGTCTGCAGGCGAAGACGGCGTACCTCCCGGCGGTCGAGCAGGCGCGCATCGCCGACGCCTTCGCCGTGGCCGAGGCGGCGCACCGCGGCATGAATCGACGATCGGGCGAGCCCTACATCACCCACCCCGTCGCGGTCACGGCGCTCCTCGCGGAGATGCATCTCGACGCCGACGCGCTCGTCGCGGGACTGCTGCACGACACGGTCGAAGACACACCCCTGACGCTCGACGAGATCGAGGGTCGCTTCGGCGGCACCGTGCGCCGAATCGTGGAGGGGGAGACGAAGATCTCCAAGCTCGCCGTGCGCGTCTACGAGGACGAGCAGGCGGAGAACCTCCGGCAGATGCTGTTGGCGATGGTGGGCGACGTTCGGATCATCCTCGTCAAGCTCGCCGATCGGCTCCACAACATGCGCACGCTCGCCAGCATGCCGAGCGAGAAGCAGGAGCGCATCTCGCGCGAGACGATCGAGATCTTCGCGCCGCTCGCGCACCGACTCGGGATCAACCACATCAAGAACGAGCTCGAAGACCTCGCGTTCAGCTACCTCGAGACGGAGCGCTACCGGCAGTTACAGCGCCAGGTTCGCATGCGCCACAACGAGCGCGAGACCTACGTCGGCGAGTCGATCACGCAGCTCGCCAAGCGGCTCGAGAACGAGGGGCTCGCCTTCGAGCTCGCCGGCCGCAGCAAGCACCTCTACTCGATCCATCGGAAGATGCAGCGCGACGGCAAGCATCTCGACCAGATCTTCGACCTCATGGCGATCAGGGTGATCATCGACCCGAACGGCGCGAATGGACAGAGCGAAGGGATGCCCTACGACCTCAGCGTCGACGAGCGCGAGAAGGCGCTCTGCTACCGCGCGCTCGGCATCGTCCACAGCCTCTGGACGCCGATACCGGGTCGCTTCAAGGACTACGTCGCGGTGCCGAAGCCGAACGGCTATCAGTCGCTGCACACCACCGTGATCGGACTGCTGGGCCAGCCGATCGAGGTGCAGATCCGTACGCGCGGAATGCACGAGGTGGCCGAGTTCGGCGTCGCCGCCCACTGGGCCTACAAGCAGGGGATCGACGACGTCGCCGAGGTGCAGAAGCGCCTCGCCTGGATGCAGCAGCTGCTCGACGTCGATACCTCGGAGGAGTCGGCCGGGGCCTTCATCGACCATGTCAAGTCGGATCTCCTGGCGGAGCGCGTGCTGGTGTTCACCCCGGCCGGGGACGTCGTCAACCTCCCGCGTGGCTCGACGACCATCGATTTCGCCTACCAGGTGCACACGGAGGTCGGGCACCGCTGCATCGGTGCGCGTGTGAACGGCGAGATCGTGCCCCTCACGTACGCGTTGGGGACGGGCGACCGCGTCGAGATCCTCACGAATCGCTCGCACCAGTACGGCCCCTCACCCGACTGGCTGTCGATCGCGGTCACACGCTCGGCGAAGCAGAAGATCCGGCACTACTTCCGCCTGCAGGAGCGCGCCGGGCAGCTCGAGAGCGGACGGAAGTCGCTCGAGCGGGCGCTCCGCCGGCGTGACCTCCCGGTCTCGTCGTTGATGACGAAGGCGCGCCTCGAGGCGGCGGGGCGCAGCTTGCTGCACAGCGACTCGGCGGAGGACGTCTTCCTGGCGATCGCGGCGAAACGCCTCACGGGCAAAGCCGTGGTCGATGCACTCGCGCCGGAGTCCGTCGGGGCCCCCAAACCGTCGACGGCGGCCACGCCCGCGCGGACGAAGAGCGTGTCGGGTGTCTTCGTCGACGGCCTCGACGCCCCCGCGAAGTTGGCGCAGTGTTGCTCACCGGTTCGCGGCGACGACGTGCTCGGCTACATCACCCGTGGGCGCGGCGTCACCGTCCACCGTGTCGACTGCCCGAACGTCAAGCACCTCATGGTCGCGGACCGGGCCCGCCTCGTGCAGGTCACGTGGGACACGCCGGCGGGGGAGGTCTTCCCGGTCGACTTCGAGATCATCGGCGTCGACCGCCCCGGTTTGCTCAAAGACGTGCTCGACGTGCTCGCGGCGATGAACAAGTCGGCGTCGCGCGTCGCAGCCGACGTCCAGAGCGCGACGCGCGCACGTATCCACGTGCGGGTCGACGTGAAGGACCAGAACGAGATCGAGCACATCAAGTCGAACGTCGAGCGCATCGCGGACGTCACGCGGATCTATCGGGCGCGGCCCGGGATCAAGGCGTGAGGGGGGAGTCACGTGACACGACCCGAGCTGTCGGTCTTGCTCGTATGCATGGGGAACATCTGTCGCTCGCCGACTGCGGAGGGTGTGCTGCGCACGAAGCTCGAACGCGCCGGACTCGCCGATCTCGTGCGGCTCGACTCCGCGGGAACGCACGCCTATCACGCCGGCCAGGAGCCCGACGAGCGTGCCCGCCGGGCGGCGAAGTCGCGAGGCTACGAGTTCGACGACCTCCGTGCGCGCGCGCTCGAGGAGGCCGACCGGGACTTCGACCTCATCCTGACGATGGATCGCGCCAACCTCCGACTGGCCAAACGGGTGGTGGGCGAGGACCATCCGGGCATCGGCCTCTTCCTCGACGACGAGCGGGGCGCGCGCGAAGTGCCCGATCCCTACGGGGCACCCGACGCCGCGTTCGAGCGCGTGCTCGACATGATCGAGACGGGAGCGGATTCGTGGGTGGCGGAGATCGGCCGGCGGCTCTCGCGTGACCGGGACGCTCAGGAGCGGTCGGGTCACGAGGATTCGGGGCGCGAGGGGTCGGGGTGACGAAAAGTGCCCCGCCAGATGGCAGCGGCACCTGACGATCACCCCTTAAGGCTGCTTCTTCCGATCTGACCTGGTTCGGGGGTCGCCACCGCGCTGGTCCGACGGGGCGACGTCATGACACCACATGCGAGCGCGCGCCGCAAGGGGCGGGCGCACGCTCGGAGGGCCACTTCAAACTCCCAGCGCTCGCCGGAGCGAGGCGACGACGTGGTCCTGATCGCGTTCGTCGAGCGTCGGGTGGATCGGCAGTGAGAGGACGCCAGCGGCGGCGGCGTGGGCGCGCCGAAGGTCGCCCGAAACGCGCCCACCGTAGGTTTCGAGGGTGCGGGGGTAGTAGACCATCGTGTCGACGCCGTCGGCGCGGAGTGCCTCGGCGACACCGTCTCGCCGCCCCTCGCCCACGAGCACCGTGTACTGGTGGTAGACGTGGTCGATCGTCGCCTTCGGGGCGCGCACTCCGGGGAGGCCGTCGAGGAGGTCGTCGTAGCGCGCTGCGAGACGCCGCCGAGCACGGACCCATGTCGGGAGGTGCGGGAGCTTCACCCGCAGGATCGCCGCCTGCAGGGCGTCGAGTCGAGAGTTGTAGCCGGTGGACTCGTGCTGATAACGGCCCACGCCGCCGTGGTTGCGGAGTCGTCGCGCGGCCGCGGCGACGTCGTCGCGCGGTGTGACGAGCATGCCGCCGTCGCCGTAGGCGCCGAGGTTCTTGGTCGGGTAGAAGGAGAAGGCGCCCGCGTCGCCGAGTGTGCCGAGAGCGCGGCCCGCGAGGGAGTCGGCGCCACCGCCCCCGGCACACGCGCCTGTGTCGCGACAGGCGGCGCAGGCACACGCGTAGTGCGCCCCGAAGGCCTGGGCGGCGTCCTCGAGCACGACGAGGCCGTGCCGAGCGGCGACGCCGAGCAGTCGCGTCATGGGCGCGCTGGCACCGTAGAGGTGGACGGGGAGCAGCGCCTTCGTCCGCGCCGTGATCGCGCCCTCGACGAGGTCGGCGTCGATGGCGAAGCCGTCGTCGGCGATGTCGACGAAGACGGGCGTCGCGCCGAGCGTCTGCACCACCTCGCTCGTCGCGAAGAAGGAGAACGGCGACGTGATCACCTCGTCGCCGGGGCCGACGCCGAGCGCCCGCAGCGCGATGAGGAGTGCATCCGTGCCGGAGTTGAGCGCCACCGCGTGGCGCACGTCGAGCGCCTGGGCGACCTCGTGCTCGAACGCCTCGACCTCGGGGCCGAGGACGAACTGGCTCGAATCGAGCACCCGCGCCCACGCGGCGTCGAGCTCGGCACGAAGCGGGGCGAGCTCGGAGGCGAGGTCGAGGAGTGGGACGTGGCGATGTCTGGTCATGTGTGGAGGGTACCGACGGCATGCTATCAGGCGCGCCGGGGCGCGCCGAGCCGACCGGTGGCGGCGGTTGCGCGGGCGTCGGCGCGCGTGCTTCACTGAAGTGCGTCGTGCAGAGCGCGAGCACGGTCGATCACCATCGAGAGCGGTCGACGGGACCTGGCCGGACAGATTTGGAGTGACATGTCCCGAATCACCACGCCCACGTCCGCCAGCGCTCGCCCGCAGCGCGGGTCCCGCGATGTCTGACGCCTTCGACACCCTGCAGATCCACGCCGGCACGGCGCCCGACCCGACCACCGGTGCTCGCGCCGTACCCATCTACGCCACGAGTTCCTACGTCTTCTCGAGCGCCGCCGAGGCGGCCGAGCTCTTCGGCGGCGAGCGCGAGGGGAATCAGTACGCGCGTATGCACAACCCGACGACGGAGGTGCTGGCGCAGCGACTCACGGCGCTCGAGGGGGGAGCAGCCGGCGTGGCGCTCGCGTCCGGACAGGCGGCGAGTGCCGCCACGCTCTTGGCGCTGGCCGCGCCAGGGGCTTCGGTGGTGATGTCGAGCGAAGTCTTCGGCGGCACCTACGCGCTCTTCCGGAAGTGGCTCGAGCCGTGGGGCGTTCGCCTGATCACGGTGGCGCCGACCGCCGAGGCCGTGCGCGCGGCCGCCGACGAGACGACCGTCGCCGTCTGGGTCGAGACGATCGCCAACCCGAGCGGGAGCGTCCCCGACCTAGCGGCGGTGGCTGAGGCCGCCCACGCTGCCGGTGCACCCTTCGTGGTCGACAACACCTGGGGCTGCGCTGGGTACCTCTGCCGCCCCTTCGATCACGGCGCCGACGTGGTGGTGCACTCCGCCACGAAGTGGATCGGTGGTCACGGGACGGTGGTGGCCGGCGCGATGATCGACGCCGGTCGCTTCGACTGGTCGGCCGGACGTGTTCCGGCGCTCCTGGTGCCCGACGCCAAGGGCCGAACGCCACTCGAGCGCTTCGGGGCCACCGCGCTCGCCGGCCGCGTCTTCGATCTGGGCCTCTTCACGATCGGCGCGACGCTGTCGCCGTTCGCATCGTTCCTCGCCCTCCAGGGGCTCGAGACGCTCTCGCTCCGCGTCGATCGGAGCTGTGCGAGTGCACTGACCCTGGCGCGCTCGCTGCGTGGTCGCCCCGGCGTGCGCGGCGTGGTCTACCCCGGCCTCGAGGAGCACCCGAGCTTCGCCGTCGCCTCGCGCGTGCTCCGCGGGGGCTTCGGCGCCGTGCTCGGGATCGACCTCGGCGACGTGGCGGGGGCGCACGCCTTCATCGACCGCCTCCGCCTCGTGTCGCATCTCGCCAACATCGGCGACGCCAAGTCGGTCGCCATCCACCCCTGGACCACGACGCACCAGGGCCTCTCGGAGGAGGCTCGCCGCGCAGCCGGGGTCACGCCCGGTCTGGTGCGTCTATCGGTCGGGCTCGAGGACGTCGCTGACGTGGAGCGTGACCTGGTGCAGGCGCTCGCGGGGGCGGCGTGACGGGGGGCGAAGGGGGGCGGCGCCTCGTCCACGAGACCTGGGGCGACCACGCGGCACTCCTCGCGCGCAGCGACCAGGGGCGCGACGGGAGCGTGGGACTGGTCGAGTCGCACGTGATCGACGTGGCCACACCGAACGATCCGCTGCACCTCGAGGCAGGCGGCGTGCTCCGGCACGTGGCGGTGGCATACGAGACCTACGGCGAGATCGACGCCGCCGGGCGCAACGCTGTGCTGGTCTGCCACGCACTCACCGGCTCGGCGCATGCGGCGGGGCGGCACCGCAGGGAAGACGTGCCCGGGTGGTGGGATCCGCTCATCGGCCCGGCGAAGGCGATCGACACGCAGGGACACTTCGTGGTCTGTGCCAACGTGCTCGGCGGGTGCTACGGCACGACCGGACCCACGAGCCTCGACCCGAGCACCGGGCACCCGTACGGTCCGGACTTCCCACGCTTCGGGATACGCGACGTGGTCGAGGTGCAGCGGCGCCTCGTGCGGGCGCTCGGCATACGCTCGCTCAAGGCGGTGATCGGCGGGAGCATGGGGGGCATGCAGGCGCTCGAGTGGGTCGTGCGCCACCCGGAGCTCGTGCGATCGGTGGTGGCGATCGCTGTCGGCGCCCGCCACAGCGCGTGGGCGATCGGCCTCAACGAGGTCGCACGGCGCGCCATCATGGCCGATCCGCGCTGGGCAGGCGGGCGCTACGCCGCTACGGAGCAACCCGAGACGGGCCTGGGATTGGCGCGCGCGATCGCGATGCTCTCGTACCGCTCCTTCGACTCGCTCGAGGCGCGTTTCGGTCGCGAACGGCGTGCGAGTGACGACGCGAGCCTCGCCTCGAGCTTCGAGATCGCCTCCTACCTCGAGTACCACGGCGTGAAGCTGGTGCGCCGGTTCGACGCCAACACCTACATCGCGCTCACGCGAGCGATGGACGACTTCGACGTCGCCGAGGGACGCGGCCGCCTCGACGAGGTACTCGCTGGGGTGCGGCAGCGTGCGCTGGTGATGGGGATCCCGTCCGACGTCCTCTATCCGGAGACGGAGCAGCGGCGCCTCGTCGAGTCGCTGTCGAACGCTCGCTACGTTCGTCTGTCGTCGCCGCACGGGCACGATGGGTTCCTCATCGAGTTCGTGCAGCTCGCCGCGCACCTCCGGCGGTTCCTGGGCGAGGTCGACGCGTGACGGGAGCGGTATGCGCCCGTCACGCGGCCGCGTCACCCAGGTCGGCGCCCGACATCAGCAGTCCGAGGCGCTCGGCCGTCGCGTCCGCCTGCGTGAGCTCCCCCATCACGCGCCCTTCGTTCAGCACGATGATGCGGTCCGACAAGCTCATGATCTCGTTCAGGTCGGCGGAGACGAGCACGACCGCGAGCCCGAGGTCGCGCGCGCGGACGATCTGCCGGTGGATGAATTCGATCGCGCCGATGTCGACGCCGCGCGTCGGCTGCGCCAACATCAGCACGTGCGGCCCCCGCTCGAGCTCGCGCGCCACGATCAGCTTCTGAGCGTTCCCCCCGGAGTAGCTCGCGGCGAGCACGTGCGTGGCACGCGGACGGACGTCGTACTCCTCCGTGAGCCGCCGTGCGTGCGCTTCGATCGCTCCCTGGTCGAGGAGGCCGAATGCGCCGGCGAACGGCGGCCGATGGTGGTCGCCCAGCACCGCGTTCATGGCAGCCGAGAAGGGGCGCACGAGCCCGCGCTCGTTGCGGTCCTCGGGCACGTGACTGAGGCCGCGCTCGCGGCGCTTACGCGCGTCGAGGGCGCTCACGTCGACGCCATCGAGGAGGACGCGGCCGGCGTCCGCGCTGCGGAGGCCGGTGATGACCTCGACGAGCTCCGTCTGCCCGTTCCCCTCGATTCCGGCCACGCCGAGGATCTCGCCCGCGCGGACCTCGAAGGAGACGTGATCGAGGAGCGGGTGGTGCTTCACGCCGTGGCGCAACTGCAGGTCGTCGACTTCGAGGCGTACGTCGCCGGTGTTCGCCTCGCCCTTCTCCACGCGTAGGAGTACGTCGCGGCCGACCATCATGGTGGCCAGGTGGCGGACGTCGGTCTCTGCGCGCTCCACCGTGCCGATCATGCGACCGTCGCGCATCACGCTCATTCGGTCGCAGAGCGCCATGACTTCGTCGAGCTTGTGCGAGATGAACACCACCGCGTTCCCGGAGCGCGCGAACTCGCGCAGGAATTCGAAGAGGCCGTGCGTCTCCTGCGGGGTGAGGACCGCGGTCGGCTCGTCCATGACGAGTACGCGCGCCTCGCGGTAGAGCGTCTTGAGGATCTCGACCTGTTGCTGCAAGCCGACCGGGAGCTCGTCGATCCGGGCGTCGGGATCGAGGTCGAAGCGGAAGCGGTCGATGAGCTCCTTCGCCCGTCGGCGGGCGCGGCGGTAGTCGATGCCGGCGCCACGACGGGGCTCCGAGCCGAGCACGAGGTTCTCGGTCACGGTGAGGGGTTCGACGAGCATGAAGTGCTGATGGACCATACCGATCCCGAGCGCGATCGCGTCGCGAGCGGAGCGGATCTGCGTGGGGCGGCCGTCGAACGCGATCGTGCCCTCGTCGGCTTGCTGGAGGCCGTAGAGCACCTTCATGAGCGTGCTCTTGCCGGCCCCGTTCTCGCCGATGAGCGCGTGGATCTCGCCCCAATGAAGGTCGAAGTCGACGTCGTCGTTCGCGAGCACGAGCGGGAACCGCTTCGTGATGCCCTGCATACGCACGGCGCTCTCGCTCTGCATGGCGCGACGATATCACGCCCCAGACGACGTCGAGCCCGCCGTTGCGTGCTATGCTACGGCGCCCATGGGGAGGTAGCCCCGTGGGGTAACGCTCGTGAACGATCGGCACGCCCTGGCACGGCACGGAGCACCCTTTTCGGGGGCGACACGGTTTCGACGGGGCTTACCGAGAACGAGGTTGCGCGTCGCGGACGCAGCTGGCCGCGTCATCAAGCTGCAACGCCACTTACCTGGCAACCAGAACTACGCTCTCGCGGCGTAATACCCGCGACGTCACCCGGAAACCCCGCCTGCGGTTCGCCGGTTCTGACGACCTGAAGTAGGCTAGGGCCGGGGTGCTAGCGTCCGCCCCGCTCCGAACCGATAGGCGCGTACGCGCGCGGTGTCGCCGGCCGTCGAGCCTGCCGCGCGCCGACAATCGATCGACGGATACACGCGTAGACGCCCGTTCGACGGAGTCTCGGACGCGGGTTCGACTCCCGCCGCCTCCACCACGCCGCCGCGCGCCGACCACCATCGGCGCGCGGCCTCGTCGTAGGGGGCCCGCGGCTCCGCGTGTGACTTCGGCCGTCCAGGAGCCGCTCCCGGCGGCTGGTCACGGCGGGCGCCTCGTGCTATGCTCGCGGGGATCAACGCACTGCCATCGAGCACGGCCCTAGGAGGAGAGAGCGTGGCTGAGGTCATCCTGGAGAGCGTCTACAAGCGGTTCGGATCCATCACCGCAGTCGAGGACTTCTCTCTGCACATCAAAGACGAGGAGTTCATGGTGTTCGTCGGACCCTCCGGGTGCGGCAAGACCACCACGCTACGGATGATCGCCGGGCTCGAGGAGATCAGCGAAGGCACGTTGCGGATCGGCGAACGGGTCGTGAACGACGTACCGCCGAAAGACCGCGACATCGCCATGGTCTTCCAGAACTACGCCCTCTATCCGCACATGAACGTGCACCAGAACATGTCGTTCGGGCTGCGGCTCCGCAAGACGCCGAAGGCCGATATCGAGCGCCGCGTCGGCGACGCCGCGAAGCTCCTCCAGATCGATCACCTCCTCGATCGCCGACCGCGCGAGCTCTCGGGCGGTCAGCGGCAGCGCGTGGCGCTCGGTCGGGCGATCGTGCGCGAGCCGAAGGTCTTCCTGATGGACGAGCCGCTGTCGAACCTCGACGCCAAGCTTCGCGTCAAGATGCGCGCCTCGATCAGCAAGCTCCACCGGCGCCTGGGCGTCACCACGGTCTACGTCACGCACGACCAGGTCGAAGCGATGACGATGGGCACCCGCATCGTGGTGATGAAGGACGGCCTCATCCAGCAGGTCGACACGCCGATCAATCTCTACGATCGGCCGCGAAACCGTTTCGTGGCTGGATTCATGGGCTCTCCCGCCATGAACTTCCTGATCGGGACGGCCCAGAACGGCAGGATCACCAGCCCGCAGTTCGACCTCAAGCCGGGCGGTGAGCTCTCGCAGAAGCTCGTCGCGGAGAGCGGCAAGAAGGTCTACGTCGGGATCCGCCCCGAGAACCTCGGGCTCCGCGGTTCTACTTCGATCCCCGAGGGCGACAACATCATCAAGGCCCAGGTCGAGGTCGTCGAGCCGCTCGGCGCCGAGACGCACATCCTCGCCTCGGTCGGGGGCGACCAGACGGTCGTCGCGCGCGTGGATCCGCACGCGCAAGTGCAAGCCGGCGACTCGATCGAGCTCCTCGCCGACCTCGGCTTCCTCCACGCCTTCGATCTCGAGCACGAGCGCAACCTCCGCTTCGCCTAGCTCGTTCGGCGCAGCGGCCACACCCGGATCGACGCCCAGTGCGCCGGTCCGGGTGTACGCTTGCGAGTCGTGATCCTGGCGTCCCTCCAGCAGGTCGAGAAATGGTACGGCGAGCAGACGGTGCTCGACGGCGTCACCCTCGAGCTCCGTCCCGAGGAGCGGCTCGCGCTCATCGGGCGAAACGGCGCCGGCAAATCGACGGTCCTGCGGCTGCTCGCCCGGAGCGAAGTGGCCGACGGCGGCACGGTCTACATCCGGCCGGGTGTGAGCGTCGGCGTGCTCGACCAGGCGCCCACCTTCGAGCCGGGAGCGACCGTCGGCAGGGTGGCCGACGAATCCTTCGCGGAGCTCGACGCCCTCGAGGGGCAACTCGTCGCCCTCGAGGCGCGCGGGCTCGACGATCCGGAGACCTACGAGCGCTGGGAGGACCTCCACGGCGTGTTCGAGCGGCGCGGCGGGTACGTGCGCCGCGCGCGTCGCGATGCGGTGCTCCATGCGCTCGGTTTCGCAGGGCGCGAGGGCGACCCGGCGATGGCGCTCTCAGGCGGCGAGGTCACGCGCCTCGGCCTCGCGCAGCTGCTGATGTCCCAGCCCGACGTCGCGCTCCTCGACGAGCCCACCAACCACCTCGATCTCCGCATGCGGACCTGGCTCGAAGGCTTCCTCCGCTCCTACCCCGGCGCGGTGGTGCTGGTGTCGCACGATCGCGCCTTCCTCGACGCTGCCTGCGATCGCACCGCCGAAGTCACTCGCGGCGAGATCCGGGTACGCCCCCTCGCGCCGACCGCCTATCGCGAAGCCGACGCCGAGCGGCGGCGGATCGACGCCGCGACGCGCGCCAACCAGGAGCGCGAGCATGCGCGGCTCGAGGCTGCGGCACTGCAGATGAAGCGCTGGGCCGGGCAGAACGAGAAACTCGCCCGCCGCTTCAAGGCGATGGAACGACGCGCCGAGCGCTACGAGTCGGAGATGGTCGAGGAGCTCGCGGGGCCGGAGGGAACGACGCGCTTCGCATTCCCCGCGCCACCGTCCGTCGAGATCGCGCTGATCGCACGCCACCTCTCGGCGTCGTACGGCGAGACGCTCTTCCGCGACGTGCAGCTCACGCTACGGCGGCACGACCGAGCGGTGCTCGTCGGCCCGAACGGGGCGGGGAAGACGACGCTCCTGCGGATCGTGACGGGCGAGCGCCCCTCCGACGACCCGCGCGCTTCGATCGAGTGGGGCGCGCGCGTGCGGGTGGCGTACTACGACCAGACGCTCTCGCGCTTCGATCCCGAGGCGACGCTCGTCGAGACGCTCATCCGGCTCGTCGGCGACCGCCGCGCCCACGATCTGCTCGGGCGCTTCATGTTCCCGTTCGAAGCGCAGTACAAGCAGGTCAAGGATCTCTCGGGGGGCGAGCGAGCTCGCCTGGCGCTGCTCGAGCTGACGCTCAGCGAGGCGAACGTCCTCGTACTCGACGAACCGACCAACCACCTCGATCTCGAGATGATCGAGGCGCTCGAGGCGGCGCTCGAGGCCTACGAGGGGACGCTCCTCGTGGTGTCGCACGATCGGCGCCTCCTCTCGCGCCTCGCGACGCGGGTCTGGGAGATCGAGGGGGGCACGTTCGAGGAGTACGAGGGGGACTGGGCGTTCTACGAGCGCAAGCGGCGCGAGCGTCGCGGGGAGGCGTCGCCGCCCATCGCTGTGGCCCCGGGTCGGGCGCGAGGCCAGGGCGCCGCCGGATCCCGGGCGGACGACGGCGATGACGCTTCGGACGGGCGCGATGGACGCAGCACTTGGCGCCTCGAGCGCGACCAGGTCGCGTCCGAGGGGGAGGTGGCGCGCCTCGAGGGGGTGCTCGAAGCGGCGCGGCTCGAGGTCGAGGAAGCGGCCGCCGATCCTGACGCCGACCACGTGCGGCTCGCGGAGGTCGGTGAGCGCTTCGAGCGTCTCGAACGAGAGCTGCTCGAAGCGATGGCTCGCTGGACCAGCCTCGACGAGCTCCTCCGCCGGCGTCGCGACGCCTGAAGCGCGCTGCGGTCCCGGTAGACTGGGCGCGTGCAACGCGTCCGCTACCGAACCGTCGAAGGCATCTACTGGGGCGAGGTCTCCGGAGGTCGCATCCACGTCCTCTCGGGCATGCTCGGCCGGCCGACGGGTGAGATCGTCGACCTCACCGACGTCACCCTGCTCGCGCCGTGCGACCCTCGGCTCATCGTCTGCGTGGGTAAGAACTACGTCCGACACGTGATCGAGATGGGCGGCAGCGGCGACGACCTGCCGGGCGAGCCCGGGCTCTTCCTGAAGGGCCTCAATACGCTCGCCGACCCCGGCGACGACGTCGACTACCCGTCGTGGACGAACGAGTTGCACTACGAGGGGGAGCTCGCGGTGGTGATCGCCCGAGAGATGCGAAACGTCGCTCGCGAGGACGCCCTCGATCACGTCCTCGGCTACACCTGCGCCCTCGACGTCACCGCGCGCGACGCGCAACGGCGCGACCTCCAATGGGTCCGCGCCAAGTCGAGCGATGGGTTCTGTCCTATCGGGCCGTGGCTCGAGACCGACCTCGACCCGACGGACGTGCGCGTGCAGACGCGCGTGAACGGCGATCTGAAGCAAGACGGGCACACGAGCGACCTGCTCTTCCCGGTCGCCGACGTGCTCGCCTACGTCAGTCGCTTCATGACGCTCGGACCGGGTGACGTGGTGCTCACCGGAACCCCCGACGGCGTCGGCCCGCTCCAACGCGGCGACGTGGTCGAGGTGACGATCGACGCGATCGGGACCCTGACCGTCGGTATCGCCGGTGCCTGACGCGCGCGACGGCGTCGATGCGGCGGTCACGCCACTCGATGGCGGCGTCGTGCTACTCGACACCCGCTTCGACGGGCGCTCGAAGACGGTCGGCGTCTACCTCGTGCCGCACGCCCATGCCGACGGTCGGGCCGGCCGCTTCGACCTCGTCGAGGCGGGACCGGCGATCACGTTCGAAGGGGTGCTCGCGGCCATTCGCGAGGCGGGCTTCGCGCCCGAAGGCCTCGACACCCTACTCGTGACGCACGTCCACCTCGACCACGCGGGCGCTGCCGGCGCCTTCGCGGCGCGTTTCGGCTGCCGCGTGGTCGCGCACGCGCGCGGCGCACCCCACCTCGCCGATCCCGGTCGGCTCCTTGCGAGTGCTCGACGCGTCTATGGCGATGCGCTCGAGGCTCGCTGGGGCGGCATGGAGCCCGTGCCGAGCGAACGCCTCGTGAGCGTCGACGATGGCGACCACCTCGAGCTCGGTGGCCGCAGCGTGCGCGTCCACGCCACGCCGGGCCACGCCCGGCATCACGCTGCCTTCGCCTGGCCCGATGGATCGCTCTTCGTCGGTGACGCCGCCGGTGTCCGGCTGCCGGGTAGCGATGTGATCCGGCCCGCGCTGCCGCCACCGGAGGTCGACCTCGAGGCGTGGGACGAGACGCTCGCGGCGCTCGCGGCGACCCGCCCGAGTCGACTCCTCCTCACCCACTACGGCGAGGTAGCGGGGGCGCTCGATCATCTCGCCGAGGTCGGTCGCCGCAACCGGGTGTGGGCCGACACCGTACTCGCCTCCCTCCGGGCCGGCGCCGACGAGCGCTCCATCGCGCTCGAGCTCGACCGCCTGGCCACTGCCGAGCTCGAGGCAGCTGGCGCCGACGCCGACACCGTCGCGCGGCACCTCGTGACCAGCGACGCCGCCATGACCACGTCCGGCCTCGTGCGCTACTGGACCACCCAGCATCCCGAGCGACTGGCCCTTTCATGAGGGACGCACGATCCGCGCCCCCCTTCCCGATCCGGCGGCAGGCGCGGCTCGCCGTCTTCGCGTCCGGGCGAGGATCGAATCTCGGCTCGCTCCTCGAAGCCTTCCCGTCCACCGGTGAGGAGCCGCTCGCCTCGATCCGGCTGGTGGTGAGCGACCGCGATGGGGCGCCGGCGCTCGAGCGAGGGGCCGAGGCGAGCCTGCCGGCCGAGCACGTTCCGTTCGGCCGGCAGCGCGCCAGCTTCGAGGAGCGAGCCGAGGAGCTGCTCCGCCTCCACGCCATCGACCTGGTCTGCCTCGCCGGCTTCATGCGCGTGCTCTCGCCCGGGTTCGCAGAGCGCTGGCACGGTCGCCTCCTGAACGTGCACCCGAGCCTCCTCCCCGCCTTTCGCGGGCTCCGCGCGCCCGAGCAGGCGATCGCCGCGGGCGTGAGCGTATCGGGCTGCACCGTGCACTTCGTCGACGCTGGCGTCGACACCGGTCGCGCCATCGTGCAGCGGCGCGTGCGCCTCGAGCCCGGCGACGACGCCACGGCGCTCGCCGGCAGGATCCTGGCGGAGGAGCACGTCGCCTACCCCGAGGCGGTGCGACTCGTGCTGCGCGGCGAGGTCTCGCCCTGAGCGCGCGCGTGCTGGTGATCGGCGGCGGCGGACGCGAGCACGTGCTCGCCTGGGCCCTGGCGCTCTCCCCGCACGTGGAAGAGGTACTCGCTGCGCCCGGCAACGCCGGAATCGCCCGGGTCGCGCGCCTCCTGGCGCTCCCCGACGACGTCCACGCGGTGGCGGCCATGGCGGTACGCGAACGCGTCGACCTCGTGGTGATCGGCCCCGAGGCCCCGCTCGTGGCCGGCCTGGCAGACGCATGCACCGCGCTCGGCCTGGCGGTCTACGGTCCGAGCGCGGCCGCGGCCCGGCTCGAGGCGTCGAAGGCCTATTCCAAGGACTTCATGGCGCGCCACGGTGTGCCGACCGCCCCCTTCCGGATCTTCCGCCACGCGGCCGTGGCGCGCGCCCACGTGGAGGCGCACGGCGCTCCCGTGGTGATCAAGGTCTCCGGGCTGGCGGGGGGGAAGGGGGTGCACGTCGCGCACGACGTGGCGGCTGCGGTGCGCGCCGTCGACGCGGCTTTCGACGCCGGGCACGACGAGGTGGTGGTCGAAGGCTTCCTGGTCGGGCAGGAGGTGAGTCTCCTGGTGGTGTGCGATGGTCGTACCGCGCTGCCCCTGCGGCTGGCGCAGGACCACAAACAGGCCTTCGACGGCGACGTCGGGCCGATGACCGGCGGCATGGGTACGATTGCGCCCGTCGATCTGCTCGATGAAGATGGCGTGGCCGACGTGATGCGGCGCATCGTGGAGCCGACGCTCGCGGGCGTGCGCGCCGAGGGCGCGCCGTTCGTGGGGACGCTCTTCATCGGCCTGATGCTCACCGCGGGGGGGCCGATGGTGCTCGAGTACAACGTCCGCTTCGGCGACCCCGAGGCACAGGTGGTGCTGCCACTCTTGGAGACCGACCTCTACGAATTGCTGCACGCCGCCGCCACGGGGGGCTTGCACGCCATCGACCTCCGCTGGCGCGGAGGTGCGGCCGCCTGCGTGGTGATGGCGGCGCCGGGCTATCCGGGGCCTCACCCCGTCGGCATCGCGCTCGACGTGCCCGACGACCTCGGACGGGATGTGCTCGTGTTCCACGCCGGCACCGCGCTCGAGCGCGGGCGGCTCGTGAGTGCCGGCGGGCGCGTGCTGGGGGTGAGCGCACTCGGGAGCGATCGCGCCGACGCCGTGCGCCGCGCGTACGCCGCCGTCGACCGGATCGGCTTCGCCGGCGCGCACGTGCGGCGCGACATCGGCGGTCGCCTCGACGAACGCAAGGCCTGAGGCGGGCGTCGCTCCGAGCGCCCGGAGGCGTCGACGCATGGACGTTCACATCGGCCGCCGCGTCGGGCGCGGTATCGTTCCCCATGCCACGGATCATTGCTTCGACGTGCCTGGCGGCGCTCATCGCCGTCCTCGCGGCCTGCGCGCCCGCTGCGAGCGAATCGCCGCGACTCGAGGTCACCCAACTCGCCGAACCGATCTCGTTCTACCCACAGCAGACCGGTGCGCGCTGGGAGTACATCCGCGACGGGTCCACACTCGACGGCGTGCGCTACATCGAGATGATCGAGGGGCCGGCGGTCATCGACGGCGACATCTGGATCGTCTCGCACCTCGTCGGTGGCGGGCAGGACGTACTGACGTACCGGCAGTACCGCCCCGACGGCGTCTTCCTCAAGCGCCAGATCCGCCCCGGTGCCACGATCACCTTCGATCCGCCCATGCGTGAGTATCCGGCGCCCGCCGAACTTCGCGTCGGCCTCACCTGGCGCGGCGACACGACGGCGAACGGCCGCTTCCCGTCGGCCGCGCCCGACCTACGCGTCCAGTCGTGGTCGGTGGAGTACGTCTACACGGTGGTCGATCGGCGCCAGGTATCGGTCGGAGGTCGAAGCTTCGAGGTCTTCGTGATCGATCGCACCGTTCGCCAATACGACACCGCTGGTGCGATCGCCGAGGAGCTCTCCCGCACCACGTGGTTCGCCCCGAACGTCGGCGTGGTGCGGCACGAGAACGATTGGTTCCTCGTCGACACGAACTTCGGAGCGGGCGACGTGGTGCAGTAGAGCGGGGTCGAGAGACCGGGGGGAGGCGCACCATCGCGAACGGAGCTTCCTTGCTACCGTGCGAGGGAGCGAAGGGCGGTGGAGTAGGGATGCGGTTGCTCGATCACATCAGTGAGCCCGGCGACGCGATGCGGCTCCGGCGCGACCAGTTGCCGCTGCTCGCGCGCGAGCTACGCAGCGAGATCATCGACGTCTGCTCCGAAACGGGCGGGCACCTCGCGTCGAGTCTCGGCGCCGTGGAGCTGACCGTCGCCCTCCACCACCTCTACGACACCAGTCGCGACCGAGTCGTGTGGGACGTCGGTCATCAGACGTACGGGCACAAGATCCTCACCGGCCGACGCGACCGCATGCGCTCCATCCGTCGTCCCGGCGGGCTCGCCGGCTTCACCACCTCGAGCGAGTCGCCGCACGACGCGCTCACCGTGGGTCATGCCAGCACCAGCCTGGCGGCAGCCTTCGGCATGGCGCTGTCGCGCGACGCTCGCTCGGCGCCGCACGACGTGGTCGCGGTGATCGGCGACGGCGCGCTCACCGGTGGCATGGCACTCGCCGCCTTGAACCAGATCGGCCATGTGAAGCCGCGCATGACCATCGTGCTCAACGACAACGAGATGTCGATCAGCGAGAACGTCGGTGCGCTCAACACCTTCATGCGCCAGCTCCAGGTGCAGCCCTGGTTCCAGAGGGCAGAGCGGCACGGCAAGGAGGCGCTGAACGACCTCTGGCGGCCGCTCGCCGACGTCGGCAGCCGCGCCAAGAAGGCGGCACGCCGCTTCTTCGATCCCGCCTCGGCCAACCCGTTCCACGCCATGGGCGTGCGCTACGTCGGACCGGTGGATGGTCACGACGTGGGGGCGCTCGTCTACTACCTCGAGCACATCAGGCAGCTCGAGGGTCCGACGATGCTGCACATCGTGACGCGCAAGGGGAAGGGGTACGAGGTGGCGGAGGCCGATCCGATCACCTGGCACGGCGCCTCGCGGTTCGACCGCGATGACCCCATGGCGGCGGGCAAGGGGTACGGCTGGTCCGACGCGTTCGGCGCGGCGGCCACCGATCTCGCGTCGGTCGACGACCGCGTCTGGGTGATCACGCCCGCCATGCGCGAGGGATCCGGGCTCGTCGGCTACAGCCGTGCCCACCCGACGCGCTACGTCGACGTCGGCATCGCCGAGGACGTCGCGGTCACGACGGCGGCCGGGCTCGCGCTCCGGGGCGAGAAGCCGATCGTCGCGATCTACAGCACCTTCCTCCAGCGCGGCTACGACCAGGTCATCCACGACGTCGCCATAGAGGGCCTCGACGTCGTGTTCGCCATCGACCGCGCGGGTCTCGTGGGCGGCGACGGTATGACGCACCAAGGGGTCTACGACGTCGCCTATCTGCGCACGGTCCCGAACCTCTCGCTGGCGATGCCGCGCGACGTACGGGAGCTCCGCGCGATGCTGAAGGGGGCGCTCGAGCGCGGCGGGCCCGTCGCCGTGCGCTGGCCGCGCGGCGGCGTCACGCCGATCCCGGACGCCCCCGTCGGCGACTGGGACACCATCGCGTGGGGGTCGTGGGAGCTCCTGCGGCCCGGCAGCGACGTGGTGGTGCTCGGCTTCGGGCCCACGGTCGGCTACGCGCTCGAGGCGGCCGGCGACGACCCGCGCGTTGGCGTCGTGAACGCGCGGTTCGTGAAGCCGCTCGATGTGGGGATGCTCCTCGAGCTCGCCGACGCCGGCGTGGAGCTGATCACGGTCGAGGACCACGCGCTCCCAGGCGGTTTCGGCTCGGCCATCCTCGAGGCGCTCGCCGACGCCGGCCGTGCCCCTCGCCTCACCCGCCTCGGCATCGCCGACCTCCACGTTCCGCACGGCGATCCGGCGGCGCAGCACGAAGAGCTCGGGTACGGCCCGCGCGCCATTCGGCGAGCGTTGGATGCGGCGCTATCGCGGCGTACGTCTGCGTCGGGCGTCGTTGACAGGGGCCGAACGGCATCGGTATAGTGATCGTCGCTCACGAGACACGTCTGGGACGTGTGGAGGGAGCTGCGCGGAGCCGTAGTGTAGCGGTTAGCATATCTGCCTGTCACGCAGAAGGTCGCGGGTTCGAATCCCGTCGGCTCCGCCATCCGGCCTGGTAGCTCAGTTGGTAGAGCACACGACTGAAAATCGTGGTGTCGGCAGTTCAAATCTGCCCCAGGCCACCACTTCGCGAGGCGCCCAGAGGCGCCTCGCGCGGTACCACGAGAAGTGGTGGCGACGCCACCGGTCGGCCAATGTAGCTCAGCGGTAGAGCAGCCGATTCGTAATCGGCAGGTCGTCAGTTCAAATCTGACCATTGGCTCCAGAGAATCGCCGTCGAGCACGGCCACATGAGACCCCGCCTCCGCGGGGTCTCTCCCTTATGGCGGCCACGCCGACAAAGTGCTACGCAGGGACGCCTGGGCACGCTCACGGCAAAACCTGAGTCTGGCCCGCGAGACGTGACAGGTTACCAAGTGCAATTGGACGCAATCCCTAGGCTGAGGGCTGCTCCACGGCGCAGGACTCGAAAACCAGTGTGGACCGAGCACTCGGGAAGCTCGCTCCGCAGCGTCCGGAGTCCACCTGGGGAGGGAGAGATTTCTGGCACACCACCGCCATTGGCATCGCTGCAAAACACCATTCGATCTGGGGGTCGTATGAACAAACTTGCGCTCGTGATCTTCACGTTCCTGCTCATGCTCGTTGCGTCGGCAGCACTCGCTCAGGCTGCGATGCCGGCCTCGGATGGCGTCTTCGTGCTGCCGGAGGGCTATCACATCGAGCTCGTCACCGAAGGACTCACCTACCCCACCGGCCTCACTTGGGACGACGACGGCACCATGTACGTCGCCGAAGCGGGTGGCGGCCTCAACCCGGAGCAGATCACCGATTCGCGCATCCTGCGTATACAGGAAGGTCAGAACGAGGTGGTGGCGGTGTTGACGCCCCACGTCATGGCCGCGGTGATCGGGTTGGTCTGGCACGACGGAGCGTTCTACATCACGCACCGCGACAAGAGCGACCTCTCGGGCGCGGTGTCGCGGGTCAGCGCCGACGGCGAGGACGTCACCACCATTCTGAGCGGCATCATGGACAGCCAGTCCGAACACCAGGTCAACGACCTTCGGGTAGGGCCGGACGGGCGCATGTACCTCGCGACGGGCCCGGCAGGCAACTCCGGCGTGATGGGGCCAGACCTGGCGCCGTGGATCATGAAGAGCCCCGATTTGCACACGGTTCCGTGTGAGGACATCACGTTGGTGGGCCGCAACTTCCAGACCCCTGACTTTCGCCCGAACGCGCCCGAGGAGACGACCATGACCGGTGCGTATGTTCCCTTCGGGACGGCCACCGAACCTGGGCAGGTCATCGCGGGCGTCACGAAGTGCGGCGGCGCGATCCTCACCTTCGACCCGAACGACGCCGAAGGCACGCTCGAGGTCCATGCCTGGGGCTTCCGCAACCTCATCGGTCTGGCCTGGAACCCTGAAAGTGGCGAGCTGTACGCAGGCGAGAATGGCTACGACGTGCGGGGCGCGCGTCCGGTCCTGGACGAAATGGACGTGTCGCTGCGGATCGAAGCGGGCACGTGGTACGGCTTCCCGGACTTCTCCGCCAACCGCGAGCCCTTGAGCGACGAGAAGTTCGAGGTGCCCGACGAGCACCAGGCGATGGTGTTCCTCGGCCAGGAAGAACTCGGCAAGGACTTGGATTTCGTCATCGACCACGAGGCAAGCGGTCTTACCCCGCCCGACTCCTCGGTGGTGCTGGGGCGGCATCCCTTCAACTCCTCGCCGTCGATGCTCGACGTGGCCCCTGAATCCTGGGGCGACTGGGCCGGGCACGTCTTCGTGGCGGAGTGGGGCGACCTCACGCCGCCGACCAACCCCTTGCGCGGCCCGGAACCGGCGGGCTTCCGGGTGGTGCGAATAGACCCCGAAACGGGCGCGTTGGAGCCCTTCGTCAGCAACGAGCAGCCGGGGCCTGCGTCGCTCCAAGACCCCTTCGGCATGGGGATCGAGCGCCCATTCAACGTCAGGTTCGGCCCCGACGGCGCGATGTACATCGTGGATTACGGCGTCGTCACCATCAATATGGCGCTCACGCAACAGGGCAAGCCGCCCTACGTCTACCAGATGGGAACCGGCAGCATCTGGAAGGTGACGCGCACGGGGCAGTAATCGCTCCACTCACGCAGGACGTTCAGTAGCGAGGACACGAGAACCGGCGGGAACGTCCGCCGGTTCTCGTTCAAGCCAGCGACAGGAATCCTCGCTGCCTCACGTGCTCGAAGGAGGCGTGCCTCGATGAAGGGCGCCCCGGCGTTCATCGTTTCGCCCAGGTAGCATCAGTCAGGATCATCCTCGGCCTTGTCGCGCCCGCGAACGTCCGCCCCGGCATCGGAGCGACCCTCGCGGGTGTCGGCAGGGCCGCCTTCGCTGGGACTCTCGAGCTCCTACGCGATCGATTCCACACGCCCACCTCGCCGAGCCGGTACGCTCGAGGCCGTGCGGAGTCCGGTCGGAGGGTGAGATGCGCATGATCACGAAGGCTTCTGAAGCGGACCGACACCAGGCCGGGCCCGTGCGGTGGCGACTCCGCGCGGGTGCCGCGTGTCTCGCGTTGGTCCTGGGCTGGGGCGGCGCGCAGGCCCAGAGCCTCTTCGACGCCGCACGGAGCGGCGCCGCCGACGAGGTGCGGGCCTCCCTCGCGGCCGGCGCGCGCGTCGACGCGCCCGACGACGCCGGCGACACTGCACTCCTGCTGGCGGCGCGCTACAACGCGGCCGACGTCGTCGCGGTGCTCCTCGACGCGGGCGCCGATCCCCAGTACCTCAACCCGAAGACCGGCATGGGCATGTTCGGTCTGGCGTGGCGAAATCCCGATGGGGATTCGGTGCGCCGTCTCTTTCGCGAACGCGGCCTCGTGGCGCGCGTCGGCGCGGCGACGGATCAGGACACGGAGGGGAGTGAGGGGTCCGTGGCGGTCGACGCCGAGGGAGCACCCGTGGCAACGGCGCCGGCCTCCGAGCGCGCCCCCGTGACCGATGCTCGCGCCCTCCCGCTCGCCGCTCCCGGCGCGAACGACGAGCGGCCGACGCCGGAGGGAGCCGTGGCGCTGGGTTACGTGTACGTCGCCGGGGCCGACGCCCCTCGCGACGAGGTGCTCGATTGGGCGAGCACGCGCTACGCGCTGAGCGGTCGACTCTCGGCCGAGGACTTCGTGGCTGGCTGCCAGGAGGCGATGCTCGAGCAGATGCGCTCTCCCGAGACCGTCCTCTTCGGAGATCGCACCGCGAGCCGCATCGACGACGAGGGCGTGATCCGCTACGACACCTTCGCCCTCTCGCGGAGCGCGGCGGGTGCCACGCTCCGCTGGGGTGTGCGCTGCACGGGGGTGGTCGACGCCGACGTGCTGCACCTCTGGATCGAGATCGAGGCGCGTTGAACGGAACGAAGCGCGCGTGTCGCCGCGCAGCGTCGCGGTGTCAGAAGCGCTCCGTCACGGTTTTCGCTTCCATGAAGAGCCGAAGGTAGTCGGGTCCACCGGCTTTGCTGTTCGTGCCCGAGAGCTTGAAGCCGCCGAAGGGTTGGACGCCGACGAGCGCGCCCGTGATCTTCCGGTTCACGTAGAGATTGCCTGCCTGGAGTTCGGTGCGAGCGCGCTCGATCCGGTCGCGCGACCGGCTGATGAGGCCGCCAGTGAGCCCATAATCGACGGAGTTGAAGATCTCGACCGCATGCTCGAAGTCGCGAGCGCGAATCACGGCGAGAACGGGCCCGAACACCTCCTCGCATGCGATGGGGGCGTCGGCGGGGACGTCGTCGACGATCGTCGGCTCGATGAACCAGCCGGCGCCGGCACCCTTCGCCGGGGAGCCGCCGAGCACCACGCGGCCCTGGCTCGGCGCCGCCTCGAGATAGGCGCCGATGCGGTCGAATTGCCGCTCGGTGATCACGGCCGTGACGTCGGCGTTCTCGGTCGCGCGTCCGATCGTGAGCGTGCGAGCGCGTGTCAGGACGCGTTCCATGAGGTCGTCGTGCACGTCGTCGACCACGATCAGGCGCGAGAGCGCCGAGCACTTCTGGCCGTTGAAGGAGAAGGCCGACCCCACCACGCTCTCGGCAGCGAGTTCGAGGTCGGCCGTCTCGTCGACGATGAGCGCGTCCTTGCCGCCCATCTCGAGCATGGTGCGCTTCACGAAACGCTGCCCGGGCTGGATCTTGGCGGCGCGCTCGTGGATTCGCGTGCCCGTGGGTATGGACCCCGTGAAGTTGATGAAGCGCGTGCGCGGGTCGTCGACGAGCGCGTCGCCGAGGTCTTCGTCGGCGCCGGTGAGGAGATTGATCACCCCCGCAGGCAGACCGGCCTCCTCGACGCACTCCATGAACAGGCCCGCGATCACCGGCGTCGCCGGCGACGGCTTCACGACGATGGTGTTGCCCACGACGAGCGGCGCGGCCACGGTGCCGACGAGGATCGCGAGGAGGAAGTTCCACGGGGGGATCACCACCCCCACGCCCAGCGGCTGCAAGGTGGTGATGTTCTCCTCGCCCGGCCACGCGTGCGTCCGGAGCGGCGCGGCCAGGGCGAGGGACTCGCGTGCGTAGTACTCCAGGAAGTCGATCGCTTCGGCGACGTCGGCGTCGGCCTCGCGCCAGTTCTTGGCCGCCTCGAACGTCTCCCAGGCGCAGAATTCGAGTTTGCGGCGGCGCATGATCGCGGCGAGGCGAACGAGCGCCCGGGCTCGCGAGAGCATCGGCCAGCGCGACCAGGTCGTGTACGCAGCCGTCGCCGCGGTCATGGCGCGCTCGATCTCGTCGGGGCCGGCCATCGCGACTTCGCCGACGACCACGGTCGGATCGCACGGGTCGAACGACTGCAGCCAGCGGCCCGTCTCGACACGCTCGCCGCCGATCACGAGCGGCCACCGGCGACCGAGTCGCCCGCGAACCTCCTCGAGCGCGTCGCGGTAGGCAGCGGCGGCGGCGGGGTCGGCGAAATCGGTGAACGGTTCGTTGCGGTAGGGCTCGAAAGCCATGGTGACTCCTTCTTCTCGGCGGACGAGGCTCTAGCGGACGAGGCCCCGGAGGACCAGCGCCAGGTTGGCGGGGCGTTCGGCGAGGCGCCGGCTGAAGTAGCCGTACCAATCTCGACCGACGGGTACGTAGATACGAACGCTGTGGCCGGCCTGGACGAGGTCGGCCTGCAGCTTCGGCTTCATGCCGTAGAGCAGTTGGAACTCGATACGCTCCGGGCCGAGGCCGGCGCCGCGTGCGTAGGCCGCGAGTTCGGTGATGATCCCGTCGTCGTGCGTGGCGACGTTGACCTTCGCCCCCGCTCGCCACGCCCGCTCGGCGAGTGCGACGTAGGCACGGCGAATCGTCGGAACGTCGTGGAACGCCACGTCTGGCGACTCGTGATACGCCCCCTTCACGATCCTGAGCTCCATGCTCGAGACGTCCGGGGTGGCCTCGAGGAGGGCCTCGAGGTCGTCGGGCGTGCGGTGGAGGTACGCCTGGAGCACGCCTGAGGAGCGCGTGAGCCCTGCGTCCCAGAGCGCGCGCAGCAGGTCGAGCGTGCCGTCGACGTAGCGAACGTCCTCCATGTCGAGCGCGATGCGCCCGCCGTGCCCCTCGGCGCGTCGCGCGAGATCGATTGCGAGGTCGCTCGCGACCCGCGTGTCGAGCGCGAGCGCGAGCTGCGTGGGCTTCAGGCTGACGACCGGAGGGATGCCTGCGGCGTGGAGCGCGTCGATGGTGGCGGCGACGTCCACCGCCATCGCCCGGGCCCGCTCGACGTCCGACACGTACTCACCGAGCACGTCGACGATTACGGTTCGCCCCGCGCCCTCGAGCTCGCGGAGGGCCGGGAGCGCCTCTTCGACGTCGTGACCCGCAACGAAGCGGCGAGCACCGAGACGGAAGCCGTAGCGGCGGACGGCGCGTGCGACGGGGGGGAACCCGGAGACGTTCAGGACCGTCGAGCGGTACAGGCTCAGCACGACGCGACCGGCCGCGAGTGGCGCACACGAAGGATCGACACGACCCAGTCTACCGGTCGCGGAGAGTGCCACGCCGCCTTCCGTGAGACCGCTCTGGGACGCAGTCTCTCGGGGTGAGTGAAACCTTCGACAGCTCGACCCCATGCGCCCTGCTAGCGTGGAACACATCGGGCCACTGACGCATCAGACGTCTCCTGCCCTGTGAGGACTGCAGCCGTGAGGGTCTACTTCGTCCGACATGGTGAGACCGACTACGACGTGGTGCAGTCCCGCGGGGTCCGCGGCTGGGCCACCTCGTTCGCGCCGCTCTCGCCGCTCGGTCGCCTGCAGATCGACACCATCGCCCGAGACTTCCGCCTCCAGGAGGCGGACGCCATCGTGTGCAGCTCCTATGCCCGCGCACTCGAGTCCGCGGCGCTCCTCTCGCGCGCGCTGAACAAGCCGCTCTACGTGGAGTACGACCTCCACGAGTGGTTGCCGCAGAAGGATCCCTTGGGCGAGATCGATAGCGAACTCCTCCGGCGAGCCACCGTCAAGCTCGGGCCGGGACCGAGCGTCGGCGAACCATGGGAGACGATCGACGAGGTGCGCGAGCGGGTGCTGCGGGTGCTGATGCGCTACGTCGCATTCGAACGACTCATCGTCGTGACGCACGCGGTCGTGATCCAGAGCGTGATCGGCACCCAGCGCGCGATCGACCACGCGGAGATCGTCCCGTTCGACCTCGGCGCGGAGGAGGTCGTGCCCGCGGAACCCCCGCAGGCGGTCAACGACCGTTGAGGGCCCAGGCGCCGTGCATCGTCGACTGCATCGTCAGCGGATGCCGTGCAGGACCTCTTCGAGCCCTTCGGGATCGGTGATGGAGACTTGCTTGGGGTGGGTCTTGATGACGCCCTGCCCCTCGAGCGCCTTGAGGGCGCGCGTCACGGTCTCGCGTGAGGTGCCGGCGAGGTTCGCCAGATCCTGGTGCGTGAGGCGGACGAGCGCGTGCGGCCCATCGAGATCGACCACGCCACTCCGGTAGAGCCGCAGGAGCACGTAGGCGACGCGCCCCTGCGCGTCCTTGTAGGAGAGGATCTGAGCCTCGTCGTCCATGCCGCGCAAGCGATTGGCGAGCGTGGTGGTGAGGTTGAGGCTGACCGCCGGATACTCCGCCAGCAGCCGTTTGAAGTCGTCCTGGAAGAGCAGGTGCGCTTCGACGGGTGCCAGCGTCATCGCCGTCGCGCTGCGCGTCGCGTGGCCGAGGAGGGCCATCTCGCCGAAGAACTCGGGCGGCTGCAGGAGCGCCAGCGTCTTCTCGTGTCCGCCGAGATCGATCTTCGACAACTTCACGAGCCCAGAGGCGAGCAGATAGAGGGCGTCGCCGGTATCGCCCTCCTGGAAGAGGACAGTGTGCGGATCGAAACGGCGGCTGCGCACCACGCTCGACGCGACGTCGAGGGCGCGTTCCGGCGCGTTGTGGAACAGCGGCACCGTCGACAAGAAGGCGCGAAGGCTGGGGCCGAGGCTCGTTTCGGACATCGATCCTCCTCCGTCAAAGCCCGATTGCCGGGCAGAGACGTGTCCGTATACTACCCTCTGTGTCAGCCGTTCTCGAAAGCCTCCGCGTTCGACGCGGCTACACGACGGGCCGTGGGCGCGTCGACGTCCTGCGCGGCGTCGACCTCCGGATCGAGGCAGGCGAAGTGGTCGCGATCCTCGGTCCCTCGGGTTCGGGCAAGAGCACGCTCCTCCACCTCTTCGCGGCACTCGACACGCCCGACGACGGCGAGGTGCTCTGGTCGGGGGGGCGCGTTACACACACCCTCCCCGACATCGCGCGGCGCCGTGCGGAGCACGTCGGGCTCGTCTTCCAGCACCACTACCTCCTCGCGGAGCTCGACGCGCTCGAGAACGTGACCCTGCCGGCTCGAATACGAGGTCGAGACGTGTCGCGCGAGGGGCGCGACCTGCTCGTCGCCATGGGGCTCGGGGAGCGGGTCGATGCGCCCCTGCACGCACTCTCGGGCGGCGAGCGGCAGCGTGTGGCGGTCGCGCGGGCGATGGTGCTGCGGCCCGCCGTACTGCTCGCCGACGAACCGACCGGGAGCCTCGACCGTGCGAGCGCGATCGCGGTCTACGCGCTCCTACGCGCGCTGGCTCGTGAGCGCGGGAGCGCGATCGTGATCGTGACGCACGATGAAGGACTCGTCGCCGATGCCGATCGGAGACTCCGGCTCGTGGACGGGACGCTACACGCCACCACGTGAGCGGTGCCGCGGCGGCCGTTCGGGCGCGGGCGTCGCCGCGTTCGAGGGGGCGTCGCCGGGCGAAGCAGCGGGCACCTCTCTCGCAGGCGTGGCCTCCGGGGCGGCGGTGGGCTCGAAAGACGGCCGGCCGGCGCGTCGCTCCTCGACCCGCCGCTCCTCGCGGTCGTGCCGGGAGCCGCGCCGCGCCGTGTCTTCGCCGCGTTCCGCCGCGGCCGCGCGCCCATCGCTACGGTCCGCCCAGCGCACGAGCTGGCGGTGCACGAGGGGGCGGAGCTTCGCCAGCACCACGATCATGCCGAGCATCACGACCAGCGCAAGCAGCATCACGGTGTCGGAGACGAACACCAGGTCGCCGAACCAGGCGCTGGCGACCAGCCACGGGAGCCGCGCCACCATGGCCGCGATCCACAGCGGCACGAGCGGGACACCTGAGAGCCCCGCCGCGACGACGGCGAAGTCGACGTTCAGGATGAAGAAGATGACGCCCCACACGAACACGCTTCGGATCCCGAGCAGCGACTCCCACTCCGCCCACACCTTCGGCGTCACCAGCTTCAGGATGATCGGTCGGCCGATGCGCCGTGACAGGTTGAGGGCCACGAAGGCGCCGAGCCCCATACCGACGATGCCGTAGAGAATCGCGGGTACCACGCCGAACGCCGCACCGCCCAACGCGCCCACGAGCGGCGTCGGGATGAACGGGAGCAATGCCGTCACCACGAACGACAACACGTAGTAGAGCGGAGCGAACAAGCCGGCATCGTTGATAAAGTGCGACAGCGCTTCGGTCATCGACTCGGTCCATCCTACGTCGCTCGACGTCACCGCCGGGTGTGTGCCGACTCCGCCGAGACCCCGCGCCCCCTGCCATGACCACCGACATCACCCGCACACCCCACCACACGCGCCCCCGCTTGGTCGAACGCCCCTGGGGGGGCGAGCGCCTGGCGAGCCTCCTCGGTCTCGAGCGCGCCCCCGGCGCGCCGGTAGGGGAGGCGTGGCTCGCTGGGCCCGACTCCGTCGTCGCCGACGGGCCGGCGCGCGGCGCAACGCTCGAGTCGCTGGCGAATCGCTTCGGCGCGCCCTTCGTGGGCACCGCTCCGGCCGCGCGCTACGGCGACCGCCTGCCGCTGCTCCTGAAGCTGCTCGACGCCGCCGAACCCCTCTCGGTGCAGGTCCACCCCGATGACGCGTACGCGCTCCGCGAGGAGGCTGCGAGCGGTCATCTGGGGAAGGACGAGGCTTGGCTGATCCTCTCGGCGGAGCCCGGCGCGAGCGTCCTGTGGGGGTGGGACCGCGCCGTCTCGGCCGAGGAGGTTCGGCGCTCGGCTCCGGGCGGAGACCTGCTCTCGTTGCTCCGGCACCTCCCGGTCGCTCCGGGTGACGTGGTGGTCAACGAAGCCGGGGTGGTGCACGCGGTCGGTGCAGGGGTGCTGCTCTTCGAGATCCAGCAAGCGAGCGATCTCACCTACCGGCTCTACGACCACGGTCGCGTCGGCGCCGACGGTCGGCCGCGCACGCTGCACCTCGATCGAGCGCTGGCGGTGGCTCGCCTCGCTCCCGGCGACCGGCCTGCTCCCGTGCCCCGCCTCCTGGCGCCGGGGAGAACGCTGCTCGCTCGGACGGAGAGCTTCGCGCTCGAGCGCTGGTCCGTCGGCGGAGCGGTGCCCGAGGTGCAGGCGTGGCGTGTCGACGAGCGGTCCCTCGAAGCGTGGACCGTGCTCGCTGGCGAGGCCGAGCTCGTCGTCGGCGGCAGATCGCTCGCACTCGGCCCGTTCGAAACGGTGGTCGTTCCGGCGTCCGTCGGCGACGCCTCGTGGCGCGGACGCGCCGATCTCGTGCGGACGACGACGTGAAGATGGCCGTCGGCGACGCGGGCCCCGACCTCCCGGGTGGGTCGAATGGGCGCGACGCTCCGGCGGTGCGTGCCCTGCCGCGCATGCTGGCGCTGTTGGCGCCGTACCGCGTCTCGGTAGTGGCGGTCTCGATCCTCATCGCGTTCACCGCGGCAGTGCAGCAGATCGCCCCCCAGTTCGCGCGCTACGTGCTCGACGTCGCCATCCCGCGCGCCGACCTCGCCCTGTTCGGCTGGGTGGCGCTCGTGGCACTCGCGTACTACCTGGTGCGCGAGGGCCTCGAGTACGCCGCGATGTACGTCTCGTACGCCTTCACGCAGCGCGTGGTCGACGACGTCCGTAGGCGCGCCTACGCCCACCTGCTGACGCTGCCGTTGGCACGCTTCACGCGCGAACGATCGGGCTCGCTCGTTTCGAGGGTCGTGGCCGACGTGAACGCGCTCGAAGCGATGATCCAGTCGGCGGCGTCACGAATCGTGGGTCAGCTCTTCAGCATCGTGATCGTGATGATCGTGCTCTTCGGTATGCACTGGCCTCTGGCGATCGTGGCGGTGCTCGTGGTGGGGGTGATGGCGGCGGTGACGGTGCGCTTCCAGGAGCCGTTGCGGCGCCTGGCGCGGGCCACACGCGCCAAGGTCGGCGACATCACTGCGGTCGCGAGCGAGGCGATCGGCAACGTCGCGACCGTGAAGGGCTTCACCGCCGAGCGCTACGAGGCGGCTGCCTTCGCGGCCGAATCGGGAGCGTACCGTCGGATCAGCCTCGAGCGGCGTCGCCACCTCGGACTCATGCAGGGGGGGATCGGGCTGGCGAGCGGCATCGGCGGTGGGGCGTTGCTGGTGGTCGGTGGCATCCTGGTGTCGGGGGCGCTCGGCGACGTCTTCGCGAGCGTCCCGGGCCCCGAGCTCACGAGCGGTGTGCTGGTGGCATTCCTGCTCTACCTCGCGCAGCTCATGGGCCCGGTCGTGTTCGTGCTGAACTTCAACAACCAGCTCCAGGCCGGGGTGGCGGCCCTCGAGCGCCTCGACGAACTCGAGCACCTCCCGAGCGAGCCGAGTGGCGTTCAACCCGTGCCGGCGCACGCCGACGTCGCCTTCGAGGGCGTGTCGTTCCGATATCCGGAGGCGGAACGCGACGCGCTCAGCGGCTTCGAACTCACCGTCGCCCCGGGCGCGACCGTGGCACTCGTGGGCGCGTCCGGCGGCGGCAAGAGCACGGTCGCCAAGCTCCTGCAACGCCTCTACGATCCGCAAGTGGGATCGATCCGCCTCGGGGGCGTCGACCTACGCGAACTCGATCTCCACGCGCTCCGCCGCGCCGTCGCGCTCGTGCCGCAAGAACCCGTGCTCTTCTCGGGAAGCGTGCGCGAGAACGTACGATACGGCCGCCAAGACGCCACCGACGCCGAGGTCGAACGCGCGGTCGAACTCGCCAACGCCGAGTCGTTCGTGCTCGACCTCCCCCAGGCGTACGAGACCGAGATCGGCGAGCGCGGGGTCAAGTTGTCGGGGGGGCAGCGGCAGCGGCTCGCCATCGCCCGCGCGCTGCTCCGCGGCGCTCAGGTGCTCGTCCTCGACGAGGCGACCGCCCACCTCGACTCGGAGTCGGAAGCGCTGGTGCAAGAGGCGCTGTCGGGGCGGCTCGTGCACGGCCGCATGACGTCGATCGTGATCGCGCACCGGCTCGCCACCGTGCGCGACGCCGACCACATCGCCGTGGTCGAGCGGGGGCGCGTGGTCGAGGTCGGGTCGTACGCCGAACTCATCGCCAGTGGTGGACGCTTCGCGCGCCTCCACGAGATCCAGCACCGCGGGCTCGCGGCGACGGAGGAGACGACGCTCTGAGGGACGATCGCCCGGTGGCACCCTGCGAGGGGCGTCCACCGGGCGTGATCGGGTCGTCGAGCGGTTCAGGCAGGTGGTGCGGGCCGCGGCCTCGGTGGCGGCACGTCGGCGGCGCTGGGAGGCGGTTCGTAGACGGCGGCGTCCTCCGTGTCGAGCATGATGTCGAGTACTTCCTTGAACGTCTTGACCGACGTCACCTTCAGATCGGCGAGGATCGGATCGGGGACGTCTTCGAGATTGGCCTCGTTGCCGTCGGGGATGATCACGTGCTTGATCCCCGCCTGGTGGGCGGCGAGGAGTTTCTCCTTCACGCCGCCGATCGGCAGGACCCGCCCGCGTAGCGTGATCTCGCCCGTCATGGCGATGTCGCCGCGGACCGGGCGACCGGTGAGCGCCGAGGCGACGGCCGTCGCGATGGCGATGCCGGCCGACGGGCCGTCCTTGGGCGTGGCCCCCTCGAGGACGTGGACGTGGATGTCGCGGTTCTCGTAGAAGTCGGCGGCGAGCCCGTACTCCGCCTGGTGCTTGCGCAGGTAGGCGATCGCCGCTTGCGCGCTCTCCTTCATCACGTCGCCGAGCTGGCCGGTGAGGGCGATCTTTCCCTTGCCCGGGATCGCGACCGCCTCGACGTCGAGCGTCACGCCCCCCACCGACGTCCAGGCGAGGCCGTGCGTGAGTCCGACCTGGGGCTGCATCTCCGTCGCCTCGTCGCGGTAGGGGGGGACGCCCAGGAGCTCACGCGCGAGGTCGCCGTCCACCTCGCGGACGCCCTCCCAGGCGCCGTCGAGGAAGGCCTTCGCCGACTTGCGGCAGACCTTCGCGATGAGGCGGTCCATGGAGCGGACGCCGGCTTCGCGGGTGTACTCCGTGACGATGCGCTTGATCGCTCCGTCGGTGATCGAGAGCCGATCCTCGAGGCCGTGGTCGGTGATCTGGCGGGGGACGCGGTACTGCCGAGCGATCACGAGCTTCTCGTCGAGGGTGTAGCCCGCGATCTGGATGACCTCCATGCGGTCGAGGAGCGCGCGCGGAATCGTCGAGAGCGTGTTGGCGGTGGTGATGAACATGACCTTCGAGAGGTCGTAGGGAATCTCGAGGTAGTGGTCGGCGAAGGTGTCGTTCTGCTCCGGATCGAGCACCTCGAGGAGCGCGGAGGACGGATCGCCGCGGAAGTCCGCCGTCATCTTGTCGACCTCGTCGAGGAGGAAGACGGGATTGACCTTGGCGGCCGTCTTCATCCCCTGCAGGATCCGACCGGGGAGGGAGCCGATGTACGTACGGCGATGGCCGCGGATCTCGGCCTCGTCGCGTACGCCGCCGAGGCTCATGCGTACGAACGCTCGGTTCATGCTGCGCGCGATCGACTTTCCGAGCGACGTCTTCCCGACGCCGGGGGGCCCGACGAGGCAGAGGATCGGCGCCTTGTAGTCGGTCCCCTCGCGGCCGCTCGTGAGCTGGCGCACCGCGAGGAACTCGAGGATGCGCTCCTTGGGTTCTTCGAGCGCGTGGTGGTCCTCGTTCAGCACCCGCTCCGTGTGCGCCACGTCGAGGTGCTCGTCGTCGATCTCGGTCCAGGGGAGGTCGAGGAGCACGTCGAGGTACGTGCGCACCACGGTCGCTTCGGGTGAGCCGCCGGCCATCTTCTCGAGCCGCTCGATCTCCTTGATGGCGCGCTCACGCGCGGCCTCCGGGAGTTGCTTCTCCTCGACCTTGGCGCGTAACTCCTCGGCTTCGGAGGCGTCGTCGGAGCCGAGTTCGCGTTGGATCGCCTTCATCTGTTCGCGCAGGTAGTACTCGCGTTGGTTGGCGTCCATCTGCTGCTTGACGCGGGCACTGACCTGCTTCTCGGTGTCGAAGCGTTCGAGGTCACGCGTGAGGAAGCCGAGAACGAGCTCGAGCCGCCTGAGCGTGTCGGGCTCTTCGAGCGCCGCCTGCTTGTCGGCGGGCTCCCACGTGGCGTACTTCGCGACCACGTCCGCGAGGGGGCCTGCCTCCTTGAGTCCCTTGAGGTTCTCGAGGTGGAAGGAGTCGAGTCGGAGATTCTTGTTTTGCTGGGCGTACTCGCCGAACGCGCTCTTCACCTGCTCGACGACCGCGGCGACCTCGCCCGGCGGGCGCTCGGCGGTGGTCTCCGGGATGGTGCGCACGGAAGCGCGGAGTGAGGGACCCGGGAGGTACGACTCGATGCGGGCGCGATCACGACCCTCGACGAGGACCTGGAGCGTGTCGTCGGGGAGGCGGATCACCTGTTTGATCACGCAGAGCGTGCCGACGTCGTAGAGCTCTTCGCCGGTCGGATCGTCGACGCGTGGCTCGCGCTGGACGACGAGGAGCACGCGGTTGTCGGCTGCCTGCGCCTCCTCGAGCGCTCGCTTCGATTTGGGACGACCCACGTCGACGTTCTCGAGGGTCCGTGGAAGGACGACTTGCGTTCGGAGCGCGATGACGGGAAGTTCCCAATCCATGACGTCAGTGAACACCGGCACCGCAGCGCGGTCGGTAAGGTGGCTGACGCCTGCGGCCCCTCGACACGAGCGTCGTGGACTTCACGTCGCGTACCATCGCAACTCCCCCTCTTCGATCTCGGCGCGCACCGCGCCGTCGGCGCGCAATCCCGAGAGGTAGGCCATCACCGTGGTGTGGTTCAGGTGGTAGCGCGGCAGATCGGACATGGTGATCGCGAGTGCCCGAGCGACGCGGGCGAGCACGACGGCGCCGAGCACGCCGTCGGCCGCCGCCGTGACCGCCGCGCGAACACGATCGATGGCGTCGATCGTGGCGCGCGCGAGGTCCTCCGCGGGGGCGGGTTCGCCGTGTCCGGGCACCACGAGGCGGGCCCCATACTCCTGGGCGGCCTCCACCACGCGCTCGGCCGAGAGGCGTTGCGCTCTGGCGTCGTGCGTGAAGAGCATGGGGTAGCGCTCGATCACGGCCGGACCGAAGACGCCGTCGGCGGCGAGGAAGACGTCGTCGACGGCCAGCGCGAGCTGCCGGTGCGAGTGTCCGGAGACGTCGACGAGCTGGAACTCGAGGCCCGCGAGCGAGAGCCTGCCCGCGTCGATCACGCGGTCGACGGGGGAGGGCTCCGCCTGGAGCCAGCGGCCGGTGAGTTCCGGCGGGGGCACGGCGCCGTGGAAGAGGTAGTGGGGCTCGAGCACGGGTGCTCGCATCAGCTCCGCCTCGACCGGCGGTGCGAGCACTTCGACGCGCTCCCGCCGCAAGATGGCCGCGTTCCCGCCGAAGTGGTCGGCGTGCGCGTGGCTGACGACGATCGCGGCGAGGGGCCAGCCGCGTTCGCGGAGGCCGCGGAGGATGCGCTTGCCGGCGTCCTCATGGGCGCCCGTGTCGACGACCACGGCGCCATCGGGTCCGTGCACGACGGCCGAGTTGACGGCGCCCGGGACGAGCCAGACGCGTTCGGAGAGCTGCTGCCAGGGTTCGGCCATGGCGCGCAGATTAGCGCACGCGCTCGGCGCTCGCTCGTGCCGGGCGCTCGCTCGTGCCGGGCGCTCGCCCGTGCCGGGCGCTCGCCCGTGCCGGGCGCTCGCTCAGGCCGATCGGCGGAGCGAGGCGACGAAGAAGCCGTCGAGGCCCTCGGTCGGCAGGATCACGCGTCCGGCGCCGGCCGGGTGCGTCTCGAGCGGGAGCGTGGGCGTCTCGGCGACGAAGTCGGGATGGCGACGTAGGAAGGCGTCGATCTGGTGCGGTCCTTCCGCCGTGGTGAGGGCGCAGACGGCGTAGACGAGCTTCCCGCCTACCTCGGTCAGCGCCGCGGCGGTGTCGAGCAAGCGCGCCTGGAGACGTGCGAGCGATTCGATCGCGGCGGGTGTGACGCGGGCCTTGATCTCGGGGTGACCGCGGAGTGTGCCGGTACCGCTACACGGCGCGTCGAGGAGCACGATCGGCGCCGGCGGGAGGTCGGGAGTGTGGCGGAGGTCGGCGACCACGTGCTCGACCTGGAGGCCGAGCCGTTCGAGATTGCGCCGGCCGGCCTCCGAGATGGCGGCGTCGAGCTCGACCGAGGTGACGCGGGCGCCGCGAGCGGCGAGGCCGGCCGCCTTGATCGCGTTCCCGCCGCAGAGGTCGAGGACGCGCTCGTCGCGCCTCACGGCGCAGGCGTGCACCACGGCGAGCGACGCGGGGTTCTGGGCTTGGACGAGGCCCTGGCGGTACGCCGCGAGCGTCGGCAGCGGGATCGGGGCTCGAACGGCGATGCTCCCGGGCACTGGTCCCGCGAGCACGCGCGCACCGTCGGCCTCGAGCAGTGCGGTGGCCTCGCGCCCGAGTACGCTCAACCAGAGGGGCTCGCTCTCGAGCATGCCGCGGGCGGCGCTCGTCGCGTGCTCGGCGCCGAGGAGCGCCCGGAATTCGTCGGCGAGCCAGCCCGGCAGGGCCAGCGCCTCGTCTCCATTCACGGGGCCGAGCTCGACGCGCCGCAAGACGGCGTTGACGAGCCCGGCCAGACCCTGCTCGCGCTCCGGTCCGCGCTTCACGACGTCGACCCACGCGTGCACCGCAGCGTGGTCGGGGGTCGCGCGCACCAGCCGTTCGTAGGTCCCGGCGAGGAGCACGTCGCGCACGCGCGGTGGCAGGCGCTCGGGGGCGTCGAGACGGGGACGGAGCGCCGCGTCGAGGGCGATCTCCCAGCGCAGGACACCGTAGGCGACATCGGTCACGTAGGCGCGGTCGTGTCGCTCGGCGATCCGGGCGAGTTCGCTCCGGAGGGTCGGCGCGAGGCGCTCACCACCGCGCACGCGTGCGAGCACGTGGAGCACCACCACCCGGGCGTCGAAGGGGCGCTCCTCGTGCGCGTCCGGCCCCGACACGACGTCGCCGCCAACGACCTGCTGGCGGCGACTCCGTTCTCCCGCGCGCGCCGGGCGTGCCCGCGGGACGCGCGGGGCACGCTTCACCGGATCGTCGTCGTTCAGCGGCGGCTCGCCATGATGAAGTAGACGAGATACATGATCGCGGTCGCGGCAGCCGCCACGTACGTCATCGCAGCGGCATTGAGCACCGCGCGGGCGCCGCCGGCGTCCTGCTCGGTGACGAGGCCGAGGTTCGCCAACTGCGCGTGCGCGCGCTTCGAGGCGTCGAACTCGACCGGCAACGTGATGAGCTGGAAGACCACTGCGCCGGCGAAGAGCCAGATACCGACCTGGAGCAGGCCGGTGGCGCCGAGCATGACCCCGAAGACCGCGAGCATCGGTCCCCACTGGGAGCCGATCTGCGCCACGGGAAGCACGGCGCTCCGCCAGCGCAAGGGTGCGTAGGCGGTGGCGTGCTGCAGCGCGTGCCCGACCTCGTGGGCAGCGACGGCCATCCCGGCGACGCTGGGCTGACGGTAGTTCGCCTCGGAGAGGCGCACGACCTTCTTCGCCGGGTCGTAGTGGTCGGTCAGGTCACCCTTGACCATCTCGACGCGAACGTCGTTCGAGAGGCCGTTGGCTTCGAGGATCGCCGTGGCCACTTCGGCGCCGGTGATACCGGCGGTGTTCGGTCGCTTGCTCCAGGTGCCGTAGGTGCTTCGGAGCCAGCCCTGAACGGCGAGCGAACCGAGCAGTGCGACGCCGCCCAATAGGTAGTAGGTGATCAGCATGGTCGTTCGTTCCTCCTGGTGGTCGCGCTCTCGCTCGTGCGCAGCGCTACGGTGCCGCGCTCCGCGAGCGCGCCGACTTGAGTCCAAGGTACGCAGATTCGATGAGTCTCGGCTGAGGAGACGTCGGTCTTCCCAGATTACCTGACGGGCGGCTCGGTGTCGTGCCCGTCGGCGACGCGCTTCGACACGACGGCCGCTGCGGTGGTGACCGCCCGCACGTCGAAACGGACGGCGGTCCGTTCCTCGTCGTGGAGCTCGAGCTTCACGAAACTCGGCGCGGCGGTGAGATCGAGGGCATCGTCGAGGAGATAGGCGCGCGCCACGGCGAGCGCCTTCACTGCCTGGTTGACTGCGTGCGGCCCGATCGCCTGGACCTCCACCGACCCCTCCTGCCGTAAGAGGGCGGCGATGGCGCCAGCGACGGCGTTCGGTCTCGATACAGCGGAGACGCGCAGCGTTTCGATGGGGCGACCTCCGAGGCACGAGACTCCACGAGATTCGATGGGGACGGCGCGGATGCGCTTTCGCCCGGTTGACAGGCACGATAGCACCCCGTATACTCCGCGCCAGTGAACCGCTCACGCCCCAGCTACGAGTCCCACGTCCTACGTCGATCCAAGGGGTAGGCGTCGGTTCACCGTTTTCACGGCCGACGCCCTGGAAAGACCCCGTCACGGTCCCGGACCTGACGGGGTCTTTCCATTGCGTCGATCGCACCATCGGCACGACCTGCACCACACGGATCATCTGGAGGAACGCATGAACGGAGCAGCCGCCGTCCTGAAGGCGCTCGAACGCCAAGGGGTCACCATCGTGTTCGGCCACCCGGGTGGCGCCATCATGCCCGTCTACGACGCGCTCTACGACTCACCCATCAAGCACGTGCTGGTACGGCACGAGCAGGCGGGCGCACACGCCGCCGACGCCTACTACCGTGCCAGCGGACGTGTGGGGGTCTGCTTCGCCACGAGCGGCCCCGGTGCAACGAACCTCGTGACGGGCCTCGCCACCGCGCACATGGACTCGTCGGCCATGGTCGCGATCACCGGCAACGTCCCCTCCGCGCTCATCGGTACCGACGCGTTCCAGGAGGCCGACGTCACCGGCATCACGTTGCCGGTGACGAAGCACAACTACCTCGTCCAACACGTCGACGACATCCCGCGCGTGATCGCCGAGGCCTTCCACATAGCCCGCACGGGTCGTCCGGGGCCGGTGCTCGTCGACATCCCCAAGGACATCCAGATGATGGAGTTCACGGGCACGTTCGACGTCGAGATCGACCTCCCCGGCTACCGGCCGACCGTCGTCGGCCACGCGCGGCAGATCAAGCGCGCCGCCGAAGCGATCGCGGCGGCGCAACGCCCCGTGTTGATGGTCGGTGGGGGAGGCCAGGTCGCAGCCGACGAGGTGATGGCCTTCGCCGAGGCGACCGGCATCCCGGTGATCACCACGCTCATGGGGATCGGCGCCTATCCCGCCGGGGCCGGGCAGGCGCTGGGGATGCCCGGGATGCACGGCACCGTCACGGCGAACCGGGCGATCACCCACTGCGACCTGATCGTGGGCGCCGGGCTGCGCTTCGACGATCGTGTGACGGGGAAGATCAGCCGCTTCGCCCCCAACGCCACCATCGTGCACATCGACGTCGACCCCGCCGAGATCTCGAAGCTCGTCAAAGCGCACGTGCCGGTGGTCGGTGACCTGCGCGACGTGCTGCCCCGGCTCACCGAACTGCTCGGTCGGCTCGAGCTCGACGACTGGTGGCAGCAGCTCCGGACCTGGCGCGATATGTACCCAGAGCGCTTCAAGACCGACAAGCCGCTCGTGTCGCAAGAGGTCATCCAGATGCTCGAACGCGCGACGGCCGGGGACTGCGTGGTGACCACCGAGGTGGGGCAGCACCAGATGTTCGCCGCGCGCCTCTTCCCGACCTCGAGGCCCCGCACGTGGATCAGCTCCGGCGGGCTCGGCACGATGGGGTTCGGACTCCCCGCCGCGATCGGCGCCTCGTTCGCCCGCCCGGGCGAGACGGTCGTCTGCGTCGCTGGCGACGGCTCGATCCAGATGAACATCCAGGAGCTGGCGACGATCTACAAGCACCAGCTCCCGATCGTGATCGCGATCTGCAACAACGGCATGCTCGGCATGGTCCGCCAGTGGCAGGAGATGTTCCATGCCGAGCGCTACTCCGAGGTCTACCTGGCCGACTCCAACCCCGACTTCGCCAAACTCGCGGAGGCGTATGGGATCGAAGGGCACAACGTCTTCGATCGCGAGACCGCCGCGCGCATCATCCCCGAAGCGATCGCCAAGAAGAAGCCGGTGCTGATCAACTTCGTGGTCTACGAATCCGAGAAGGTCTTCCCCATGATCCCGGCGGGCGCCGGCATCGACGAGATGGTCATCGGCGACCAGGAGCCCGACGAGGGCGACGGCGTCGCCGAGAAGGTGGGCGTATGAAAGCACAGGGTACGGCCGGCGAGGGAGGCGTGCGCAGGCACGTCCTCTCCGTCACGGTGCGCGATCGGCCGGGCGTGCTCTCGCGCATCTCGGGACTCTTCGCGCGCCGTGGGTACAACATCGAGTCGCTCTCGGTCGCGCAATCCGAGACGCCCGGCCTCAGCCGCACGAGCTTCGTCATCAGCGGCGAGCAGGGCACGATCGAGCAGCTCCAGAAGCAGCTGCAGAAGTTGATCGACGTGCTCAAGGTCACCGACCACAGCGAAGGGCCGTCCGTCGACCGCGAGCTCATGCTCATCAAGGTCGCGGTGCGCACGCCCGAAGACCGCGTCGAGATCCGCCAGATCGCCCAGGACTTCCGTGCCCGCATCATCGACGTCGACCGCAACGCGCTCGTCTTCGAGGTCACGGGCGACGAGGGGAAGTCGAACGCCTTCATCGACCAGATGCGCGAGTTCGGCATCCTCGAATTGATCCGCACGGGCCGCGTCGCCCTGACGCGCTCCGCATCCCTCCGCCCCACCGACGTCACCAGCACCACGTCACGCGCCGCCTGAAGCGCACCCCCAAGGAGATCATGGCCACCATCTACTACGACGACGACGCCAACCTCGAACACCTCGCCGGCAAGACGATCGCGGTCATCGGCTACGGCTCGCAAGGGCACGCGCACGCGCTGAACGCCAAGGAGTCGGGACTCGACGTGGTCGTCGGCCTCCGGCGGGGATCGTCGTCGTGGACCGAGGCCGAGGCGCAGGGACTGCGTGTGGTGGAGGTCGCCGACGCCGCCCGGGAGGGCGACCTCGTGATGGTGCTGCTCCCCGACGAGGTGCAGGGGGCCATCTACCGCGAGCAGATCGCGCCCGGACTCGAAGCGGGCAACGCGCTGCTGTTCGCGCACGGCTTCAACGTCCACTTCCACCAGGTGCAGGCGCCCGCCGACGTCGACGTCTTCATGGTCGCCCCCAAGGGCCCCGGTCATCTCGTCCGCCGCACCTACCTCGAGGGGGGCGGCGTTCCGTGCCTCCTCGCCGTCCACCAGGATCCGAGCGGCACCGCCACGCAGCGCGGCCTCGCCTACGCCAAAGCGATCGGCGGCACGCGCGGCGGTGTGCTCGTCACCACCTTCGAGGAGGAGACCGAGACCGATCTCTTCGGGGAGCAGGCGGTCCTGTGCGGTGGCGTGACCGCGCTCATGGAGGCCGGCTTCGAGACGCTCGTGGAGGCCGGGTACCAGCCCGAGATCGCCTACTTCGAGTGCGTGCACGAGATGAAGCTCATCGTCGACCTGATCTACGAGGGGGGCTTCGAGAAGATGCGCCACTCGATCTCCAACACCGCCGAATACGGTGACTACGTGACCGGTCCGCGAATGGTGACGGACGAGACGCGCGAGGAGATGCGCGCGATCCTCCGCGACATCCAGACGGGTTCCTTCGCGCGCGAGTTCTTGCTCGAGCACCAGGTCGGTCAGCCCCGACTCCGCTCGCAGCGGCGCGCCACGAGCGAGTCGCTCGTCGCCGACGTCGGGGCGAAGCTCCGCAAGATGATGCCGTTCATCGCGCAGGGGAAGAAGGCGTGAGCCTGCGCGTCGGCAGGGGTCGGCGACTAGCGGGCACCCGCTGAGCCCTGCCCGCAGCACGACCCCCCGCACTCCCCCAGGTACGACCCCCATGGAGGTACCACCATGGCGCACGTCCGCATCTTCGACACCACCCTCCGCGACGGCGAGCAGACGCCCGGCGTCGCGCTCAACACCGCGCAGAAGATCGAGATCGCCAAGCAACTCGCCCGCCTGAACGTCGACATCATCGAAGCGGGCTTCCCGATCACCAGCCAGGGTGACTTCGAGGCCGTGAGTCGGATCGCGCGCGAGGTGCAGGGGCCGGTCATCTGCGCGCTCGCTCGCACCGCGCGAGCCGACGTGGAGCGTGCCGCGGAGTCGATCGAGCACGCCGGTGCCGGACGGATCCACGTCTTCACGTCCGGGTCGCCCATCCACCTCGAGCACATGCTCCGCAAGACGGAGGCGGAGGTCCTCGAGGCGACCGCCGTCAACGTGACGCTCGCACGCCAGTACACCGACGACGTCGAGTTCTCGGCGCAGGACTGCACGCGCGCGGATCTCGGCTTCCTCATCCGGCTCTACACCGCCGCGGTGACGGCGGGGGCGACCACCATCAACATCCCCGACACGGTCGGCTACGGCATGCCCGAGGAGTACGGCACCCTCGTGCGCGCCATCCGAGAGGGCGTCCCCGGCGCCGAGGGCGTGCACGTGAGCACGCACTGCCACGATGATCTCGGGCTGGCGGTCGCGAACTCGCTCGCCGCCGTCGGCGCCGGCGCCACCCAGGTCGAGTGCACCATCAACGGCATCGGCGAACGTGCCGGCAACGCCTCGCTCGAGGAGGTGGTGATGGCACTCGAGACGCGCAAGGACTTCTGGGGGCACACCACGCAGATCGCCACGCGCGAGCTCTACCGGACCTCCCGCATGGTCAGCATGATGACCGGCACCATGGTGCCACCGAACAAGGCCGTGGTCGGCGACAACGCCTTCGCGCACGAGTCTGGCATCCATCAGGACGGTGTGATCAAGGCCGTGGAGACGTACGAGATCATGTCGGCGGAGACGGTCGGACGCGACGCCGGCGTGCTCGTGATGGGGAAGCACTCGGGGCGCCGCGCCTTCCGCAAGACGCTCGTCGAGATGGGGTACGAAGAGCTCGGCGACGACGAGTTCAACGCGCTCTTCACGCAGTTCAAGTCGCTCTGTGATCGGAAGCAGACGGTGACGAGCGACGACATCCGCGCGCTCGTCGACGTCGAGACCGCCCGCGTGCCGCAGACGTACCTCCTCGAGTCCGTCCAGTTCCAGTCCGGCACCGCGATGACCCCCATGGCGACGGTCAAGCTCACCACCGACACCGGGACCTACGAGGAGGCAGCCACCGGCGATGGTCCCGTCGACGCCGTCTACAAGGCGCTCGAGCGGATCGCGCAGGTGCCGCTCACGCTCGAGGGCTACGAGATCCGCTCGGTGGGGAGCGGCAAGGATGCGCTCGGGGAGGTCACGGTGCGCGTCAGCAGTGAGGGGCGCTCCGTGCACGGGCGGGGTCTCTCCACCGACGTGGTCGAGGCGTCGGCCAAGGCCTACGTCGACGTCCTCAACAAGCTCGCCGCCGGCGTCGGCCGGGCGAGCGCGGCGGGCGTCGCCACGCCGTGAACGAGGTGCCCGCGGGTGCCCATGGCGCCGGCGCGACGGACGCCCCGCTGCGAGGCGTCACCGTGGAGCTCTACGACACCACCTTGCGCGACGGTACGCAGGGGCAGGGGGTCTCGTTCACGAGCGACGACAAGGTCGCGATCGCGCGGCGGCTCGACTCCTTCGGAATCGATCTGATCGAGGGGGGCTGGCCGGGGTCGAATCCGCGCGACGTCGCCTTCTTCGAGCGGATGATCGACGTTCCGCTCGAACGCGCCACCCTAGCCTCCTTCGGGAGCACGCGAAGAAAGGGGATACCCCCCGAGGACGACGGCAATCTGCTGGCGTTGCTGCGAGCGCGCACACCCGTGGTCACGCTCTTCGGCAAGTCATGGACGCTGCACGTGATCGAGGCGCTCGGCGCGAGCCTCGACGAGAACCTGCGGATGATCGAGGAGTCGGTCGCCTACTGCCGGGAGCAGGGGGTGCGCGTGATCTACGACGCCGAGCACTTCTTCGACGGCTGGCGTGCCGACGCCGAGTACGCGCTGGAGACGCTCGCGGCGGCTGCGCGCGGCGGCGCCGAACGGCTCGTGCTCTGCGACACCAACGGTGGCGCGCTCCCGGCGCAGATCGCGGCCGGCGTGCGCGAGACGCGCACGCGCTGGGACGTGATCGTCGGTGTACACACGCACAACGATGCCGGTCTCGCCGTCGCCAATGCGCTCGCCGGCATCGAGGCGGGGGCGCGGCACGTGCAGGGGACGATCGGCGGCTACGGCGAGCGGTGCGGCAACGCCGATCTGCTCACCGTGCTCGGCACGCTGGTGCTCAAGCTCGGTGCGGTGCAGCCCCAGGCGCTCACGGCGCTCACGGCGCTGTCGCGATTCGTCGACGATCGTGCCAACCTCGTGTCGAACCCGCGCACGCCCTACGTCGGTGAGGCCGCGTTCGCACACAAGGGCGGGATCCACGTCTCGGCCGTGAACAAGCGCCCCGAGACCTACGAGCACGTCCCGCCCGAAACGGTCGGCAACGTGCGGCGCGTGCTGCTCTCCGACCTGTCGGGGCGCGCGAACGTCGTCGCGAAGGCGACGGAGCTCGGCGACGGCGGACTCGCGGAGGGCGCCGGTGAACTCGTCGGCCGACTCAAGGAACTCGAGCATCTCGGCTTCGCGTTCGAGGGGGCCGAGGCGTCGTTCCAGCTCGTGGCGCGCAAGGCACGCGGCGAGCACCGGCCGTTCTTCACCCTCCACGGCTACACCGTGGTGATCGACAAGCGCGACGGCGACGTGGCACCGCGGTGCGAGGCGAGCGTGCGGGTGCAGGTCGGCGACGCCTTCGAGCACACCGCCGCCGACGGTGACGGACCGGTCAACGCGCTCGACCGGGCGCTGCGCAAGGCGCTCGAGGGCTTCTACCCGACGCTCGCCGAGCTCCGCCTCACCGATTACAAGGTGCGCGTGCTCGGCGGGCCCGATAGCGGCACCGCCAGCATCGTCAGGGTGGTCGTCGAAACCACGGACGGGCGGCGGATCTGGGGGACGGTCGGGGCCCAGGAGAACATCATCGACGCCTCCTACCAGGCGCTGCTCGACGCGATCGACTCGAAACTCCACGCCGACGGCGTCCCGCCGGCCGGGGGCGCTCACGACGTCGACGCGGTGGGTGCACCGACGGACGTGATGCCTACGGCTCGAAGGTGATGCACGCCCCCGGCCTTCGGTCCGTGCCCGAGGCGGGCGTCTCGCCACTCGAAGCGACGGTGACGCATCTGCGTCGAATCCGTGTTATGCCGTCCTGCACGACCTCTCAGCGAGGGCGCGCGTTGACACGTCACGCCCGCCGCTGCTAGACTCGTCGCTACGACCGCCGCACCAGCGCCTGTGCGAGCGCCGCGAGCGAATCGACGTTCGCCCGAATGCAGCGACTGGTCGTCCACGTGTGCATCGCTACCGTACGGCGCCGCCCCGCCGCGAGCGGACGCCGTTCGACCCTCGTCACCTCGACCCACGGGAGGGGATCGCATGGATCATCGTTCCGATTTCGGGACCCTCGCGTGGCCCCACGAGCGAGACGCCTGCGGCGTCGGCTTCATCGCCAGCGTCGACGGACCGCCGAGCCGCACCGTGCTCGATCACGCGCTCACCGCGCTCGAGAACCTCGCGCACCGCGGCGCCGTATCCGCCGACGGCCGCACCGGCGATGGCGCGGGCGTGCTCACGCAGCTCCCCTACACCCTGTTCCGGCGCGAACTCCTCGCGGAGGGGATCGGGCTCGAACGTGACGACGACCTCGCCGTAGGGGTCTTCTTCGTCGACAACGCCGCCCCCTTCGACGAGATGTACGACCTGATCGATCGCGTCATCGATGCGAGCCCGCTCCGTCGGCTCATGTGGCGCGACCCGCCCCTCGACGACGGCGCGCTCGGTGATCACGCCCGCGCCCGCCGCCCCATCCTGCGCCAGGTCCTCCTCGGTCGCCCGCCGGGCATCGACGACGTCGCCTTCGAGCGGCTGCTCTACCTCACCCGGAAGCGCATCGAACGCGCCTTGCTCGCGGCCGGAATGGGGCGTTCGTACATTCCGTCGTTCTCGAGCCGCACGATCGTCTACAAGGGGCTGATGGTCGCTGACCAACTCAGCGTCTTCTATCGCGATCTCGCCGATCCCGACTACGCGACGCAACTCGCGGTCTTCCACCAGCGCTACAGCACCAACACGGCGCCGCGCTGGTCGCTCGCGCAGCCCTTCCGGTTCCTGGCGCACAACGGTGAGATCAACACGCTGCAGGGGAACGTCAACTTCATGCGCTCGCGCGAGCCGGTGCTCACGAGCTCGGTCTTCGGTGACGACGTGGGTGATCTGCTGCCCGTGGTCCAGCCGGGGGGGTCGGATTCCGCCGTGCTCGACAACGCCTTCGAGCTGCTGGTGATGGCGGGGCGCGATCCGATGCACGCCCTGCACATGCTCGTGCCCGAGGCGTACGAGGGTCGCGACGGCGTCGATCCCGACCTCGAGGCGTTCTACCAGTATCACGCGACGCTCATGGAGCCGTGGGACGGTCCGGCGGCGCTCGCCCTCTCCGACGGCCGCTACGCGATCGCCGGGCTCGATCGGAACGGCCTCCGTCCGCAGCGCTACTGGATCAGCGAGCGTGGCCTGGTGGTGGTCGGTTCGGAGGCCGGCATGGTGCCGCTCGACGAGCGCGTGGTGGAGAAGGGGCGGCTCGGTCCCGGGACGGTCCTCGCGGTCGACACGCTCCGCGGCCGTGTGTTGCGCAACGACGACGTCAAGCGGGGCCTCGCCGCTCGCGCCCCCTACCGCTCCTGGGTCGGGGCGAATCTCGTCACCCCCGGCGAGCTGGAGACCGATCCGATCAGCGCCCGCGGCTGGCCACGCGACGCTCTCACGCGGATGCAGGCTGCCTTCGGGTACTCGACCGAGGACTACGACCGGATCTTCGAGCCCATGGCGTTCGACGGTGCGATCCCAGTCGGTTCGATGGGCGACGACACGCCGCTCGCCGTCCTGTCGGAGCAACCGCAGCCCCTCTATCGGTACTTCAAGCAGCGCTTCGCCCAGGTCACCAATCCCCCCATCGACCCACTGCGCGAGCGCCTGGTGATGTCGCTCCAGACGGTGATCGGTCCCCGGGGGCCCCTCCTCGAGGAGGAGGCGCTGTCGGCGCGCGTGGTGCGCTTCGAGTCGCCCGTGATCGACGAGGCGCAGTTCGCCTGGCTGATGCAGCAGACGGCCTTCTCGCCCATCGTCGTGCCGGCGCGCTTCGCCGTGCGCGCAGGGTCCGATGGGCTCGAGCACGCCCTCGAGGCGCTCTGCGACGCCGCTGAGCGCGCCGTCGAAGAGGGGCACGGCATCATCGTGCTCAGCGATCGCGACGTCGATACGCAGTGGGCGCCGATTCCGATGCTCCTCGCCGCCTCAGCCGTACACCAGCGCCTCCTACGCGTGGGACGCAGGACGCGGACGGCGCTCGTATGCGACACGGGCGAGCCGCGTGAGGACCACCACGTCGCCTGCCTGGTGGGGTACGGCGTCGCGCTCGTCCACCCCTACCTGGCGCTCGCGACCGCTCGCGATGCGCCACTGCACGCGAAACACGCCCCGGAGGGGATCACGCCCGAACGGGCGGCCACGAACTACGTCGCGGCGCTCGAGAAGGGGATCCTCAAGATCATGTCGAAGATGGGGATCTCGGCGATCTCGAGCTATCGCGGCGCGCAGATCTTCGAGGCCCTCGGCGTGGCGCAAGGCGTGATCGACCGCTACTTCACCGGCACACCGAGCCGCGTGGGGGGCGCCGGACTCGACGCGTTCGCCATCGACGTCCTGCGGCAGCACGCCGAGGCGTTCGGCGAAGACCCGGTACTGCAGGACCGCGGCATCTACCGCTTTCGCAAGGCCGGCGAGTACCACGCACTCAATCCGCTCGTCTTCAAGGCGCTCCACAAGGCGGTGCGGACCGCGAGCCCCGAGGCGTACGCGGAGTACGCACGGCTCGTCGACGACCGCTCGCCGTGCACGCTGCGCGATCTCCTGACCTTCAAGACCGGGACACCGATCGCCCTCGACGACGTCGAGGGGGTCGAATCGATCGTGACTCGCTTCTCGACGCAGGCGATGAGCCACGGCTCAGTCTCGCGCGAGACGCACGAGACGCTCGCCGTAGCGATGAACCGACTCGGTGGCAAGAGCAACTCCGGGGAGGGGGGCGAGGATCCGCAGCGCTATCGCCCCTACGAGCGCGACATGAGCGAACTCGGTGCCGGAGGGTGGTACCCGGCCGCCGGCGACTGGGGCAACAGTGCGATCAAGCAGGTCGCCTCGGGCCGCTTCGGCGTCACCGCCGAATACCTCGTCTCCGCCCAGGAGATCGAGATCAAGATGGCGCAGGGTTCGAAGCCGGGCGAGGGGGGGCAGATCCCGGGGCACAAGGTGGACGCCGATATCGCCCGCATCCGCCGCAGCGTCCCGGGGGTGACGCTGATCTCGCCCCCTCCGCACCACGACATCTACTCCATCGAGGACCTCTCGCAGCTCATCTACGACCTCAAGCGCGTGAACGCCCGGGCGCGCATCGGCGTGAAGCTCGTCGCCACGGCGGGCGTGGGCACGATCGCGGCCGGCGTCGCCAAGGGATACGCCGACAACATCCAGATCTCGGGGCACGACGGGGGCACGGGGGCGTCGCCGCTCTCGAGTGTGAAGCACGCGGGCGTGCCGTGGGAGCTCGGACTCGCCGAGACACAGCAGGTGCTCGTACAGAACGCACTGCGCGAGCGCGTGACGCTGCGCGTCGACGGCGGCCTCAAGACCGGGCGCGACGTGGTGGTCGCCGCCATGCTCGGCGCCGAAGCGTTCGGCTTCGGGACGGCGGCGCTCGTCGCCACCGGCTGCGCCATGATCCGCCAGTGCCACCTCAACAGCTGCCCGGTGGGCATCGCCACACAGCGGCCGGACCTGCGCGCGAAGTACGCCGGCGAGCCCGAGCACGTGGTGCGCTTCATGACGTACGTCGCCCAACAGGTGCGCATGATCCTGGCGGAGCTCGGCGTCCGCACGCTCGACGACGTCGTCGGACGCGTCGACCTCCTCACGCCGCGCGACGTGGCGCTCCCCAAGGGCGTGACGCTCGATCTCTCGGCCGTGCTGCGCGACCCCGACCCGACCGGACTCGTGCCGCGGCGATCGCGCCACACACGCAACGACCGCCCGGAGAACGAACCGCTCGACGAGCAGCTCGTGCGGGATGCCCACGCGGCGATCCACGACGGCGCACGCGTCAAGCGCGGGTACGCGATCGGCAACCGCGACCGCTCGCTCGGTGCGCGCGTGGCGGGCGAAGTCGCGCGGGCGCACGGCGACGCCGGCCTCGCCCCGGGGTCGATCCGCTACCGCTTCCGCGGTTCGGCAGGGCAGAGCTTCGGCGCGTTCACGGTGCGAGGCATGCAGCTCGTGCTCGTCGGTGAGGGGCAGGACTACGTCGGCAAAGGGATGTCTGGTGGCGAGATCGTGGTGGCGCTGCCACCGAACGGCCCCGTGGGGCGTCCGAGTGCCGTGGTCGGGAACACCGTGCTCTATGGCGCCACGGGGGGCAGCCTCTTCGCCTCCGGTGTCGCCGGCGAGCGACTCTGCGTTCGAAACTCCGGTGCTCGCGCCGTGGTCGAGGGCTGCGGCGACCACGGCTGCGAGTACATGACCGGCGGCGTGGCCGTAGTGCTCGGCTCGACGGGGCGCAACTTCGGGGCGGGCATGTCGGGGGGCGTCGCCTTCGTGTGGGATCCGGACGCGCTATTGCCGGAGCGTCTCAACCCCGGCATGGTGGTACCCGAGCGGCTCGCGGTGGGCGCCGACGAGCAGCTCTATCGGGCACTGGTCGAGCGTCACGTGGCGGTGACGGGTTCGGTGCACGGGGCGGCGTTACTCGCCGATTGGGCGGGGACGCTCGCCGCCACCTGGAAGGTCACGCCACGACCCGCGACCGAGGACGCGACGGCCTCCCTCGTCGACGCCGTCGGGAGCGAGATCGCCACCTTACGCGCCATGCTCGACGACGCCGGTCTGCCCGCACCCGCCGCGGCCTGAGCGCGCCGCTGCACGACCCCTCATACCTCCGTGCGCGGGAGTGCCGTAGGCTCTGCGCATGAATCGCTCCCGAACGCTTCCGCAACTCCTCGCGCTCCTGTGCGTCGTGTGGTTCCAGACGCTCGTCGTCGCTCAGGGCGCGCCTCCGGAGCCGGCCCTCGCCGATCTCCCGGTCACGCGCGTGGTCCTCTTCACCACGGGCGTCGGTTACTTCGAGCACGCCGGGAGCGTCACCGGCGACGCCGAGATCGAACTGCGCGTCGCTCACGAGCACATGGACGACCTGCTCGGCAGCCTCGTGCTCGAAGACTTCGACGGTGGACGCGTACAGGCGGTGCGCTACGACGCGCGGGATCCCCTCGAGCGCGTGCTCGCGTCGTATGCCATCGATCTCTCGCACGATCCGACCCTGGCGCAGCTCCTCGCCCAGGCGCGTGGGGAGGCGGTGCGACTCCAGGCCAGCGAACGCATCGAGGGGGTGCTCGTCAACGTCGAGCAGGTGCACACGGCCGAGGGTGGCACATCGACGCTCCTCACGCTCGCGACGGAGGGCGGCCTACGGCGCGTGCCGCTCGACGAGGTGCGCGACGTCTGGTTCGAGCGCGCCGAGCTCCGCGCCGAACTCGACGCCGCCCTCGCCGCCATCGCACGCTCGCGCGACGGCGACGCCAACGTGGTGCGGTTGCGCTTCGAGGGCGATGGGGAGCGACGGGTACGGATCGGCTACCTTCGCGAGATGCCGGTGTGGAAGCCGAGCTACCGCATCGTGCTCGGCGACGATGGTCGCGCCGACCTGCAGGGCTGGGCGATCCTCGACAATCCCACGAACCTCGACCTGATCGACGTGCAGGTGGCGTTCGTAGCCGGGCTGCCGATCTCGATCGTCAGCGAGCTCTTCGCGCCGGTCTACGTCGATCGTCCCCGCGTTGGGCCGTCGCTCCCGAACGCCGTGGTGCCGCCGATCGACGGCGGCGCGTTCGCGCGCTCGCTGCCGATGGCGCCCTCCCCGCTGGCGATGGACATGGCTGCGGAAGCGGCGCCGCCGCCGCGCCTCGGCGCCGGCTCCGGCGTCGCAGCGATGGCCGAGGGTGTCGCCACCGGGACCTCGTTCGCCTACGTCGTGCAGGGGAGCGTGAGCGTCGGGCGCTACGAGTCGGCGATGATCCCGGTCCTCGTCGCCAGCGTCGCGGCGCCACGTGCGTCGCTCTTCGTGCCCGGCGTCGCCGGCTCTTCGCCGCTGCGCGCGGTTCGGCTCGTCAACGACACCCCCTTCCACCTCGCCGCGGGTCCGGTGACGCTCTTCGACGCCGGAGGGTTCGTCGGCAACGCCCGCCTCGGAGACGTACCTCCAGGTGAGGAGCGTCTCCTCTCGTACGCGATCGACCAGGAGCTCCAGGTCGCGGTCGAGACCGCCGCCGCGCCGGAGGAGCTCACCGGCGTGTCGCTCCGCGGTGGTCTGCTCGAGACGGTGCATCGTCTGCGCGTGCGCACGGTCGTCCGTGTGGCCCACCCCTCCACGTCCCGCTTCCTCGTGATCGAGCTGCCGCGGCGTCCGGGGTACGACGTCGTCTCGCCCGAACCCGCCCCCACCGAGACCGCCGCCGCCCTTCGCTTCGGCGTCGCGCTCGTCGGCGACGACGCAATTGTGCCGAGCGACGACACCGTCCCCACCCACGCGACGTGCGAAGGCGACGCTCCGTGCCGCCTCGAGGTCGTCTTCGAGCGCGTCGAGTCGCGCACGATCGCCCTCGCGAACGTCGATAGCGAGCGCCTCGTCGTATTCCTCGAGAACGTGACGCTCGACGACGACGACCGCGCGGTGCTGGCCGAAATCGTCGCCCTCGGGCGCCGAGCGAGCGGCCTCGCTCGCGACGCTGCAGCCGTCGCAGCACGCATCGACGCCCTCTTCCGCGATCAGGAACGCGTCCGTCAGAACATGGCTGCGCTCGACCGGAACTCGACGCTCTACCGGCGCTACCTCGCCGACCTCGAGTCGCAGGAGGACGAACTCGCCGAGCTCGCTGCCGAGCGCGACTCGCTGGTGCAGGCGCGCCGCGCCGCGCAGGAGGCGCTCGACGATCTCCTCGCGGGGCTGGCGGAAGCGGCGACCGAATGACCCGGATGCGGCCTTAGCCGAAGAGGTGGACCTGCCCGTCGACGGCGGTCACGAGCACGGCGTCGCCGATGGGGAGTGGGCTCGCCTGGATGGCGGCGTGGCTGACGAGGTGTCGTCCGAGCGCCCGACCCGAGCGAGCATCGAAGACGAGGAGCTCACCCGTCTCCGTAGCGACGTAAACGGCGCCGGAGGCCACGACGGGCGACGCCGTCACTGGTCCCGGCATGTCGACGCTCCAGACGTCGTCGCCCGTGCGGAGCGACAGGGCGTGGAGCTTCGTGCCCCACGACGCCGCGTAGACGAAGGGTCCGGCGACGGCGGGGGAGGCCCAGAGCTCCCCCTCCAGATCGTAGGTCCACATCACCTCGTGCTTCGCGATGTCGAAGGCGTGGAGTTCTCCGTTGCGGGCCGGGAGCAACAAGACGCCGCCTGCGGCGACGGGGCCCGCGACGGCGTGTCCGACCTGTACCTTGAAGCGACGCGCGCCGTGATCGAGGGTCACGGCGTGGAGCCACCCTTCGACGTCGAACACGAACGCGAGCCCGCGATGGAGGCACGGCGGTGTGGCGAGGGGCGCGCCGGCATCGAAGCGCCACCGCGCGGAGGCGCTCGCGTCCCACCGCTCGAGGCGTCCGTCTCGGCGTGCGACCACGAGATCGTCACCGAGGGCGGTCATACCGGCCGCATCGACGCCTTCGACGGACCACTCCGGCCGCCCCGTCGGCCACGCCAGGGCCTGCACCGCGCCGTCGCGCGTGGTCACGATGACCTGACCTCCGACGTAGATCGGCGGGGCGTAGACCTCGTCGCGAAGCGAGAACGTGGCGTGGAGGCCGCCGTCTGCCGGGCGCAGTACGGCGAGTGCGTCGGAGCGTTGCCCGACGAGCACGAAGCCGTGTGCGGCACACGATCCAGCGGGCCACTGCGGCCCCTCGTCGAGGCGTACTTGCCAGCGGAGCGTCAGCGGCCGCGATGCGACCGGACCCCCCGGATAGGTGTGGCGGCGGCCGGGACCGGCGCCGGGCACCTGCGACGCCTCGGCGAGCCAGGCGCGCCGAATGGCGCGCAGGGCGTCGGCGACGGCGAGCGCGGACGGCGGTCGGTCCTCGGGACGCTTCGCGAGGAGCGACCCGACGAGGTGCGAGAGTGACGCCGGGATGGCGGGATTGAGCGTCGACGCCGGCTCGGCGTTGCCGTAGACGTGCTGGTAGAGCACCGCCTGGTCGTTGTCGGCGTCGAAGGGTGCGTGGCCGGTGAGCGTCTTGTAGAGCACCGCGCCGAAGGCGTAGAGGTCGACGGCGGAGCCGCTGCTGGCGCCCGTCGCCTGCTCGGGCGCCATGTACTGCGGTGTGCCGAGCGTGAATCCCGTTCGGGTGAGTTCACGCGAGGTCTCGGTGAGTTGCACGAGACCGAAGTCCATCACCTTGGGGTGATCGTCACGCGTGAGCAGGATGTTGCGCGGTGTGAGGTCGCGATGGACCATGCCGAGGCGGTGCACGTAGCCGAGCGCTTCGGCCACGGTGATCGCCGCCCCGAGGCACGTGGTGATCGTCTCGGGATCGGCGTCGACGGGGCCGAGGTCGGTGATCGGCCCTCCCTCCACGAGCTCCATCGCGAAGTAGACGTGTTCGCTCTGGCCGAGGTCGTAGATCGCCACGATGCCGGGGTGGTTGAAGCGAGCGAGTGCGCGGATCTCGCGCCGGAAGCGTTCTGCGTCGGTCTCGGTGAGGTGCGGCCGGAGGACCTTGAGGGCGACGGTTCGTTCGAGGTGCCGATCCGCGGCGCGGAAGACGTGCGCCATGCCCCCCTGTCCCAGCAGGCCCAGCACGTCGTAGCGGTCGTCGATGACCTCGCCCGGCGCGAACACGCGACTAGGCGTCTTCGAGCGTCTTCAGCAGCTCCGGGTCGAGGTGGCCCGCCTCGACCGCCTTGTTCAGCATCTCGATGCCGAGGCGGACGACTTCGGATTTCGAGACCAGGCGCTCCGGGTTCGACAGCTGATAGGCCGTCTTCGTGAGCAGTGAGTCCTGGGCTTCGGAGATGACGACCTGCAACCGCTTGCTCTTGTCACGCTTGGGCACCTGCGCCTCCGTCCGACGGTCTGATGCCGACATCGTAGCATGTGCATCCGCCTCGTCTGCGCCTCATGTTGACATGCCGTCGTAAGCTCCATACACTGCGTGTACACATCATGTGTATCAGGCACGTGGTGGGGTGGAGGGTGCAGCGATGCAGCGAGCGAAGCCGGTGTTCGAGGTCCGAGGCGGTACGCCCCTGCGGGGCGAGCTCACCGTCAACGCGGCGAAGAACTCCGCGCTCTACCTCATCCTCGCGAGCCTCCTCACGGACGAGAACGTAGTCCTCGAGGGCGTCCCGCGGCTCGCCGACGTATTGGTGAGTCTCGAGATTCTCGAGCACATCGGCGTGCGCGTGCACTGGGAGGGGCGCGACCTCCACCTCCACGCGCAGACGATCGAACGCTGCAGCGCCCCCTACAGCCTCGTCAGCAAGATGCGTGCCTCCTTCGTGGCGATGGGGGCGCTCCTCGCGCGGTGCGGCGAAGCGCGCATCTCGATGCCCGGCGGCTGCGCGTTCGGCCCCCGTCCCGTCGACCGGCACATCGCAGCCTTCAAGGCGCTCGGCGTCGAGGTCGACGAGCGTGCCGGCGACTTCTCGGCCGTCAGGCGTCGCCCCCTCGAGGGGACGGTCGTGTTCGAAGCGCCGACGGTCGGTGGAACGCAGAACGTGATCCTCGCCGCCGCGCTCGGCTCCGGCACCGTGACGATCGAGAACGCTGCGCTCGAGCCCGAGGTCGCCGACCTCGCCGCCATGCTCGGTGCGATGGGCGCCACCATCGAGGGGGCCGGCTCGCCCGTGATCCGCATCGCGGGCGTCGATCGACTCCGAGGCGTGCGCTTCCGCCCGATGCCCGATCGGATCGAGGCCGGCACCTTCATGCTCGCGACCGCCGCCACCCGCGGCCACGTCGAGGTGAACGGCGTCAGGAGCGTGCACGTCCAGGCCGTCCTCGACAAGCTCGTGGAGACGGGCGTGCGCGTGGTGCTCGACGGGCCGACCAGCATCACCATCGACGCCACCGGCGAACTCGCGGCGGCCGACGTGACGGCGCGCGAGTATCCGGGCATTCCCACGGACCTGCAGGCGCCCTTCGGTGCCTACCTCGCGACCCTACCGGGCGTCAGCGTCGTGCGTGACCGGGTCTATCCCGATCGCTTCACGCACGTGGCGGAGCTCGCGCGCATGGGTGCCAAGGTCGAGCTGACCGACCGCACGCTGGTGGTGCGTGGTGGATCGCTCCGGGGTGCGGAAGTGCACGCGGCCGACATCCGCGCGGGCGGCGCGCTGGTGGTCGCCACCCTCGCGGCTGAGGGCGCGAGCACCGTCACCGGTGTGGAGTACGTCGATCGTGGGTACGAGCACCTCGCGCCGCGACTCGCGGCGCTCGGTGCCGACATCGAGCGCCGCTCCCTCGTGGAGGTCGCGATCCGCAGCGGCTGAGCGAACGGTCGGCGCACTCAGCGGCGCGACGATTCGAGCCGGTCGTCGTCGCGGCCCTCCGCTTCGTCGGCAGCACGCGTCGCCGACTCGTACTCGCCGAACGGATCGGGCGCCGGTAGGGCAAGTCGGGGGGCGGCCGGCGCGACTGCCGGCGCGACGGTCGGCGCCTGGGCGATCGCGGGGTCGAGCCCTTCGGCTGGCTCGAGGCCCCCCGAGAGACGGGCGAGCACGGCGTCCATCTCGCTCTCGCCGATGAGGAGTTCGTCGTTCGGATCGACGATCGGCCGACCCTGTGACGCGACCCCTCCAGGCGGCGCCCGCGGCGGGATCGGGGGCACGATCGATGCGGCGCGTACGGCAGCCGCCAGGGTGGCCTCCTCCTCGGTCACCGTGCGCGGTACCACCACGACGGTCGTGGGCGTCCCACGGCGCCACCACAGCCCCGCGATCGCCAGCCCCAGACCCGCGAGCATGACGGCTATCCAGAGCGTCGTCCGCACGTCGATGCCACTCGTGGCGCGCCGTGGGAGAACACCCTCCGCGAGAGAGCGCGCGCGCGCCGCGACGTCCGCGACGGGGAAGACGTCGACCACCGGCAGGCTCGGCTCGGCGCTCGAGAAGGCCCACGGGGTCGCCGTTCGCGAGGTCGGGCGCCAGCCGTCCACGCGGAACGGATCGTAGACCCCACTGATCGCGTAGAGGCGAGCGACCTCTACCGGGGCGAACGGCGTGATCACGTCGATGGTACGCCCGCTCGCCACGGCGTCGAGCTCGATCGCATCGGCGAGATCCACCACACCGGTCTCGTCCGCGAGCCACGCCCACGCACCATCGCCGGTGATCCGTACGGCGACGTTCCACCCCTCGCCGGCGGGCATCTGCATGCCCGATCCGGGCAGGAGGTCTACCGCCCCTCCCGGCGACGAATCGAGATAGAGCTCGAGAATGGGCTGCGTGATGCCGATGGGCAACCCGCCGACCGGATCGATCGCTCCCATCTCCACGCGAAGTCGGAGGCGGTCGCCGCCCAGCACGGACGCATCGACGATGTCGTAGAGGGCCTCGTCGCCATAGCGCACGGAGGTCGGCGGGGCGAGCACGGTCGCGGCGACGTCGGCGGCGGCGTGCGGCGCGCTCAGGAGCATGAGCGCGAGCGCGAACGCGCGCGGCATCATGGCGTCCCCTTCGCGATGAGCTCGTAGATGTGGCGGGCGAGTCGCTCCGGATCGTGCTGTGCGACCGGACCGTCGCCGAGGAGCGACCACCGCTCCAGGGCCACCCCCTCGCGGGCGAAGCGCTCGACGTCGACCGCGACGACGTCCGCGCGCTCCGCGCGATACGCGGACAGACGGGCGTCGTCGACGGGGTCGTCGTTCACCACGCAGACGTCGGGTCTGCGACCGAGCGCGCGAGCGAGCACGTCGACGTGCTCCCAGGCATCGAGGCCGTTCGTCTCGCCGTCTTCGGTCATGATGTTGCACACGTAGACCAGGCGCGCCCGGGAGCGTTGCAGTGCTTGGGCGACGTCGGGTACCAGCACCGGCGGCAACGTCGACGTGAAGAGGCTCCCCGGTCCGAGCACCACGAGATCGGCATCGGCGATGGCGGCGACGACCTCCGGAAGGGCGGCGGGGGCTTCCGGCCGGATCGCCACCGACGTGATGGCGCCCGACCGCTCGCGAACGCGACTCTCACCGACCACCGTGCTGCCGTCCAATTTCGTCATCACCAGCTCGACCGGGACGGCCGTCACCGGATAGACCGCACCCGAGAGGTCGAGCATGGCGTTGATGGCGCGCAAGGCGTCGCCGAAGTCGCCCTCCACCTCGGTGAGGGTGGTGATGAGCAAGTTGCCGAAGGTGTGCCCCTGGAGCTCCGCGCCACGACTGAACCGGTACTGGAGTAGGCGGCCCAGGGCGGCTTCGTGGCCCGAGAGCGCTGCCAGGCAATCCGCGAGATCCCCTGGAGCGGGCATGCCGAACGCGGCGCGGAGGCGCCCCGAGGAACCGCCGTCGTCGCTCACCGCGACCACCGCGGTGAGGTTCGAGGTGTAGGCGCGGAGACCGCGGAGCAGCGTCGACAGCCCCGCACCACCACCGAGCGCCACGATGCGCGGTCCACGCGCAAGCTGGAGTCGACCGTGGAGGAGCGCTGCCGCCTCGTGCGGCCGCGGGAGCCAGTTCGACAGGAGCGAGCGGTTCAGGCGGCCGATCGCACCAACCGCGAGCGTGAGGCCGCCGAAGGTCGCGATGAGCGCGAGCCATCCCCCTCCGGCGGCCCAGGTGCCGGAGGCGAGCACGCGTTCGAGGGGGGCCGCTACTTCTTGTCGACCCTCGCCGATGAGCCACAGCGCACCGATCCCGACCCCCATCATGAGCAAGACGCCGCCCGCGATCGCGGCCGCGGCATGTCGCTTGACGCCCATTCCGGGTGCGAGCCAGAAACGCTGCGACGCGAAGTACCGGCGCCGCGCCTCGCGCGACATGGTCTGAGCGTGGCCGGGGGTGTCGACGTCAATCGCCATCGATCGCCTCCTTGCAGGCGACGATGGCGTTCGCCCACTCCACGAGCGCGACGCCGCCGACCTGCGCCACGAGCCGACCGGGGCAGAAGACACGCGAGCGGCCCTCTTCGAGGAGGAGCGCGACGGCGTAGCCGCGGAGCTCACCGGCACGGAAACTCGCCGATCCCTCGGGGGCGGGGGCGGGGGCCGGTTCCTCCCCCTGGAGGACGCGCCAGCCCTCTCCGTCGTGCCGAACGTGCGCCACGTGGTTCGAGATCTCGACGCGGAACGTCGGCAGTTCACCGCTCAGGTGGATCGGCAGGAAGTGCGCGGGCTTGAGGAAGCCGATGTCGACGTCGATGCAGCCGACCGGCGCGTCCGGCGTCGCGGGCACGGCGGCGGCTTCGATCGTGACGAGTGCGCGGAGGATCTCGGCGATCCCCTCGGCGGCGTCGCGCCCGACCCAGCAGCCGACCCGGACGCGCACCCATTGGTTGCCCTCGTGCATGGCGAACTCGGTGTAGGCCTCGAACCCCATCTCGCCGAGCTCCCGTGCCTCGTGCTGCGCCTCGCCGAAGTCCCGGAGCGCGACGATCTGCACGGCCCAGACGTCGTCGTGGGGCTGGGCCCCGGCCAGCGACGTCAGCACGACGAGCGTGAGGGCGACGGCGTAGCGGATCACGCGGCCCTCCCGCTCGCGCCGCGCAGCGAGCGGCCGAAGTTGCGCAGGATCCGCAGCCCGACCTCCTGGCTCTTCTCGGGGTGGAACTGCGTCGCGTGGAGGTCGTCGATCGAGACGGCGCTCAGGAATCGGGTGCGGCCATAGCGCGTCTCCGCGCCCACGAGGCCGTCGGCATCGTCGAACTCGACCACGTAGGAATTCGCGAAGTAGACGAACGCGCCATCGTCGACGCCGTCGAGCAGCGGCGACTCGCCCACGCGCACGATCTGGTTCCAGCCCATCTGTGGCACGCTCACGCCGTCGGCGGCGAGGCGGCGCACGGTGGCGGGAAGGATGCCGAGACCGGGAACGTCCGGCGCCTCTTCGGAGTGCGCACAGAGGAGTTGGAGGCCCACGCAGATGCCGAGGAACGCTCGCCCCGCCGCGATGTGGTCGCGGACGACGCCCTCGAACCCGGAGGCTTCGAAGGATCGCATCACCTGCCCGAAGTGTCCTTGGCCCGGGAGCACGAGGGCGTCGGCGTCGGCGGCGAGCGCCGGGTCGTCGGTCCGCACGCAGGGGAGACCCGACGCGAGCAAGGCCTTTTCGACGCTGTGGAGGTTCCCAGCGCCGTAGTCGATCAGAACGGTGCGCATGGCTTCAAAGCGTCCCCTTCGTGGAGGGGACGTCGCTGCCGGTGATGCGCGTCGCCGCGTGGAGCGCGCGCGCGAGCGCCTTGACCGTGGCCTCGCAGACGTGGTGCGCTTCGCCCATCGCGAGGATCCGCACGTGCACGGTGGCGCGGGAGTGGTTGCAGAAGCCGCGGAGCAACTCGCGCAGGTGGTAGGCCGTGAAGCCGGAGACGACGCCGGGCACACCCTCGGGGTCGAACGCCAAATAGGGCCGCCCCGAGAGGTCGAGCACCACCTCGACGAGCGTCTCGTCCATGGGAACGCTGGCGCTCGCGTACCGCTCGATCCCTCGTGCGTCGCCGAGGGCGGCGAGCAGGGTCTGGCCGAGCGTGATGCCGACGTCTTCCGCGAGGTGGTGCACGTCGACGTGGAGATCGCCCGTCGCTTCGACCGTGAGGCCGAAGCGCCCGTGGCGCACGACCTGGTCGAGCAGGTGATCGACGAAGGCGTGCCCGGTCCGGACCACACCCGTGGGGCCGGCATCGAGGTCGAGAGAGATCCGCACGTCCGTCTCGCTCGTCGCGCGTCGGATCTCAGCCTGTCGCATGCGGCGCCTCCTCGCGGTCGTCGGCACGCTCTCGGTCGACGGACGAGGCCATCGCCGCCAGGAAGGCGTCGTTGTCGCTCGGCGATCCGATCGAGACGCGCAACGCGCCTCGCAGCCCGGGGAGGTGGTCCTGACGACGCACCAGCACGCCGGCCTCGAGCAGGCGCTCGTACGTGCGCTCCGCGTCGCCGACGCTGAGCAGCAGGAAGTTCGTCACCGAGGGGTGGACGTGGACCCCGGGCAGCGCGCGCAAGGCACGGGCGACGCGTTCGCGCTCGGCGACGCTCTCGCGAACGCGCGCCTCGACGTACGACGGGTCGTCGAGGACCGCCTCGACCACGGCGAGCTGCAGGATCGAGACGGAGAAGGGGAGGATCGCTTTCTGGAGCTCGGTAGCCACGGCCGGAGCGGCGAGGGCGTAGCCGAGGCGCACGCCGCCGAGGCCGTACGCCTTGGAGAGCGTGCGGATACTCACCGCATTCGGTGCGCGGCGAACCAGCTCGCGGTGGTCGCTGCCCGCGAACGCTCCGTAGGCCTCGTCGATCACGCTCAGCCAACGGTCGCCGCCCGCAGCGATGAGTCGCTCCACGGAGCCGTGGGGGAGGGCGTTGCCCGTGGGCGCCATCGGGTCGGTCATGAAGTGCACGCCGACGCCGTTGGCGAGTTCGGCGGTGAGCGCCCTTTCGGGGAGCTCGGAACCGTGCTCGCCCACGAGGGCGACCTCCGTGAGGTCCGCCCCCAGGAGGCGAGCCTGGAGCGAGTAGACGGCGAAGGTCGGCGCTACGCACAGGACGCGGCGGCCGATCCCGCCGGCGATCACGAGGGCCTGGATGAGGACGTTCGAGCCACTCGCCACGACGACGCCCGCCTCGGGCCACCCCTCGAGCTCGGCGATGCGTCGCCGGACCCGGTCGGCGTGGAGGTCGGGGTAGCGGTGGAGGTCGGCGTCTGCGATCCGCGCCAGCGCGCGCTCGCGCACGTCGTCCGGTAGGTCGTACGGGCTCTCGTTCTGGTCGAGCTTGACCGTGTGGGCGCGCGCGCTGAGTCGGTAACCGGGCGCCGACGTGACGGCGGAGCGGATGCTCATGGGCGTCATGCTATCGCACCCCGGACGGAGGGCGCCGTCCGGTGCGCCGGTGGTGATGCGATCGTCACTGCGCGCTGCGCCGGCGCGCCTCCTCGACGAACGGGCCGACCGACTCCTCGAGTTCGGGAGCGAGTCGTACGGCTTCCTCGAAGCGCGTGAGCGCGTCGGTGAAGTTGCCGACCTGGTAGTGGATGAGGCCGAGGTTGAGTTGCGCCTGGGCATTCGCCGGGTTCGCGGCCACGGCCCCTTGGAGGGCGTCGAGTGCGAGGTCGATGCGGCCGACCTGCAGTTGGGCGAAGCCGAGGTTGTTGAGCAGGACGTCGTTGTCGGCGAGCTCCTCGCGCGCGGCCGTGTAGGCCGTGATGGCGCCGCGGACGTCGCCGTGGTTCTGGCGGGCGAACCCCTCGTAGAAGGCGAGGAGCCCGGCGTCTTGGAGGCTGCGCGCACGCGCGAACGCCTCGGCGGCGGCGGCGTACTCACCGACCTCGAGCGCATACAGACCCTGCTCGAAGGCGATGGCGGCATCCCCCTCGAGCGCGAGGTCGGCGTCGCCGGTGACCAGCCGCTGCTCCTCGAGCACGTCGAGAGCGCGCAGCGCCGCCTCGTTCTCGGCGTCCTCGGCCACGACCTCCTCGAGGACGCGCTTCGCCTCGTCGAGTCGGCCGACGCGGCCGAGGGCGACGCCGTAGAGCGTACGGACGGTGAGATCGCCATCGCCGGCCGCCATGCGTGGCTCGAGCTGCTCGAGCACCACGCGGGCGCGCCCGGCGGCGAGCTGGAGTTCGATGAGTCGAATTTCGAGATCGTCCGGACGTGTCGTGAGCCCCTCGAGTACGGCGCGCGCCTCGTCGATGCGCCCCGAGCGCGCGAGGACGGTCGAGAGTGCCTCCGCGACGTTCACGGCGTCGGGGTTCTCGTCCACGACCTGGCGCAGTACGTCTTCGGCCGCGTCGAATTCACCGGAGCCCACGAGCAGCTCGGCCTCGGCGATCGCCAGCGCCGTCGATGTTGGGAAGCGCTCGCGCCCCTCGCGCACGACGTCGAGCGCTTCGGCTCCGACGCTGGCCGGGAAGAGCGATGCCAGCGAGTAGAGTGCCGGGGAGGCACCGACGGGATCGCCGACGGCCTGCCGCAGGAGTGCGAGGGCGCCGCGCGCGTCGCCGGACGCCAGGACCGTTTCGACCAGTACGCGTTGGGTGGTGACGGAGTCGGGGAGTCGCTCGGCGGCCCGCCGCAACGCCTGGAGGCGCGCTTGCGGCGTGGTCTGGCGCACTGCGAGACCGAGGTGGGCGTCGACGAGGCGTGGCGACGACGCGATCGCCCGCTCGAGGAGTGCGACTTGTTCGCTCGTCTCGGCGACGAGGTCGCCGAGGCCGGCGAGCGCGATAGCGTGCGCCGGGTTCGAGGCGAGCGCCGCACGGAATGCGGCCTCTGCCCCGGCAGTGTCGCCGGCGGCGGACTTCACGACGCCCTCGATGGCGCGGATCTCGACTTCGTTCGGCGCGGCCGCAGCGGCCTCCGACGCCAGGGTCACGGCGCGCTCGAGCTGACCCTGGAGCGCCGCGACGCGTGCTGCCTCCGAGCGCAGCCACGGCGAAGCGTCGTCGAGCGCCAACGCGGTCTCGAGGTCGTCGAGGCGAACGCCGGGGAGGCGGGCGGTCGCCGTGCCGAGCGGACCGAGCACCGCCGTCTCCGGGGCGCTGGCGATCGCGCCGCGCATCTCGGCGAGCTCCGTGCCGCTCGCGCTCACGTTCGCCAGGGCGACAATGCGCTCGGCGAGGGTCCGCCAGAGCGCCGTGAGGTCGTTCGTGGAGCCGCGTATCGTTTCGGTGCGATCGTCGCCCGCGAGGCTCACGACGAGTTCGACTTCCAGCTCGGTGGTGCCCGAGAAGCGGCCGAGCACGACGGCGTCGGCCAGGAAGAGACGCTCGATCTCGGCGATCGGATCGACTCCGGCCTGCGTCGCGCGCTGGAGCACGATCAGGGCGTCACCGATCGGGGGGACGTAGACGCTGTCGATCTGATTGAGCGCACGTTGGAGCGCGCCGGGTGTGGCCAGCCCGAGCGCTTCGACCGAGCGTGTGGCGTCGAAGGGCACCAAGACGATACGGGTGACGGACGTCTGGGCGAAGGCGGCGCCGGCGAGCATGGCGACGGCGAGCATGGCGACGATGACGATCGCTCGCGCGGCCGAGGAGATTGAGTAGAGGCGTTGCATCGCGGTGAGTCTACCGTGGGACCGGTGAGAACGCTGAGGTGGCGCGTCTACGACGCAAGCGGCCGCACGGGCGGGCGCCGTCAGGCGGTCGGCGGGAGAGGGTCGAGCGAGAACGCGTCGGGGAGCAGCGACGCGACCGTCGTGATCCGGACCTCGCCCCCCGTGCCGACGAGCCAGACCGTCGCATGGGGCGAGAATTCGAACAGCACCTGGCGGCACGCGCCGCACGGGCTCGCCGGCGTCGTCGCGGCGGTGTACACGACCAACTCGCCGAAGGAGCGGCCCCCCGCAGTCGCCATCGCCTGCACGGCGGTCTGCTCGGCGCAGCGCCCGAGGCCATACGAGGCGTTCTCGACGTTCGCACCGACGTAGATCGTACCGTCGTCCGCTCGCAGCGCGGCGCCCACTCGAAAGCGCGAGTAGGGGGCGTAGGCGTGCTCCCAGGCGCGGCGCGCGTGCATCACGAGGTCGCTCGGCGCCGGTCGCTCCTGCCCCGTACCGGACGACGACGCGTCGCCGCTCACGAGGCCCTCGCGAGGCGCTCGAGCAGTGGCGGCCCGAGCACCAACAGGCCGGCGCCGAGCGCGGCCATCGCGCTGACGAGCGCGGCGCCCGCGGCGGCGTCCTTGGCGGCCCCGACCGCGGGATGGTGCCCAGGATGGACGGCGTCGGCGAGACGCTCGAGGGCCGTGTTCAGCAGCTCGAAGCCGAGGACGAGCGCGGCGAATACGAGAACCACGATCGTCCCCTGACCGAGCCAGAGACTGAGCGCGAGCGCGGCGGCCCCCACGGCCACCTGGACCTTGAAGGTCGTCTCCTCGCGCCACGTGGCCGCCAGTCCCCGCCAGGCGTGGGCGACGGCTGCGCCGAGGACCCTGCCCCTCACGACGTCAGCCATGGTCGTCCTCGGCGGTGAGCTCGAGCACGCGCGCCTGCGCCGTTTCGAACGCACTCCAGGATTCCGGGTCTGGGTGGTCGTGCCCGAGCAGGTGCGTGAGGCCGTGGGCAGCGAGGACGAGGACCTCCTGGCGGGTATCGAGCCCGTGATCGGGGGCCTGGCGCTCGGCGGTGTCGAGGCTGATGAGGATGTCGCCGAGCGTCGGGACGATCGGCAGCCCCACGTCGTCGGGTTCGTGGAGCGGGTACGCGAGAACGTCCGTTGGCCCCTCGACGTCGCGATCGGCGAGGTTTCGCGCCGCGATCGTCTCGTCGTCGACGAGCACGATCGTCACGTCGCGCTCGCCGGCACCGAGCTCGCGGCCGAGGCGCGACAGCGCGCGCTCGAGCACCTCAGGATGCCGGAACCGGTCGGTCTCGTCGATGACCTCGACCCTCACCTCGCGCTCCTCTCATCTCCTCAGCGGTGGGGTAGGTGATGCGGCGGTGGAGGATCGCCGTCATCATGCGCTCGAAGGTGTTGGCGATCACTTCGAGGTCGTGGAGGTTGAGTGGGCTCTGGGAGAGCTGGTCGTCTTGGAGCCGCTCCTCGATGAGCCTGTCGATGAGCGCGCGGATGCTTCCCTGCGACGGCTCGGAGAGTGTGCGCGACGCCGATTCGACGGCGTCCGCGAGCATGAGTACGGCGGTCTCCTTCGAGCGTGGCCGCGGCCCGGGGTAGCGGAAGTTGAGCTCGCTGATGCTCGCGGTGTCTTCGAGAGCGCGCTTGTAGAAGTAGAGGAGTACCGCCGTGCCGTGGTGTTCGAGCACGAACGGTTCGAGTTCGCGCGGGAGCTTGTACTCGCGCACCAGTTCGAGCCCGTCGCGCACATGGCTCGTGATGATGAGGTAGGAGAGGTGGGGGCTGATGCGGTCGTGTGGGTTGTCGCCGCTGAACTGGTTCTCGACGAAGAACTGCGGTCGCCGCATCTTGCCCACGTCGTGGTAGAGCGCCCCCACGCGCGCGAGGAGTGATCGGCCACCGATCGCGGTGACCGCCTGCTCCACGAGATTCGCGATGATCTGGGAGTGCTGGTACGAGCCGGGGGCTTCGAGCAGGAGCCGCTGCAGGAGGGGGTGCGAGGGGTTGGAGAGCTCGAGGAGCCGAAAATCGGTGAGGAAGCCGAATACCGATTCGCCCAGGGGGAGGAGTCCCAGCACCACCACGGCCGCGAGCACGCCACCGGCGAAGAAGATGCCGAAGGCCGTCGCCGTGGCGAGGGGCGAGAGCCCACCGCCGAGGAGCACCATGACCACGAGTGCGACGCCGCCGGCGGCGCCGCCCGTGAGTCCGGCGAGGAAGACGGCCGACCGTGAGCGCACGAAGCGGACCGCGAGCACCGCGACCACGGCGCCGATGAGGGTCGCCAAGAGCGTCACGAGCGGCGTCGCCGGTACGAGGAGCGCCGTCACCACCGCCATCCAGACGGCCCACAGCAGAGCCGACGTCTCGTCGGCGAGCACCGCCACGAGGAGTGGGACCACGAGCACGAACACGAACGACGGCGAGAGCGAGAGCGCGAGGCGCTGCGCCACGAGCACCGCGAGCGTGATACCGACCAGGAACGAGAGCTGTCGCGGGGTCAGCCCCGCCAGCAGGTGCTCCCCGGCATAGAGCGCCGGGAGGGAGAGCAGGACCGCGAGCAAGGCGCCGCCGATGATCACCCAGATGGTGCGACCGATTGCGTCCGCGCGCGGTGAATAGAGGCCCGCGCTCTCGAGGGTGCGCAGGTGGTCCTCGCTGAGGGTCTCCCCTTCGCGGACGATCACCTGCCCGGCATCGAGCGATTGCATGGCCAACGCCACGGCGCCGGCCGCGGCGTTCCGGGCCGCCTCGGTGAGTCGCTCGCTGGGCGTGGCGGTGGCCACGAGTCGGCGCTCGAGCAGCACGCGCACCTCTCGATGCCGCGCGTCGGGTGCCGCGGTCACCGCGGCGTCGACCACGATGGGCAGCTCCGTCTCGCGCACGCCGGACGGATGGGTGAAGCGCGTGATCAATACGTCGAGGCTCTCCGTCGGCAGGCCAGTGCCGGCGAGCGACCCGATCACGATCTGCTGGAGCGTGGTGTCGGCGGTGTAGATCGGCTCGACCTGCGCACGCGCCGCCTGTCGCTGGCGCTCCGTGGCGATGCGGTCGATCACCTGGAGGTCGACGGGGGCGACGTACGTCTGTGGACTCGGCTCGCCTGGTGCGATCGCCGCTTCGCGGCGGTCGGCGTAGACCGAGTAGAGCAACCCCGTGAGCGTCGCGACCACGACCACGAGCCCGACGGCGCGCCTCAGCGCCGGTTTCGGGAAGCGTTCAGCCGTGCTGCTCATAGGCCCGGATGATACGGGCTACCAACGGGTGCCGCACCACGTCGCCTTCGTTGAAGTAGATGAAGATCAGGCCCTCGATGCCGATGAGGATCCGCTCGGCGATCTTGAGCCCGCTCTCGATGTTGCCGGGCAGGTCGACCTGCGTGCGGTCGCCCGTCACGACGACGCGGCTGTTGAACCCCATTCGCGTCAGGAACATCTTCATCTGTTCGCCCGTGGTGTTCTGCGCCTCGTCGAGGATGATGAACGCGTCGTTGAGCGTGCGGCCACGCATGAAGGCGAGCGGCGCCACCTCGATGGTGCCCTGCTCGAGCAGCTGGTCGACGCGCTCGGTGGGGAGCATGTCGTAGAGCGCGTCGTAGAGAGGTCTGAGGTACGGGTCGATCTTCGCCTGGAGGTCGCCGGGTAGGAAGCCGAGCTTCTCGCCGGCCTCGACGGCCGGTCGCGTGAGGATCACGCGCTTGACGCGCCGCGCGGTGAGCGCCTGCACCGCCATCGCGACGGCGAGGTACGTCTTACCGGTTCCGGCGGGCCCCACCCCGAAGGTGATGGGGTTGTCGCGGATGGCGGGGACGTAGATCCGTTGCGTCGCGGTCTTGGGCTTGATTCGGGCAGGGAGGCCGCCGTCGGCACCCTCGTCGACGGCAGACGCCGACTCGATGTGTGCGAGGTCGGCGAACTCGAGCTCGGTGACGCTCACGCGCCCGCCCGAGCGGATGGTCGCGAGCAGGGCCTTGAACGTGCGTTCCGCCTCGGCGACGTCCTTCTCGTCGCCCGTCAGGCGTAGCTCGTCGCCGCGTGCCACCACGGTGGCGCCGAGGCGCGCCCGAAGGAGTCGGAGGTTCTCATCGTTCTGTCCGAAGAGCGACATGGCCTCAGCCGGACTGCGGAGCTTCAGGGTGACCGTCGTGGCGATCGCATCCTCCCCCGGCCATAGGCCGCCGGTTGGCCCAAGATCATGTGCCACAAGATGCCCTTGCGGATCGAAGCGCCGTCCATCGACACGAGCGTCGCCGACTCGGTCCGAGCGCGAGCACGGCGCGCGCGCTCCTGCGCGCTCCCGGCCGCGCCGCGGCCGGCCGATCGTTCGACTTCGAGCGCGGGTGTCGCCCGGGCGAGGCCGGGGCGTCGCCCGGTACCGGTGCCCGTCCGCTTGAAGGTCGCGGGTGGTGGTGGCGTGCGGGTCTGGGGCTGCGCGGGCTGCGCGACGGTGGTGGCGGGTCGCGGCGCCCCCCGGGCGGTTCCCGACGGAATCCCCGCACTCGCGACGGTGCGCCCTGCGGACGACGGGGCCGACGTCGGCTGGGCGGAGACGAGCGGCCGCGGCGCCTCCCTCGCACTCCCCGGGTCTTCGCCCATCGCCTCGCGGACGCGGCGCCGCGCCTCCTCGAGTCGCCTCGAGAGCTCGTCCATCGGGGCGCGGTCATCGCGGTCGCCGTCATCACCATCGGCCGCCAACTGGCCTCCCGTGGCC